>CAYWPF010000025.1:0-93906 GCA_964460065.1 uncultured Enterobacteriaceae bacterium
GGCGAACGACAGCTTACTCCGTTTCGTTACTGAAGAAGCCGCAATGGATTTCTTAAAGGGGCAACACGAATTTTGCCGCGGGAAGTATATTTTGTATGAGGTGCGCGAACACTCCTCAATCCTAAAGCGGCTGTGGGTCCATCGTGAGATGTGGCCGATGCTCGGTGATTTGGAGAGGCGGGCTCCGAACGTAGAGGTTCCGGTGGGTATTATCCGGAAGGAGGCAAGCGACCAGCACGCGCGGTATTGTTTGTACGTTCCAGAGAATTATACCGATAAGAAAAGTTGGCCTGTTATTGTCTGTCTCCATGGCGGCTACAGTAGGGAAGACGACTACCTATTGACCTGGCTGAGGTCGGCGAAGAGCAAGGGCTATATAATCCTTGCTCCCAAATCAACACGCGAGACGTGGTCGGCGATACGCGTGCCAGGCATAGCGCCCAATCCCATACTGGACCGCCGTTCGATTAGGGCCATGCTCGAAGAGGTGTGGAATGAATACGAGATTGACCGGGAACACATATTTCTGACTGGGTTTTCTGACGGGGGAATATTTGCGTACGTACTGGGCCTTGCCTACGCTGATCTGTTTGCGGGCATCGCCCCTGTAGCTGGGCGTATTCACCCTTCTGTGGACCATTTGCTGAAGCGCGGGCAGGGGAAAAACGTGCCTATTTTTATGGTACATGGAGAGCGAGACTCTATATTCCCAGTCGACTTTGCACGCCAAACACGGGATGGTATGACGAAAATCGGCTACGACGTGACTTACCGGGAATTGCCGGGGTGGGGTCACGCCTACCCATTCTCGGTCAACGAGGACCTGGTGATGCCCTGGTTCGAAAATTTGGTAACGGACAGCTCAGTCAACGAGGTACCAAGGATCAAAGACGGTTAGTTAGGTGCTGGGTGGGGAACGGGTTCGTCTTTCCGAGCCCTCCGATGTAAGCCGGGGGGTTTGGAGCCTCTATTCTGCATCAGGTGGTGGCGTGACTCATAACCAAGTGGCCTAACGATTATAGAAAATCGTACGAGACGGTCAGGCCTCCATAAGCATTGATGCCGGGAGAAGGCTCAAAAAACCTTCCGCCAAATGCGTTCAATCTGGTCAGACCGTTATAGTGTTCATCCGTCATGTTTTGGATACCTACGAATGGTGCAATGTTCATGTTCCTGAATCGCATCTGATAACCCATCCGTAACTTTAGGACGGTGTAGGAATCATTCTGCACCGAATTGGCGTTGTTGACATAGAAACTGTCGACGTGTTGTACGCTAAAAGCTCCGTAAAGCCCACTTTTATGGTAGTAAAAAAGTTCAGTGTACAGTTGGTGGGGCGGGATGCCCGGCTCATCGTTGTTGTCAAATCTCCCGTTGGGCGTGATGAATCTATCGAACTCGGCGTCTAGAAAAGTGTACGCCAATTTCCAGTCCAGGCCTTGAGCTAGCCTGAGGCGAAACTCGAATTCTACCCCTTTCCTTTCTGACCTCCCGGCATTCCGAAAGAAGTTGCGTCCTGATTCGCTCTCAAACGCGACGAGCTCATCGTCTATCACGATCCAAAACAATGCTAAATTGTAACTGAGCCGCTGTCCGAGATCTCCTCGTA
Source organism: uncultured Enterobacteriaceae bacterium (assembly GCA_964460065.1). Taxonomy (GTDB): domain Bacteria; phylum Desulfobacterota; class Binatia; order Bin18; family Bin18; genus Bin18. Next base: position 1,610 of record CAYWPF010000025.1, read on the forward strand.
TGCCGAATTCATAGTTGATAGCTTGCTGGGGATCGAGCGCCGAGTTAAAACCTCCGCCTTCGTCTGGTCGGGCTAGCTCGGTCGTTGTTGGGACTTGAAAGGCCGTTGAAACGTTGGTGTATAGGTGCAGATGTTTATAAGGGCTGTAAATTAGGCCGCCCATGGGACTTATCTGATCGAATGTTTGAGAACCTGATTCATTGCCATCTTCGAGAAATTGATCGGCCACAGAGAATCGCACGTTATCGTACCGGAGCCCTGCGGTGAGCTGCACGTTCTCGCGAAGATAGAAAACGTTGTTTATAAATGGGCCGACGCTGCGGACGTCCTCGTCTTGATGGAAACGTCTTTGGCCGACGTCGCCGTCGTCGTTATCAAATCTCCTCCGGTTGTCAGCCTGAAACTCCACGTCTACACCAAGCATGAACCTATTGCGAAAGCCAAATATTGGTCCATCGTATGCGTATTTTAAGCTTCCACCGACGCCAAAGCGGTCAAATTTAACGGCGCCTGAACCGAATCTGGGAAGTATGGGCAATTTCGTTTCAAACTGGCGGAACATAGAGTATTCGGTAACGGTAATTCTGTGCCCAGGAAGGAACTCGTTATTGTACACGAATGCGAGCTTCCCGTGCGTCACACGCTCGCCAGAATCGAGCAAAACGTTCCTGTCTCTTGCTTGATCGCGCTTCGCCCTTACCTGGGCCTTTGTAATACCGCCTGGATCGTCGGCAAAAGGTGCGTCCATGAAACTCATCAACGTTGTGATGTCTGACGTTGGATTGATTTCGTACTTCAACTTTCCTGTGAAGAGAGTGTTCTGAGCCCTACTGTGGTCGCGAAATCCCGATAACGATAAGTAAGACGCATTAAACATATAGTTTAGTGAACCTACCTGGCCGCCAGTCTTCGCCTGGTATTTTTGCAGACCAAAGGATCCCCCCATCATCCGTGTTTCCAAGAACGGAGTTGATGGGCCATCTTCCGTGATAATATTGATTACGCCGCCCGAAGCGTTACCGTAGAGTGAGGAGGAGGGGCCTCTTAGTACTTCTATGCGTTGCGCCGCTCCCAGGTCGATATTGTCGAGTTGGGTTTGTCCATCCGGAGAAGTTTCCGGGATCCCGTCGACCAACACCTTCACTTCCCGCACGCCAAAAGCCGTACGCGTACCAAAACCACGTATAGAGAGTCGAAAGTCTTGCGCGAAGTTCGAACTATTTTGGGTGAAGACACCAGGAATGCGATCCAACGGCTCTTCGAAACCAACAGTGGGCATGCCAAGTTGAATGTCGGTTTGATCAATTACACTTACGGCGGCGGGAACCTCGGACATAGTTGTAAGATTACGAGTAGCAGTGACGATTACGGGTTCCAACACTGGGGGTTCATAGGGCTGAGAAATCGACCCTTTGTCGCCTGAGGCATTCGGAGGATTTACTGTCTGAGCGGCTACGTTGCTTCCTCGAGATACCGATACAATCAGAACGAGGCACCAGAACAATAAGGCGCGGTCTTTAGCTGACAACTGACCCTCCTGCGGCTAACGAGCTGCCCGTTACCCTATGGGCGAAACAATGAATGTGTCAAGCTCGGCTACTTACTTTTCTTTTGCCACGCGGTACTATTAAGCTGGGTTCAAATAACGAGGTTCGGCGGTGAATATACAAATTTTTGGGACAAAGAAGTGTAGCGATACTAGGAAAGCGCAAAGGTTCTTCAATGAACGGCGGATCCGGTTCCACTTTGTTGATCTTAGTCAGAAAGAGATGTCGAGGGGCGAACTCCGTGCTGTAGCGGTCCGTGTGCCTCTCGTCGACATTATAGACACTAAAAGTACGCGGTTCTTAGAAAAGGGCCTGGTGCATGCGAGTCTGAACCCCGCTTATATTGAAACGCTATTGGTCCAGGATTCGCTTCTAATGAGAACCCCGATTGTACGGAACGGCAAAGAGGTCACGGTAGGCCATTCCCCAGACGTCTGGAAAACCTGGGAGTAGTTGATGAGCGAGTGAAGCCGGACCGGGGAAAGGAGGCGTCCTATGGAACATCATTGGCGGCCTTTTCCGTTCCTCCCGGGGCTCCTCAGGCTAAGGGTTCCGGTGCGTGTCTCATTTGTTTCCATTGGTCGGCATCGTGTCCGTAAATGACCGTAGAGCCTTTCCGGTCACGCAGATGACGCAAAGTAGCCAGAGACCGGTACATTTCTTTAGTATCGTAGGCAATAGAGGGGAGCATGTTCTCGTCCATGTTCCGCTTCGTATAACACGCGTCCGCCGTTACGACTAGTTCAGTACCCTTCGCAACCTGGATTCGCAAGGATTGGTGCCCCGGGGTGTGTCCAAAGGTCGGGAAGAGAACTAGTGCTCCGTCGCCAAATATATCGAATTCACCGTTGATAGGTTTATATTCGAGAGCGTGGTTATAGTCCTTTGGATCAAAGAAGGATTTTTGCGCCATTTCTGGGTCCTTTGACGCCTCCAATTCGTTCTTTTGTACGAGAAAAGTGGAGGTAGGGAAAAATTCATTACCGCCCGCGTGGTCAAAATGAAAATGAGAATTTGCGACGTAGGTTATGTCTTTGGGGGTAAGGCTGAATTTTGCTAATTGACTTACGATCTCCTCTCCAGGCTGGGCCCTTGGGGCGAAGGAATCGGCGACTTCTCCTAACCGGCCTTTTGCATCTTCGATACACGAGCAGTGTACTCCGGTATCGAAAACCACATTGCCCTTTGGATGCGTGATGAGGTAGCTGGGTACTGGGATTGTTATTTGCTTACCCACTTTGTCACCTGGGAAGAACAATTTACTATCGAACTCTAGAAACCCGACGGGCATCGAAAAAACTTGTAGCATTGTATCCGCTCCTTGCTCGAGCCAAGAATTGAAATCCTAAATTGCACGTCTTCAGTTCCTGTTCCTATCGGAGCGCCGTGCCCATTTGTGGATTCTTTGGCCCGCTGGGTGTGGGAATCCCCGCTATAGACTCCGTTTACCACGCCGGAGGTTTCGGCGGCTTCCTTTCGGTTTTGCTCCGCCACCTTTTGGACCACCCCACGGCCTTTCGAAGGAGCGGTCTCCCGATCCCGCACCGGGCGAGAAATTGGGGCCGCGTCTTGGTGGGCGGTCTTCCGCTTCGTTTACACGGAGATTTCGGCCGCCAAGTTCGTAACCGTCGAAGCGTTCTACGGCGACTGAAACCGACGCTGCATCCGTAAACTCGACGAAAGCGAAGCCCCGGGGGCGTCCAGTCTCTCTATCGTTGGGAAGAAAGACCTCAACGAGTTCTCCTACCTCTGAGAATAGGCTCCGCAATTCGTCTTGCGTGGTTTCAAAGTTCAAATTTCCTACAAATATTTTGTTTGCGATGATCGTCTCCTCTCAAAAGGGTCTAGGGTAGCTGTTGGCCGGTTCGTAGCTATTTTTTCTGGTTTTTCGTTGCTCGCCCCTGCGAACTACACCAACGTAAAATCGATTGGTGAGGCTGGCAGTATGGCCCGAAACATCTAGTTATACAACCCAGGCCCTAAAGGCTGTAGATCTATGAGGCGTTTATTACGGATGAGGGCCCCGTCGACGGTATAATTTAGTGGGCTCTACACGAAATGTACGTGGATGGGCAAATAGGGTGTTCTGGTTTTCGTTGGGCCGGTTGATTTAACCTCGGTCCGAATTCCCGTTTATGGCGGCCATTCGAGTAGCCTCGGGGTTAATGTGGCGACTGAGGAGACGATCATGTCTGCTCCTGCGTGAAGTAACTCGGCCACTGACCCGAACCCCCAAAGTACACCCACGGACACAACCTTATTCATTTTTGCTCCTACAATGTCATAGGAACGGTCGCCGATCATAATGGCTTCGTCCGGCAGGACACCTTCCTGATCCAGAACATGAGCGATGAGCTCTCTTTTATCCGTGTATTCTCCGGATAGCGCAGAACCGTAGGTTTTGGGAAACAACGGGTCGAGTTCGAAGTGGCGTACGATACGTTCTGCATAGATGGTAGGCTTGCTGGTAACGACGAGTAGGTCGTGGCCGGAATCTCGGAGTAGGAGGAGACTATCGGGAATGCCTGGATATAGTTCGTTCTCAAACAGCCCTTCGTGTGAATACCGTTCCCGATACAAGCGAATCGCCTCATTAATCAGCATTTGGTCAGTCGTATTGAGGACCCGTCGGAAGGAGTCTTGCAACGGGGGACCGATGAACTTCTCGAGTGTTGAAGTGGGCCAAGCCTTGTGGCCCATGCCCTCCATTGCATATTGAAAACAACGCGTTATACCTAGCTGCGGATTGGTTAGAGTCCCGTCGAGGTCAAAGAAAAACTTCATCGCGTTTTTTTAGTTAGGACCTGCAGCGGTTCTCGCTTACCTAATCCGAATGGTTCCGAGTCTCTATCGCAGCCGCCGTATCCACCTCCCAAGGTTTCCAACGCTCACGCAGCCCTTCTATAATGGTACCGATAACAGAGCGCAAAAAGACTTGCTGTGCCTGCTAGTATGCTGAGCTCTATCAACCCGAAAGAAGTTACCTTCTGTAGCTGTACAGAAGGAACGATGAGGACGTACCGCTCTAGCCACATGCCGGTACAGATCACCGCACCGATGAGGGCTAGTGATCCGGGCGAGCGCTTAGTCTTCTCAAATAGCAGTAACGGAAAGGGGATCAGAAAATTGCATAACAAGACCCCTAGGCTTAGGCTAGACCAAGGGCTTTCATACAGGCGTAAGACTAGAAATGGAGTCTCTTCGGGAAGGTTGGCGTACCAAATAGGAAGGTACTGGCACCAAAATAGGTATGTCCACAAAATGCAGAATCCAAATATAAGTTTTCCAAGGTCGTGGCAGGGGGAGTCCGACGAGGAGCCCGAGCCTTTGACCGGATGCGAGAGAAACGCCAGAACCCCGATGGCGCTCAAGCCGAGATAGACGTTTCCGACTGCGAAGTAAGCTCCAAAGAGAGTGCTAATCCAGTGGGGGTCAAGAGACATAACAAAATCAAAACCGATCACGCTGAAAACTATTGCATAGAGGAAGATGAAAAGGGGACTTAGAATGGCGACCTGCCGGTTGGCTGCCTCCACGCTTTTAGGTCCGCCTCTGGAAAGCCAATAACTGAATGGTCGGATTGGTCCGGATTCCTGTTCGAGCGGATTGTTCAATCGCCCGACAACCGCCGAAGCTCGTAACAGGCCCAGGCCGGAAGCCGTTAAAACGGTAAACCCAAAAATGCTGCGGGTCACAAGGAAGGGTTCATTTAGCCAGGCTTCTTTGCCTGACACTGAATGGTCGATCCAATCGAAGAGCTCGTTCCTGCCTAGCAACATTACTAGCAATAAAAATCCGGACGTTGGTATGAAGGCTGCCAGGCCGTCTGCGACGGTGCGGAACTCTTTTGCCCAGTGGGCGTTTGTCACCAAGAGAAGCGCCCGGAAAAGAATCCCGCTGAAGGCGAGGCCTGACCAGAAGACCCAATTAACAAGTAACGCCAACCAAGCACGTCGTGCCTCTTCACTAAGGACCGCGACGGTGAACACAGCAGTGCCAGCGACGACTCCAGACCATAGCACTTTATCGAGTTGGTTGGCCCGGTCTCCCGGTTCCTGTATCGGCCGCTCATTTGTCGGCGAATTCCATTTGCTCATTGCTTTGCGCTCACTGCGAATGTTTTTGCAAATGTCTTATGTAGTTTACTAGATCCCATCGCTCGGTCTGGGACAGCGCATGCCCGTAGCCGGGCATGACGAGTCCACCGCTTCGGATCGTAGCGTATAGGTACCCATCTTTTTGTCTTTTAATCCTGTTCGCGTGGAGATCTGAGGATGGCATTACTTTACCTACCATCGGCCCATCGCCTTTTCCTTCCGTCCCATGGCACATGCTACAGTATAAGCCGAACAAACGTTTGCCGCTCGTTATAGACTGTTCTGTCGATTTTGTGGGATTTCTGAGGCGCAGCCCGGCTTTGATCCGGTCTGTTATGCGTCGCGGGATCGGAGGTTCGATGCCTGTTGTAGGGACCGTGTCTGTAACAGGGGGTTTGAGAGAGGTTCCCTCCTCGAGCGTCGGTTGCCAGTACATGTCATTGTCCCACGGGAGGGCATGCACGACCGTGCCCCACGTTGTCCACATCAAAGCCAGGCATCCGATGGAGATACGAACATTGTTGTAGGCTTGAGGCTTTTTTACTGGCGCCATCTCAGGGTGTCTCCTGGATGTAGATATCGTCGGCCCCGGCGGCTTGCATGGATGCCTTGATATTTTCAATGTCCGTCAAGGTACACGGGACACGCAGGCCGTACCGGTCCTCAGTGAAACGTTCGTCGTGGCTTACGACGTTTTTACGGGAGGGCAGACGCGCCTGAACGAGAAAGCCGAGAAGTGTCGCTAGTGCACCGAATAGGATTGTCAGCTCAAATGCGATAACAGCGAAAGCCGGTAATGCTACGATGGGCTTCGCGCTAGTTTGGAGAGGCCAATCAAGCGCCGTGTATATGGGTAGGGCGAAGCCGATAAGGCAGCCGAGTAGGGCACCTGCTAACGTAAAATAGCGGATGGGGCTTTTATGCCTTCCCAAAACATTCCCTATTTCGTGGTCGCCTACGGGCGATACTATGCTCACGTTGTTATAACCGCTTTTTTTGAGAGACCGTAGTGTGGCGTAGACCGATTCTAGTCGGTCGAATACGCCGACTACTCGCGGCATCTGGAATGCTAGCTGTTCTGTTGGACGTGGATATAGCGCCTCCCTCGTTGCCGGCGCGGGGTCTACCGGGCTGTTTTCGGATATCTGCTCCTTCACTTCCGCAAGAGAGACCAGAGGTAAAAATTTTACGAAAAAAAGGAAAAATAGAAAGAACCAGGCAAAGCTGCCCACCGTGATACCTACTTCAACCCAGGAGGGTTGATACAGCCCCCAAGCGGCGGGATCAAATTCATGAGCGAGCGAGGTGACGATGATTACGAATCGCTCAAGCCACATGCCAATGTTGATCAGGATGGATATTATGAAAAGCCAGACCGTGTGGGTCCGGATCGTCCTCCGACATAAGAGAAGGGGGATTGCACAATTGCAGGCAAGCATCAGCCAGAACAACGCAGCATAATCTCCTGTAGCCCGATACCAAAAGGCAGCCTGTTCGAATGGATTATTGCTGTACCACGCAATAAAGAATTCGCTAGCGTAGGAGTATGTGAGAATCAAAGATGTGCAGATTATCATCTTGCCGAGATTGTCGAAGTGGTAGGGAGTGATGTAGCGTTCGAGGCCAAAAATTTTGCGTAGAGGAATTAGCAGCGTCAGGACCATAGCTAGTCCGGAAAATATAGCACCAGCGACAAAATACGGAGCGAATATGGTGCTGTGCCAACCTGGGACTATCGACATGGCGAAGTCCCATGAAACTACGCTGTGGACAGAAACCACCAAAGGCGTAGCCAGAGCAGCAAAGAGTCCGTAGGCGCTTAGATAGTGATGCCATTGGCCGTCAGTCCCAGTCCACCCGAGAGAAAAGAAATCGTACAATCGACGGCGGAAGCCTTGAGTGCGGTCCCGGGCTGCTGCCAGGTCCGGGATCAGACCAATATACCAGAACATGAAGCTAACGGCGAAATAGGTGGTAATTGCGAAGGCGTCCCAGACAAGAGGAGATTGAAAATTCACCCACAGTTGCCGTTGGTTTGGGTAGGGTAGAAGCCAGTAAAAATTCCATGCCCTCCCTATATGGATGATTGGAAACAGACCGGCCGTCATGACGGCGAAAATCGTCATTGCTTCCGCGCTCCGTGCGATGGATGTTCGCCATCGGGCCCGGAACAGAAAGAGGACAGCCGAAATTAATGTGCCGGAGTGGGCTATGCCGACCCAGAAGACAAAATTGGTAATGTAGATTCCCCAACCTACAGGGTGGGTGAGGCCCGTGACACCGAGTCCGTCACTGATTTGGTAAGCCCAACAGTACGCGCCGAAGGTCAGAACGACCAAATCGATGCCGAGCAATATATACCAAATTCTAGCAGGCGAAGTGACAATGTTTTTGAGCAGGTCACGGTTGACCTGGCGGAGGGTGAGCGTGCCTGCCATGGACTGTTACTCCCGGGCGCGCTTAATCTTCTTCAGGTACGTTATTGCCGGCTTTGTGTTCAAGGACTCGAAGACGGTGTATCCGCGAGGACTTTGCGATTTTTGGGCTGCCTCACTTTCTTTATCCTGTAGATCGCCAAACGTTATGGCTCGGGTGGGGCAGGTCTGCGCGCACGCGGGTGTAATGTCGCCGTCTCGGACCCTGCGATTTTCGTCTTTGGCATGACCTTTGCCTTCTTGAATACGCTGGACGCAAAACGAGCACTTCTCCATTACCCCTGGCTCACGTATAGTCACGTCGGGGTTCAGTTGGAGATTGAGCGGCTCCGGCCAGTTGCCTTCATTCCAATTGAAACGACGCACCTTATAAGAGCAGTTGTTAGCGCAATACCGCGTGCCCACACAGCGATTGTAAATCTGTGCATTTAATCCTTCCGGATTGTGATAAGTGGCATAGACCGGACACACAGGTTCACAAGGTGCATTCCCGCAGTGTTGGCAGAGCATTGGCGCAAAACGCGTTTCGGGAGGCTCCCCCTCTTCCGATTCAAAAAAGCGCTCTACGCGGAGCCAGGACATTTCCCGCCCTTGCGCTACCATGTCTTTTCCCACCACTGGGATATTGTTTTCGGCATAACATGCCGTGACGCAGGCTCCGCAGCCTGTGCACGCGGACAAATCTATACTCATCCCCCAGCGGTATTCCTCGTATTGAATCGCTGGGTACATGTCTCTGGGCACATGGTCCCCGTGGCTAGCTTCAGCTCCGTCCTCTGTTGTCTGCGCAATCCCCCGCTGGTGTTGGCCAGTGTCACCGTCCGTCGTTATCAAGGGAACTCTCTGACCTAGACTATGAAGCTGAACTGTGGTGGATAGCCATGGAAACCCCCCGGAATTATTTTCAGGATCCGGCGCAAGTATCTTGCATGGACTCTGACCAAGCCCTTCGGCGTACCGGCCATAGCTCGAATGGCCGAGCCCAATCGGCATGGCAACGGCCCCATGGTGGATCCCTGAGTACAAGTGTACGCTGGTTTCCACTGTTCCGTATGGCGAATTGACAGAAACAAGATCTCCTTCCGATATCCCGCGCGTCCTTGCAGTGTCCGGATGAATTTCTATCCATGAGCCCCAGACGGCCTGTGACATTGGGTCCGGAAGCTCATGGAGCCACGGCTTGTTAGCGCCCCGCCCATCATAGTAGCGGGTGCTCGGGTACGCGATTAGTATCAGCGCTTCTGCAGAATGCCCCTGGAATTTGGGTTCTCTAAAGAGGGCTGTTCCGAAATCCTTTTTTAGGCGGACCGGCGCTGGTTTTTGCGGCTTCCATATCCCTCCGCGCTGGAGTGCATCATGCCAGAAAGTCTCAAAGTTGTTCTCGTCTTGTTGTTCTTTGTGAATTGTTTGCCACTTGGCTTGTAAGTAGGAGTAGTAATTTTCCCAAGGGAGTGACCCGATTGGCTCGTCGGTCGGTTGCTGGCTAACCGATAGCAAAGTGTCACCTAACGCTTTGGTGTCAAAGATAGGTGCCATCACGGGCTGCATGAGACCTCGAACGCCTGCTTCCGGGCGAAAATCGCCCCAACTTTCTAATGGAGTATGGTCCGGGAGTATAAGGTCGGCTAATTTGGTGCTTTCGTCGAGGAACGATGAGAAGCTTACGACGAAGTCCACTTCCTTCATCGCCTTGTCAAAACCCACCGATGCTGGGAGGCTGAAAACGGGATTGGAATGCGCTAGCATCAAGAGAGGAACGTTCCCGCGCTGCATCTCTTTTACAATGGAAAGGACCCTTGCGTAGGAGCTAGATTGTGGAATGGCGTCTTGGTCGTAGAAATAAACTGTCTTCGCGATGTTCCCGGCTATATAGTTTAGCAAATTTACGGCTACAAGTGTCGCGGTTTCTTCCTTGGAACTTCCTGCTATGCCTCCGGCCAGTGCCACGCTGGGACGGATTTTGCCTTGCCTGCCGAACTCGGCCGCCAGCCGGTTAATCGTGTTGGCCGGTATATCGGTGATCTTGGCCGCCATAGCCGGTGTGAAACTGGCAAGGCTTGAGCTGAGTTCCTCTTTCTCGTCAATGGGTATGCCGCTTCCCGGCAGAATCAAGCGTGCAAGCGCGAGCGCGAGAAAAGCTTCCCTTCCTGGCTTTATTGCGATCCATTCGTCGGCGTTCGCGCCCGTGAGTGACATCCTCGATTCGACCTGTACGAATCGTCCATCCGGGGCACGGTCGGCTCCGTGCATTTTGGCAAACTGTCCCGCATATTTCGTGGGTGAGTGCCATGTGTCCAAAAAATCGGCATTAAAACTAAGAAGGAAGCCAGCCTCGGAGAGGTCATACACAGGTGCGGTCGAAATGCCAAAGCATATTTCGCTTGCGCGTCTTGTGGCCTCGAATCCGAATGGCTCGTAGGTGACAAACTGCTCCGATCCGATGGCGCTCAGCCATTGATGGGCCAACTCGAAAGTGCTGTCTGCGAGTTGGCCTGAAATGAAAGTAACCCGATCGGCAGAGTTTTCTCTCTGGACGCGCCGCAAACGTGCCGCCAGCATTGCTTCTGCCCTCGTCCAAGACACTGGCTCGTGTACGCCTTCGCTATTCCGGAGTAACGGTTGTCGGATACGGTCGGGGTTATAAAGTCCTTGCAGTGACGCTTGGCCTCTTGCACACAGGCGCCCGTTATTTACCGGGTGTTTAGGATTCCCTTCGGCTTTGACGGCGCGGCCTTCCCTGGTCCGGATTATCATGCCACAACCGGCAGGACATTCTCGGCATACGGTCGCGTAATAGGTGGCCGTGCCTGGCGTGATTTCTTCCGGCTGGACTAGGTACGGGATGATCGTTTCCACCGGTTTCGAGGCACACCCAACGACAGGTGCTGCGGCGCTTGCCCCTACCAACCTTAAGAAATCCCTTCTGTCGAGTCCGTCTCCCATGTTCGTTCTCTCGTCTGTTTCTGTTCTAGTAGTGGCAAATTAGACAGTCTTTGCTTGCCCCATGCGCTTCGTGGCATGTAACACACCAGCCCATTTTTAAAGATGATACCTGCTCAACGCGATCCATTCGCTGGACTTCGCCGTGACACGACTGACATTCAACACCTGCCGCTACGTGCCGTTTATGGTTGAAACGGGTAAAAGAGGGCAGTGCGTGTACACGCACCCACGGGATCGGTTCCTTGTCTCTCCAGTACTTTTGTATTTTCTTGACTTCGGGACTCTCCGTTGGCCTAGCATGGCAGCCTACGCAGGTTTGGACGGGCGGCACGTAAGCCCATTGTGAGACGCGTGCGCCGGCATGGCAATACAAGCAGTCGAGGCCGTATTCGCCCGCGTGGAGTTTGTGGCTGAATGAGATAGGTTGTTCTGGGGCGTAACCCCAGCCGGTTAAGCCTAAGTCGAGTGCCGGGTGGTCCCACCATGAAGCTTTGCCTGCCCGCCATAAACGATCCTCCGCCGGCGGTTGGTAAAGCAATGCCGATAAAAACCCCACAAGGGAAATTGCGAGGACCATAATTCGGATACCGTGCGCTGAGAAAAGACGAAAAATCATAGCCTACAAATCGCGAATCAAGGCTGACCCCTATGCGCGAGAGCCATCCGTATATCTTATATACTTTGTCTCATCCACTACGGGGAAACCCGAAGTCTGCGGTTGTTGTTTGTGAGGGAGCAACCGTTATCGATCGCGCTTGTTCTCCCAAGGATTCGTGCCAAATACGAACGGTGTGGTTTCCCGGAGGAACACCGGAGAGTTGGAAAGCACCGTTGGGGTTGGTAACGGCATAGTGTGGATGGTCGTGAACGACGATCCACGCAGTCATCCAATCGTGAACGTCGCAGGTTACTTTGATAATCTCCGGCGTAGTGAATGTCTTCGAAATAAACTTCTTGAATTTGGGTTGGGCAGTATTGAATGCAGGGTTTAAGAGGCTATACGTGTGTATGTTATGGAGGATCCCGTCACTATTCTTGATATTCAAGGTGGCGCCCGCAGGAACGAGCAGAACGTGAGGGTCGTAGACACACTCGTTCTGGTCGAGTTGTCTTTCCGACGTTGAAGGTGTTTCGTTGTGGCCGTCCGGCGCCGATTCAAGATAAACTACGGCATTGCCGATCCCATTCTCTGGCCCCAGTAAAAGATCGAGCGCGAATTTGTCCGTTCTTCCACACACGTCGACGTCTTTTGTGACACTCAGTTTCCTGCTAGCGAGAGAGCCCGTCCCCTCTAGGAAGACCCTTCCCGAGATTTGGCCGGCCCGCTTTGTTGGAATTGCGGCACCTGATAGCGCTCCGTCCGTGGTAATTGGGCTCTGCGAAATAGATGGGCCCGATTTCATGTCGACGTGAGGCGCCGGCTCGTCACCGCAAGAGGCAGAAAAGAGCCCGACTACGGCGAGACTAGCGAAGATTATTTGGTTCCTAAAAGCGTAGGGGATCATTAGTAGCTTTCCTTTTATCGATGTGTGTTTGTGAGATTACTCTATACCAGACTTATGATCGAAAATAAGTCCGAGTGTTAAAGTGTTTGCTAAAGGTGCCGGGGGCGTGGGTACAACAGGTCTCAGGCTTTTATTCATACCGTCGGATGTTGTACCTAACGTGGTTGGGAACGGGGACTATGGCCTTTCTTGACCGACAAACAAAAACCGAGTATTTTTCGACCGCGTCACGCCAAGGTATTTTACTATATTTCTCGGCCATAAAGGAGGGAAGAAAATGCGGAATTTGTGCTTACGGAGAGCTCTTACCGTTTTTAGTCTGGCCATGTTGGCTACGGTCCTTCCGAACGAGGTCCGAGGGGTCGGTGGTCGTTCCCACGAGGCTGTTGAATCTGAGTCAAAAAAAGGCGGCTCTGTCATTAATAAAAAAAAGGGCGATACCGGAATAGCGGCGGGAAGCGACGACCAGGTGCTTACCGGCTGGGCCGCCGACTACGATTTCCAATCAGTGACCCAAGAGCATCTTTTGGGAGGGACGAACGATCCAAATTCCTGGCTAATGTATGGCGGAAATTATGCCGGCTGGCGGTTCAGTCCGCTGGCGGATATTAACCGTCATAACGTGAAGGACCTCAAAGCCGCGTGGATGTTTCAAACTGGAATCCCGGCACAGATGCAGGCCTCCCCCATAGTGGTGGACGGAATCATCTATTTGACAGCCGCATACAACCATTTGTTCGCACTGGATGCAGTTACTGGCGAATTGTTGTGGCGTTATGAGCACGAGTTGCCAGACGACATGCGGGTTTGTTGTGGCCCCTCAAACAAAGGTCCGGCGGTCGCGGGCGACAAGATTTTTATGGCTACGCTCGATGCGCGTGTGGTCGCATTGGACCGAAAGACAGGAAAAGTGGCGTGGAACGTCGAAATGGACAACTACAGTGACGGCTTTAGCGCCACTGTTGCCCCTCTCGTTGTGAGACAGAACTTAATCGTGGGCGTTGCAGGCGGAGAGTATGGGGTAAGGGGTTATATTGATTCTTACGATATTGACACGGGCGAAAGACGTTGGCGCAGGTATACGATTCCTGAAGCGGGCGAGCCCGGGTCAGAGACGTGGGCAGGTGATTCATGGAAGCACGGTGGGGCCCCAACCTGGGTCACCGGTTCGTACGATCCGGACGAGGATCTTTTGTACTGGGCTACCGGAAATACGGCGCCGGATTGGAATGGAGACGTGCGAAAGGGAGACAACCTTTACGCGGACTCGGTACTTGCCCTTGATCCGAGTACCGGAGAAATTAAGTGGTATTTTCAATTTACACCCCATGACATATGGGACTACGATGGAAATACAGATCTCTTTTTAGTGGACGTCGAGCGTAGTGGGGAGACGGTCAAGGCGTTAGCGCAACCTAACAGAAATGGTTACGTCTATGTTCTTGACCGTGCGTCGGGGGAATATTTACACGGGACGCAATACGTGGACCAGCTCAACTGGTCGAAGGGCTTAGATGAATCCGGCCGTCCGATGGTCGATCCCCAATTTGTACCAACGCCCGAAGCCAAAGAATTTATTTGTCCCGGTTCGGTTGGTGGGAAAAACGGCTCTTATACGGCCGCTTATAGTCCTGTAACGAAACTCATGTACGTTCCAGTCGTGGAAAGTTGCTGGCAAATGGAAAAGTCCGCATCTGTGTTTATTAAGGGTATCCCCTTCTGGGGGGGTGGACCCGGAAAAACGCAGGGGGACGATGGCACGTCTTACGGGCATCTCTCAGCAATTGATCCGTCTACGGGTGAGATAAAATGGCGTTACCAAGACGACTATCCGATGATGGGCGGCGCGTTATCAACGGGGGGCGGGTTGGTGTTTTCGGGGAATCTTGAAGGCATGGCGCTGGCTTTTGATGCGGCCGATGGAGAGTTGCTCTGGCAATTCCAGACCGGTTCTTCTATGCGGGCGCAGCCCATCACTTATAAGGCTGACGGCCGCCAATATGTAGCCATTCCAAGCGGGGGGGGTGGCCTCGCCGTAACCCTCGTTGGTGAGCCACCACTGACGAGTAAAGGCAGCGCATTGGTTGTTTTTGCGCTGCCCGAATAGTCGCAACCCGTAAACGCAGAACATGAGCAAATTTTTTTGTCTAACGTTCTTAATTTCTGTGTGGGGCTTTGCCGCAATTGGTGCTCTTCCGCGATTGTCGTTCGCTGACGCAGGACAATTGCGTGTGTGTTTTCTGGCTCTCAATCAACCGTTCTCTCGAGAGGAAGATAACAGTGGGTTTGATGTGGATGTTGCCACGGCTGTAGCGGCCGAAATGGGCCGTAGTTTCGCACCTGTTTGGGTTCGAAACAGCGACCGTATCACTGAAGTCGATGAATCGGACTTTCCTCTACATCGTTTACAGAGAGGGGCTTGTGACGCAATTTTCAGCGTGCCGGGAGAAGATGCAGTCCGCGGCGTAGATGGATTGTCTATCGGCCGCGCATACTATGGTGCGGCGTTCCAGCTTGTGGGACGGGAAGAAACTCTTCCGTCATCAGTACGAGAGCTTCAACAGGAAGTCGTTGCAGTGCAGGCGCAGACGATCGCAAGTTTTGTCCTGGAAGCCTTGGATGCTACTGCGAGCACGTTCTTTTCTGCCCAGGAAGCGCTTGAGGCTGTGGCACGTAGGGAGGTGGGTATGGCCTTTGTCTGGGGTCCGACTGCCGGCTGGCATGTTAAAAACAATCCCGAATGGAGGCTCATTTTTGGTCAAAAGGAACCCTTGGTAGCTGCTCGTTGGAATGAACATGTTGCTACCCGCCAACCCGACGCAACCTTGCGAGAAGATATCGATGGCGCGCTCGGGCGATTAAGAAATGTCGGGGAACTTGATAGGTTGGCGAAACGCTACGGTATCCCGTTTCATAGTCCATTCGACAAAACCTATGATGTTATGGAAATGTTTAAGCTGTCTCGAGAGGCGGCTCGAAATTGAGGAGGTTATGAAAAATATAGTTGGTGTTTTGCTGTGTGGGTGGTTGTTTTTTACCGTTGCTATAGTGTCCGCTGATGAGACTAAGAACCCATTCGCGGGAGACGCGGAAGCGATCGCTGAGGGTCAAATGCTTTTTGAAGCGGTGTGTTCGGGTTATTGCCACGTAAAGGCCGAAGCCGAGCGCGACGGCAAATGTCCCAATTTGTTCGATTGTGACTGGGTGAACGGGACGGGCACAGATGAAGAGATGTTTCAGGTCGTGAGCGACGGGGTACCGAAAACCGAGATGGTGGGCTTCGCGGGTCAATTGCCAGACGAAATGATTTGGCAGATCCTTGCCTATGTGAGGAACGCCTCAAAGTGCGAAAGTCAAGGCGAACCCGTCACAATAGGGCTGCGGCGCGAGGTGATTGCTTCGGCGCACGAGTGAGGTGAAGAGATGAAAGTTAAACCGGTCCATCGCTGTTTTGTTATTTTCTGTTTTTTGCAACTGGTTCCCGTTACAGAGCCGGTTCGCGGGGACACTTTTGCCTATGTGACTCATGAGAAGTCTAACGATGTATGGGTCATCAACACGAGTACCGACGAGGTTGCTGCCAAAATAAATGTTGGGGACCGGCCCCGGGGGATCGTGATCTCTCCGGACCGTTCACGCGTATATATTGCCAATGGTAATTCTAACGACATATCTGTTATCGATGCGGCGACGTGGAAGGTCGTTGACACGATCGATGCAGGGATTGACCCAGAGGGAATAGACCTGAGCCTAGACGGTTCCCGGCTCTATGTTGTGAACGAAAACGCGGGAGAAATTCGCATATTTCTCACCGGGTCAAAAACTCTCGTAGCGATTATTACGGCCGGAATCGAACCGGAAACTGTGGTGCTATCTCCGGACGGTACTATCGCTATGATTCCTAATGAGACGTCCCATGATGTAACCGTAATAGATGCTAGTGACGGTACCGTGCTGGCGTCGGTGCCCGTTGGCGAGAATCCCCGCGGCATCGCCTTCATGCCAGACGGTGACACTGCCTACGTGAGCAACGAGCGCACGAACACGGTATCGGTGATAGACGTGGCTACGTTGAAGGTCACTAAAACGATCCAAATGGGCGAGAGGCCCGTGGGCATATCATTCTTGCCGGACGGGTCTCGCGCCTACGTCGCACACGGGCGCTCGAACGACGTGTGGGTGATTGATACGAGCTCAAACGCGGTGGTGAGCAAGATACCTATCGAGGGCAAGCGTGTGTGGTGGACCGCCCTGACGCCGGGCGGAGAAAAACTCTACGCTACGGCAGGCCGGTCGAACAAAGTGGCTGTTATAGAAACATCGACCAACAAGGTGATCAAAATGATAGACGTTGGAGAGCGTCCCTGGGGCGTTGCGGTTTCTCACTAATCAGCACCCCAGGGGTATCGTTTCACGGATCGAATCTAGAATTCGAATGTAAGAAAAGAATCCGCTGGCACTAGTGCGCAAGGTAGTCAATCGGCCTCAATAGCCGCCCGAACTAGGGGTTCTAGTTCACCCCGACCATGCATTTCTTGTATAATATCGCAGCCTCCAACGAATTCTCCATTTAAGTATACCTGCGGAATGGTTGGCCAATTGGAGTAGGCTTTTACGCCGTCTCGAATTGCAGGATCTTGAAGTACGTCAACGGTCTCATACGGTACACCTAGCGAATCAAAAATCTGGATTGTTGCCGAGGAAAACCCGCACATCGGAAAAGTCGGATTACCTTTCATGTAGATGAGCACTCTATGGTTCTTTACCGTTTCTTCAATTTGGGTGTGGACAGCATCAGACATATCTTCCTCCTATCGTTCAGGACTTAACGGACCGCTACCTTTAAAGCCTCGAATCATGAGGCGATCCCGTCGATCTTTAATGGTTTGGCCATTTTTTCTTCTTCTTCGAACTCCTCCGGCGTCATTGTTTTAAGGGCCAGGGCATGAATGCGTTCCACCATGGCCTCCTGGAGAGCCCCGTACACCAATCGGTGTCTCGCGACTGGGGGTTTGCCCTGAAACTCCTGCGACACGACTACGGCTTCGTAATGATCTCCCCCCCCGGTGTAGTCGCGGACTAACACTTTGGCGTCTGCGATAGTTTCTTTAATCCGGGTTTGTATCTCATCGGCAGATATTGGCGTCAGCCCTTCTGGCATATTGGCAACCTCCGCAGTACACGACTGGTTATTGTTCTCTACGGCTCAGTAGAGTGGTTGTATCCGTGGCCTGCGCTTCGCACAAGGCCGTGCCACTTAGTGCGCTAGAGAGAACAGTAAGCGCTCCGTCTTTCCGTCCTGCAGCAAATTTGCTTTATTTCTTTTGCATCTCGCCGTCGCAGCATTTGATCGTACCATCCCCGCCCTTCGTAACGATCACCTGTGCTCCACAGCTTCCACATAAGTACATCTTCCCTAGTTGATTTGCCATTTTCTTACCTCCTATTTACTTTTATCACTTACCAGAAAAATGCGGCTTCCGCCGAGCCAAAAAAGCTTCTACCCCCTCGGCTCTATCTCGGGTCGTCTGAAGTAAAGCATACAGGTCTTCCTCTAGACGCATTCCCTGGTCCAACGTAAGGTCCATTGCCTTATTTACCGCTTCCTTTGCCAGCCGTAAAGCGACCGGGCCCTTGCCTAACAGACCCGATGCTATTTCGTCAACACGGGTAGCGAACTCATCGACTGGTACGGTGTCCGAGACTAATCCTATACGCAGTGCATGATCCGCGTCTATTATTTTGCCTGTAAGAATCATCTCCAGCGCAGTCGACTGGCCGACGATTCGAGGCAGCCGTTGCGTAGCCCCGCCGAACGGAATCACGTTGTTACTTACCTGAGGCAAAGAAAAGCAGGCCGTTTCCGTAGTGAGGCGGATGTCGCATGCTAGAGCGATTTCTAGCCCTACGCCGCACGCGTCTCCATTTAATGCGGCTACAGTAGGTTTTGTCAGTTGCGCGATGGCTTCCACGCCCCGGACCTGGCCATATTTCTCCCTGATTTGTTTCGGCGTGACCACCTCGGGTAGAAGACCATCACAGAAGATGTTGCCGGTACCAGTTACTACTGTGACGACACATTCCTCGTCTTCTTCGATGCGTTCGCAGGCGCGCTCTAACTCGCGATCTATCGCGGGCGTGAGCCTATTATGCCCATTGACTCCCGGAAGCCGGAGCCAGCTGACTTTACCACGCCTTTCGTATGTGAGTTTTGACACGTCGTATAGTCTACCGAAATTTACGTTCTTTTTGTGTACTGCAGGAAATCTATTCGTATTGCGCTTTTAGCTCTTTTTTCAGTACCTTGCCGAGAGGGTTCTTGGGTAGCTCTTCGAGAAAATTAATTTCCTCGGGCTTCTTGAAGCTGGCCAGGCGCTCCTTGCAAAAACTGCTTATATCCTCTGCGTCTGCCGTTTGGCCTTTTTTGAGCGCAACGAACGCGACGATTTTCTGGCCGAAGTCATCGTCCGGCGCGCCTATGATGGCTGCTTCGTCTACCGCGGGGTGTGCGTGCAAGACAGCCTCAATTTCAGCGGGAGCGATATTTTCGCCACCGCGAATTATGATATCGTCCTTTCTGCCGACGAGGTATACGTACCCGTCCTCGTCGATATAACCCATGTCACGAGTGTGGAGCCATCCGTTTTCGTCGAGGAGTGCGGCGGTAGCGCTCTCTTGATTGGCATA
The DNA here is from genome assembly GCA_964460065.1 of uncultured Enterobacteriaceae bacterium. Lineage (GTDB taxonomy): Bacteria > Desulfobacterota > Binatia > Bin18 > Bin18 > Bin18. The sequence goes on from CAYWPF010000025.1 coordinate 20,824, forward strand.
GCCCTTCATGACGCGCGGGGTACGTATCACGACTTCACCGATCTCATTTGCGGGTAGTTCCGCGTTGTCTTCATCTAGGACCTGGACCTCGACGTCAGGAAGCGGCTTGCCCACGGACGTGAGTCTCTTAAGGTTCTTTTCGACTTCTTCCGGTGTGCCGTTCAATTTGTGGTCGTCGGGACCCAGTACAGTCAGTGTTGAGTTAGTTTCTGTTTGGCCGAAGGCGTTTACAAAGCCGGTGGAGTCGGGGAACATGTCAATCGCTTTGCGAATCACGGGAAACGCCATAGGTGCGCCACCATACGAAACGTTCTGTAGACTGGACAGGTCGTGATTCTTGAAATCGGGATGATCAATGAGTTGCTTGAGCATTGTCGGAACAACAAATGCATGAGTTACTTTTTCTGTCTCAACGGCCTGTAACCATTCTTTGGTGTCGAATTGTCGTAAAATGGCAATCTTTCTGCCGTTCCAGAGGGCCGTCATAATGTTCATCGTGCCGGCAATATGGTACAAAGGAGCGCATAGCAATGAGGTACCTCGGGGAGTTCCGTCTGCCATTTCGACTGTCCCTATCACGTAGTTAGTAAATCCACCGTATGTCAACATTACGCCTTTCGGGAGGGACGTTGTCCCGCTGGTGTACATCAGGATCGAAAGGTCGCCCTCGTCGACTTCTGCCTCTTCGATCTCAGGGGAACCGGACTCCATTAAGGCGTCGTAGTGTAACATGTTGTCTCTGGAGGTTTCCATTGACACGTAATCTTTTACGCAATGGAGATTGGGCTTTAGTTCGTTTACCAAGTCGACGTACCGATCTCCCACTAAAAGTATTTTCGTTTCCGCTGCGGTGATCATGTATTCGAGCTCAGGAGGTTTCGCTCGATAATTCAGGGGTACGAAAGTTGCACCTAGGGTTGCAGTTGCATAATACGCTTCGATGTATTGGTGACAGTTCGTTTGTAAAATCGCGACGCGGTCACCCGGGCCAATGCCCTGATCGCGTAGGCTGCTCGCGAGGCGCTTGACGCGATCGAGTAGCTGGCCATACGTAAATTGGGCACCATCAAAAGCCAAGATTTCCTGATCGGGGAAAGTCATGCCGGGTATGCCTATGAATTGGGAGGTATTCATCGTTGCTCCTTAGAGTGTTGCAAATAAATTTTGTTCTAACCGTAAACCGTCGGACAAACTTAGATCAGCCCCTCGCCGAACTGCTTCTTTCGCTAGGGTAACGACTGTCGGGTCATAACGGGAAAGTGTGTATGCTAGAGATTTAGCTTCCGTCAAGAGGGTGCGGCGATCCACTACCTGAACGGCGAGCCCCATAGCGTAGGCTTGCTCCGCGTTCAAGCGTTTTCCGGTTAGTACCATATCCAAGGCACGACCTAAACCAAGTGCCCGAGGCGCGGTCTGTGTTCCGCCTACGCCGGGAATCATGCCGAGCCCCGTTTCGGGAAGAAAAAAAATCGCATCATCAGCGGCTATACAGAGGTCGCACAACAGTGCTATCTCCATGCCTCCGCCTGCCGTGTAACCGTGAACCGCAGCTATAGTCGGTTGTCGCAAATTTGCCAAGGAACTCCAATTGTCTCTTTGCCATCGAATTTCTCTTGCCCGCGTAGGGGAGGGGGCGGAGCCAAATTCTGAGATGTCTCCACCGGTGGAAAATGCGGCGCCTTCTCCACGTAAGATTACAGCTCGTATGTCAGGGTCGTCCTTGATCGCCCGGAGTATTTCGTACAAGTCATCGCGCATCTCGACATTGTACGCATTCAAACTTTCAGGACGATTGAGACTCACGACTGCGATTGACTTGTCTTTTTCATAGGTGACGGCGGGAGCGGGCATAGGACCGTTATGCACTGTAAACGATCTGCCCGTCAATAATTGTTGTAACTATAGGTGTAGCGGCGAGACTTTCGCCCGGTCGGTTAAAAATGTCACCGCCGGCGATAATTATATCCGCCCGGTAGCCGGGTATGATTTTACCCAGGGACCGTTCGTCGAAACCTACCCAAGCACCAGCACAGGTAAACAATTTTATCGACTCCGTTAAGGACATCTTCTCGGGGCCATTGAGAGTCGAGCCATTCTGGCACTTGCGGGTAGTAGCTGCCTGTATACCCAAAAACGGATTTGAGGGTCCGACAGGATAGTCGGAACTACCTATTACTGCTACGCCCTTTTTTTGAAAACTGAGAGTCCTGTACAGCCACCCGTGCAAATCTGGCTCGACTTCCGTCAGGTACTTTTCTCCATAGGAATATAGAAAGGAGGGCTGTACAACGACCGCCGTACCGGATTCGGCAAAAGACCGAAGTAGAGACGGAGGACAGAGCGCGGCGTGCTCAATTCGATGTCTATGATCAGCTCGATAGGCTCGTTTTTGGGAATTTTGGATTGCGGCGAGCGCTACGCATACGGGCGCCTCCTCAACAGCGTGAATAGCCGCTTGAAACCCTACCTTGTGGATTTGCCAAACCATTTCGGCTAGGTCCTCCGGGCCCGGGACTAAGTCGCCTCCGCTCTCATGCAGTAGTATTTTTATGCTCCCCTGTCGACTGAGACCTTGAGGGACATCTCGGACCAGTTGTTTCCAGTGGGTTTTCGACGTTTTCGAGAAGCTATCGAACCCTACCATTACAGTAGGATAAGGTCCGAGGATCCCAGCAGACCGTAGCGCGGCGAATTGTAGAACATCCTCGGGGGTGTTTGAGGCGGTAGCGTCGTGGAACGAACAAACGCCGAGACGTACCAAATCGTCGCTCACTTTTTTTAGTGCGGTACGGAATGAATCTTTGGAGGAAGCCGGGACGATGTCGTGGAGAAAATTTTCGGCTTCGTAGAGTACCCCTGTTGCATCTCCACTGAGGTCTCGTACTACCGTTCCAGAAGTTAGCGGGGTGGAATTCTCGCCAATCCCGGCCAGACGCAGGCCCAGGCTATTTAGGACGGCCGCATGGCCCGTTCTGTGGCGCAGGATTATTGGTATCCGGTCGGATACTTGGTCTAGGTCGTGCCGAGTAGGGTGCCGTTTTTCTATCAGAAAGAATTCGTCGTAACCGTAGCCCTTCAGCCAGTCAGCACCAGATATACGACTTCGCTCCGCTCGCAGTGCATGCTGAATTTTGCAAATTGAAGACGATGCGCTCACGTCAGCACCACACCGACGGCTAGCGCTAGCGTAGAGATGCAGATGGGGGTCGACGAATCCCGGAAGAACCGTGTTTCCACGACACGGCACGAACAACGTATCTTCTCCGACGTACGGGCGTACCTCTTCCTCGGTACCGACCGCAACAATCCGGCCCGCCGATACTGCGATGGCCTCAGGGCTGGAACGTTTTTCGTCGAAAGTGACGACTCGTCCACCGTAAAGGAGTAGGTCTGCAGTTGTAGAGCGGTTCGTCATGGAGAAATATTAAGGGAGGCCAAGTGGCCGCCCTTAATCTCCAAAAATTACGAGATAATATTTAAAAAGTGAGTACTAATCCGATGAAGGCAACGGCTTCGCTTCCTTGAGGGGCATTTCTTTATCACAACAATTCAGCGCACCGTCGCCGGGTTTGTTGCAGAGAACTTCTGTTCCGCATTCTTCACACATATATCTTTTACCTAGTTGCGCCATCGGTCCCTCCTCTTCTCGCAGCTCTCCCAGAGCCAAAATCTACCGCAAAAACGGTAACGTGGTCACCTGCGCTATCATGCCTTCTCCGGCACTGTCAATCCGGAGCTGTGTCCCTGGCTGGGATTGTTCGCGGCGAACGTAGCCAAGCGCAATGGGTTGCCCGAGCGCCGGCGATGTTGTGACGCTCGTGAGCCAGCCAACCTCCTTTTTGTCACAGAAGATTTTCTCTCCTTGTTCAGGAAGGTATTGATGACCGGGTTCGCCTAGTAACAAACCGGCGAGTGTGCGATTGACACGCCCGCGAGCTGAGGCTCGTTCCACTACCTCCTGGCCGAGGTAGCAGCCCTTTTCATTACTGATGCAATGGGACAGGCCAACCTCAAGCACAATACGGTTCTCGTCCATATCGATGCCGTACCAAGGAATCCCTGCCTCGATCCTAAGCATGTTAAGAGCGGTCAGTCCCACTGGGCTTACCTGAGATTGTTCCCCTAGAAGTTTCCAAATTGGGACTATGTCGTTGATGGCCGCTTGTAACTCGTAACCATTGTGACCAGTTTGATCGGCCCGAAGCAGCCGAATGGGCAGGCCTTGTACCGTTAGTTTAATGTGTTGCAGGTCTGCTTCGGGTAAAGGCGATATACCTAAGTTGCCCAGGGTGCCTGCTGCCGTGGGACCTTGAATGGCGATCGTCGCCTGTTCGTTGGTAAGGTCTGCTATTTCTACATCGTCTGCGATGAGAAACCGTTCCAGAGCCGTTATTGTTTTGTCTTTGATACGCCGGTCCACGTCTAGATAAACGGCCGACTCTTCGACATACACGCGAAGGTCGGCTACTATCCGGCCTTGGTCATTTAGCAGTGTAGCATGACAGCCGTCACCGGAATCAAGTGCTTTGACGTCGTTAGACAGCATGCCTTGCAGAAAGTTGAGGCGGTCGTCCCCGGTAAGCCTTAACTGTGTACGAAAGGATAGATCCATTACCCCCGACGATTCTTTAATCCGCAGGTACTCTTTTTCAGGATCGGAAAAGACGGCAGGTAACTCTAACCCGCGGTCACTAACCATCTCAGTCCCTTGGGTTTTTAGCCATTCGGAGAGAGTGCTTCGCATCGTGCCAAGCTAGCAAAGAGTGATCGTTCAGGAAAGATCAGAGGGGCCAACGATGACATTCATATTCCTACGCAGGTGGCGCACGGAAGCTATTCTTTTTTGGGCTTCGTCGACAGCTACACGATGCGGGGAGATGTTTCTTTTTGCGGCATCCGCTAGAATTCTTTTTACGGTGGTGTAGATCTCTTCTGTTTTTGCTTTTGCTCGCTCGTAACGGTAGCCCCCAGGACCGAGTTCATCAGCAACGTTGATGAGGCCGCCGGCGTTGATTGCGAAGTCCGGAGCATAAATGATTCCTTTTTGAAGGAGTAGATCGCTATCATCTTCTGATTGCAATTGGTTGTTAGCCCCCCCTCCGACGATCCTGCACCGTAACTTCGCAATGGAGTCTGGGTTTAAGATTGCGCCCGCCGCGCAAGGCGCCAGGATGTCGCACCGTGCTTCAAGAATTTCTTCTGGACTCAATACCTTCGCGCCGAATTCCTCGACGGCGGCCTTGGTGCGGGTTTGGTCGATGTCCGCCACTAAAAGTTTTGCGCCGGCCTCATTGAGATAACGAGCAAGTGCATAGCCGACCTTTCCCAGACCAGGAACTGCGACTGTCATGCTTTCGAATTTGGTGCGCCGGCCTGCTTGTTGCAGGCAGGCGCGTAGTCCGCAGAATACGCCCCAAGCTGTCATAGGCGAAGGGTCGCCACCGCCGCCAAATGCCTGCGAACGGCCAACGCCATATCGGGTCTCAGTAAGAACGTGCTCAATGTCCGCAGTTGTTGTTCCCATATCTTCTGTGGGAATATAACGACCTTGTAAGGAGTGAATGCTTCTCCCTAATGCGCGGAACAGAACCTCTCTGTTGAGTTCTTTAGAGGTGGATAGGACGACCGCCTTTCCACCTCCGTAGGCTAGCCCGGCTAAGGAGGCCTTGTAGGTCATGGCCTGGGAAAGACGAAGCGCATCAGTCACTGCAAGGGATTCATTTTCGTACGCCCTTAGACGGATCCCGCCAAGTGCCGGGCCCAGTGTCGTATCGTGAATGCAAATAAGAGCTCGAAGGCCTGCCTCTTGGTCTGAACAAAAGACCAAGTCTTCATGGCCCTTCTGCTGCATGGTGTCGAAGACCCCCATAGGACAATCGGAATTCTCCTAAACTGCTACCAGAATGTCGGCACCTTCTACCTTGACCTCGAATATCGTTTGTTTCTCGTCTGGATCTTCGCTGTTTTCACCTGTGGTTACGTCGAAGTCCCAAGCATGCCAAGGGCATGTGACGAGATTGCCATCAAGCTCCCCTTCGCCGAGAGGACCGCCTTGGTGCGGACAGACATTGTCCATAGCGTGGAAGTCTCCATTGACATTAAAAATCGCAACTTGTTGGTCGTTAACCTCAAAACACCGGCCTTCGCCTTCAGGAATATCCTGTGCAGATGCTACTTTTACGAAATCGGCCATGCTTTTCCTCCTATAGCCACGGTGTGGACCAGCTACAAACCTGGCAAATTGTTTAAATGCCCTCTCGGTGACCTAAAAAGCGCGGCTAGTAAAATGTTGATGCCTCCTCGCGAAGCACTTCTACCCGCCGTAGAATACCTTTTCACCGAGATCTGCCATGATCAGTGTGGAGTCGTCCGCACGCCCTTGCGGAGTCTTTTGCACTACTGCATTCACAACTTTACCAACGAAAATCGAATGGTCCCCATTTTCGACAGTTTGCTCTAGGGTACATTCGACATAGGCAGGGACGCTTTCAAGGACGGGTGAGCCGGTAGTTCCAGCCTGGTAGGCTTCTCCGTTGATCGTGTTGCCATCTTTCTCGACCGGTTTAAAGAATGCGAAAGCAGGGCCCTGTTGCCCTTTCCCTAGAATGTTGAGCGCAAAAGATCCTGATTTCTTGACGATTTCATGGGCCCCGGAGTCAGCTTTAACACCTACCACGACGAGCGGAGGCTCAAAGGCAGTCTGCGTTACCCAATTGACGGTGGCCGCGGCTATCTCTCCATCCTTCTCTGCCGTCATTACGTAAAGGCCGTAAGGGATCATTCGCAAGGCCGTTTTTTTAGCATCAGCGTCCATAAATCTGTCTCCCTCTTCTAAGTGGTGTTGACACGGTCCTTCTATCTTCCCGGCGATGACGGTTCAAGTGCCGTCCTATAAAGTGTGACCTCGCGTGGATTTCTTCCTTAGACCGGCACCATCCAATTATGGTCGTCAGGTTTAATTCCTCGCTGAATATCAGACAGATGATCGAATAACTGTCGGGCTAAGGGGCCGACCTCCCCATTATTGATCAGTGCGGTTTCGTTTTTGTAGCATAATTCGCTGACTGGGGAGATGACGGCAGCGGTTCCCATGCCGAAGATCTCGTTAAGTGTGCCGTCCCGAGCGGAATCGAAAACTTCCGTTACGCTGATGGGTCTTTCTTCGACCACTGTACCGCTATCCTTTGCAAGTTGGAGAACAGAATCGCGTGTGACCCCTTCTAGGATCGTTCCTGTTGCCGGCGGTGTCACGAGTACGTTGTCTATGACGAATGCAATGTTCATGGATCCAACTTCCTCGATATATTTTTGAAGTATACCGTCAAGCCAAAGAATTTGAGAGAAGCCCTCTTGATGTGCTTCTTCGCCCGCTAATAGGCTGCCGGCGTAATTGCCGGCAGCTTTTGTGGCTCCCGTACCGCCGCGAATGGCCCGTGCGTAGCGACTTTCCACACGAATTCTGAGTGGGTTAAATCCCTCGGCGTAGTAAGCGCCGACAGGGGATAGAATGATATAGAACTGGTAGGTGTCTGACGCGCGTACCCGTAGGTCTGCATCTCGTCCGAAGGCCACCGGACGGACGTAAAGCGAGGTTCCGGGAGCACTTGGGACCCAGTCCTGATCAAGCGCAATAAGTTGTTTCAAACTGGCCAGAAACAGGTCAGGATCGATAGCGGGGATGCAGAGCCGCCGAGCCGAACGATTAAAACGGGCAATATTCTTGTCTGGTCTAAACAGCATGACTCTTCCAGAAACACACCTGTACGCCTTGAGTCCTTCGAATATGGCCTGTGCGTAGTGAAAGACTGCGGATGCTGGTTCGAGTAACAATGGACCATAGGGCACGATCCGGGGGTCGGTCCAATTGTCCCGGCTGGTACCTTCCATGACAAACATATGATCCGTAAATATTTGTCCAAAAGTGAGATCAGCATCCGCGGGTTTGGTTCTGGGGCTTGTGGTGTGCTCGGTGCGGATATTGTTGGTCATTCTTGGTAATTCCCGTTGTGTCAGTATTAGAATGTGGCTCTGAGTGGTTCCTTAGCCGATAGCCCAGCCTCAAGCGGGCGAAAATTTGCAAGCGTTTACCGTATCACACGGGCGCGCGCAGGAGTACAGTCCTCTCTCCCCGCGTTGACGAAATGTTAGTCCCCCAGTTAGGGTCATTGCTCAACCCAAGCGCGCTGCAACCAAGGAGGTAGTATGGCTCGTATTCCGTATCCTAAGTTAGAGGATTTACCAGACAAAATTCGCACTGCGGCAGAGCGTCTGCCGCCGCTCAATATTATGAGAATGTTTCTCAATGCTCCGACAAACGCCATACCTCTTTTATCTTTCGGTCAGTCGATTCTTACGCGACAGGAACTCGACGCGCGACTTCGTGAACTGGCAATCCTGAGAGTGGCACATCTAACAGGTGCGACATACGAATGGACGCAGCACGTTCCAATCGCTAAAGAGACTGGGGTTACCGAGGCCGAAGTTGATGCCGTTCCCGTAGGGGCCGATAGTGAAATTTTTGGGGATCTGGAGAAAAAACTGCTACGATTCACCGACGAGGTGACCTTAAAGGTCAAGGCAACAGACCAGACGTTTTCTGCACTCGAACAAGAACTAGGGCCCCGGCAAATGGTCGAATTGGCTTTGGCCATAGGGTTCTATGGGATGGTAGCGCGTATCATGGAATCTTTTGAGGTTGAATTAGAGGCCACTGCGGGGACGTATACAATTGACCAACTTCGGCGTTAAGGTTTCTCTTCGAAATGGATACGGGGCGCCTTCCAGCGTGTCCGTAAGCGGCCGAATACGCTTTTAGGTTCTTGGTCCCTTCGATTGTGCGCGTCAATTTCACTGTACAGACGCGCAACGTCAATACCGAGGTGGCTTGGTCGATGATCCTCCAACCGCATCAATGCTTGCGTGAGCAGATTTTTGGATCCCTGCGTCCCACCCCGGTTCAACCGCAGATGGAAGCCGGTGGACAAGCGAATCAACGCTTCATAAAACATCTTGTCTTCGTCCGGGGCCTCACGCCATAAGTCCTCTATTATCTCATGGCAGGCGAAATATTTCTGTTTGTTGAAGAGGCGTACGGCCTCCTTGAGGTTTGTGTTCATCACGACTATGACAACAAGGGAATTGAGAAAGTGAGGTCCATCTTATGCCGCTACGTACTGTTGAGCAATATAAAGAAAGTCTAAAGGATGATCGCGTGGTATTTTTTCGGGGACAGAGAATTCCAGACGTCACACAACATCCTCTCATACGCACGGCGATAGATCATGAAGCGACCGACTACCGGCTGATGCACGACCCCGAATACCGGGACCTGGCCGTAGTTCGAAATCCGAAGAATGGGCAAGAGATGAGCAGATATTTTCTCCCGCCGACGGATGCGTCACAGCTTGGTCAACGGAGTCGCCTCATCGAAACGGCGTGTCGTGAAGGTGGTAGTTTGGTCGTCCTCGCGAAGGTTGTAGGCAGTGACGCGCTTTTCGGCTTGATGCGTACCACCAAGAAGATAGATGAGACCTGCGGGACCTCTTATTTCGACCGTGTCAAAAGCTTCTATGATTATTGTTGTGAGGCCGATGTTAGCTTTGCGTTGGCGCAAACAGACGCCAAAGGCGATCGTGCGTTGCGGCCGTCTGACCAAGAAGACCCAGACTCTTACCTTCGTATTGTCGAAGAGCGTCCAGACGGCATCATCGTGCGGGGAGCAAAGATTCATACATCGAATACTACCCACGCGAATGAAATGGTCGTCTTGCCGACCCGCGCTATGGGCGAAGCGGACAAGGAGTATGCTGTCGCCTTCGCTATTCCACTCGACACGAAAGGCGTCAAGTTGCTGATGAGTGGCTATGGCTCGTACACACAGCGTAACAGTTTTGACCATCCGGTAAGCTCGTCCGTAAAAATGACAGAAACAATAACGGTCTTCGAGGACGTCTTTATCCCCAACGACCGGATTTTTTTGAAGGGCGAGTGGCAGTATGCGGGTCCATTGGCGTTGTCGTTCGTCGAATATCATCGGCTTACTGCTATTTCCTACAAACTCCCATTTTTGGATTTATTGGCGGGGGCGGGCCGTCTTATGGCTGAATATAACGGAATAGAAAATGCCGCACACGTTAAGGAGAAATTGTTTTGGTTGGCCAGTTATGCCGAAACGACACGCGCGCTGACACAGATGGCATGCATGCGGGCACGAAAAACCGATTTTGACATGGTCATACCGGATCCTGCTACGGTCAACATCGCGAAGCACCATTTTGCGGCGGATTTCCATCAGGCCCTCTCGTACGTTCAGGACCTTGCGGGCGGCATAGTCGTTACCGGCCCGGCCGTCGAAGATTTGCAAAGTGAGGAAACGGGCCCACTGATAGAGAAGTACTTGAAGGGGAAAAAGGGGACTTCTGGCAAGGAAAGGCTTCAAATCATAAATCTCATTCAAGATATTACGGCTTCCGATTTTGGTGGTTATAATGCCGTACTTGCTTTGCATGCCGAGGGCTCCATGGAGGCAGAAAAGATGCAGCTGTATAGAGAGTATGACTGGGACCGAGTGCGCGACTATGCTGCGGGTATGGCTCGTATCGGTAAGGTCTAAAATTGGAGGTCTATTGTTTGCCACGGAGTTGGCGTTGCTAAGGCGTAGGACAAATTGAGAAAATAGAACGATTGATCAAAAATGGAGGAGATCTGAAAATGACTCGATATGGAGAAGAGATACAGCCGCAAGCCGTGGCCGGGTGGCAGTTGACGCGTGCTTCCAGCGCGAGCGCCCTTTTCGGGGCAAACGGGATGCGCATGGGGTCCGATGGCAAACTCTATGTCGTGCAGGCCTTTGGCAGCCAGGTGAGCGCAGTCCATCCTGAAGACGGGGTGTGCGAAACGATATCGCCGGTTGGCGGTCCTATCGTTGCGCCTGATGATATTGCCTTTGATTCGCATGACGTGATGTATGTTACGGAGGTGATGAGCGCGCGCGTCTCCGCCCGCGCTAAGAATGGGGACGTTCGAGTCATCGCCGACAATGTTCCGGCGGCCAACGGTATCACCGTTCACCAGGACCGAGTCTTTATGGACGAATGCAGGCCGGGTGGCCGGCTGTTCGAATTGTACCCGGATGGTAGCGAACCGAGAGTCATTGCGGAGAACCTGCCTCTGCCTAACGCTCTTTCCGTTGGGCCCGACGGTTTGCTGTACTTCCCCCAGATCGCCGCCGGTGAAATCTGGAGGTGTCCTATAGAGGGGGGTGTGCCCGAGCGGTTTATGGATGGGTTTGCTGTGCCGACCGCCGTAAAGTTTGATCGTGACGGGTTGCTAACGGTTACACAGGCGGCAACGGGTCAGGTAGTAAGAATCAATATACAGACGGAAGATAAGACGGTCCTCGCATACGTTAGGCCCGGTATAGATAACCTCGCATTCGGAGACGATAACCGCCTCTTTATCTCGCACTTTGTTGACGGGGGCGTCTCAGAAATTATGGCCGATGGGTCCGAACTCTCCATGGTTCAACCGGGGCTGTTGGGCCCCTTTGGATTGACCGTTACCGGGGAAGGCGCTGTATACGCTGCCGACGGTATGAGCATGGTCGCGGTCAGCCCGGATGGAGAAGTGAGCAGGCCCACTATGTTCACTCGTGAGGGATATCCAGGTTTTATTCGGGGCATTGCGGCTGCCGGTTCCGGGGGAAACGTGTACGTGACGACATCCGCCGGGGAAATTGTGTTGTATGATTTTCAAACCAGTCAGTCGAAAATCTTGGCGAGTGAGTTGAATGAATTATATGCCCTCCAACAGGCGCCGGACGGGAGTGTTGTGGTGGCCGAGGGCGGAGAAGGTCGCCTACTAAAAGTTACATTGGATGGTGACGTCACAGTGCTCGCTCGAGGCCTGAGTCGGCCCACTGGCGTTGCTGTGAACGATGACGGTTCAATTTACGTTTCCGAAGCTGGAGCCGGAAAGGTCTCACTCATAGATGGCGGTAAATCTACAATTGTCGAAGGGCTAGTAGCGCCGCAAGGAATCGCGTTATTTGGAACAGAACTCTTGGTCTTGGATACCATGTCTAAAGAGTTGTTAGCTGTGTCGTTACCCACACACGATCGGAAAATTATAGCTTCCGGCCTGCCTGTAGGGCCGCAGCCCGGTGTCACGCCAAAATTACTGATGGGAATAGCCGGGCTCATACAAGGCCCCTTAACACCTTTCTCGGGACTGGCGGTCGGCCCGAATGGAACGATCTACGTCTCCGCGGATGGGGAGGGGAGTGTACTGGCGCTGAAACAACTGTAGGACGAAAATTAGGCCTGCAGGAACTCGCTAGTCGGGACAAATTCCGGTGTGGAACGGGTTGCGACCGCAATTCCTGCGTTTACTCGCGTTCTGCCGGTTTCGCCGTGCGCTTGACCTAGGTCGCTACTTCCAACACTATTTTCCCGAAATTTTTATTCATTTCCATGTACCGATGCGCCTCATCAGCCTCATCGAGAGGGAACTTCTTGTCTATGATAGGCCGAATTTTCCCATTTTCTAAAAGGGGTAACCAATCTTCTTTGAATTTCTGGCTAATGACTATTTTGTCCTGTAGGGTGCGACTTCGAAGGACAGATCCCATAATCTGAAGCCGTTTTCTGAGTATTAGGCCGAGGTTTGCGTGGACCTTGACCCCACCTAAGAGCCCTACTATGACCAACCGGCCGCCCACGCGGAGAGAGTCCAAGTTTTTCTCCCAATAAGCGGCACCGATGAAGTCCTCAATCATGTCCACTCCGGTGCCTTTTGTCATGTCCTTGATCCATTCTGAAAAATCTTGCTTTTTATAATTGCAGCCCGCGGTTGCTCCGAGTTCGATGCACTGGTGAAGTTTTTGATCTGACCCGGCCGTCACAAAGACTTTGGCCCCGGCTTCTCTAGCCATTTGGATGGCGGCTGTTCCAACGCCACTGGCTCCAGCGTGAATAAGAATTGTCTCGTCGGTCGTTAACTTCCCTAAGGTGAAAATGGTTTCTTGCGCAGTGAAATAGACCTCTGGTACTGCCGCCGCTTGTGCGAAAGTCCAGGGGGTCGGTATTGGCAAAGCCATACGGGCATCAATCACCGCCTTCTCCGCATACCCCCCGCCTCCAACCAGGCCAAATATGCGTTCCCCCACGGTTCGGCCAGTGACGGCGGAGCCGACCCTTTCTATCTCCCCCGCTAGCTCGAGCCCCAGAATGTCGGACTCTCCTACCGGTGGCGGGTACTGGCCCTGTCGTTGCAAGGTGTCAGCACGGTTCAGTGCCGTAGCACGGACGCGCACCAGTACCTGTTCAGGGGAGGGGTCGGGGTCAGGTACTTCTCGAAGTGTTAAGACTTCTGGTCCGCCGGCGCTTTCGAAATGTATGGCCTGCATGAGTTGGTCCCCATTGTCGTTTTATTTGCCCTTGAAAGTTGCCTTTCGTTTCTCAACAAACGCAGTTATTCCTTCAGCAAAGTCGGGTGTTCCCATGGACAACGTGATTGATCGCGCCTCGCTGTGGAGTTGTTCGTGAAGGGAGCTTCCTAAGCTTTGGTTTAGTAAGAGCTTGGTCCGTCCGAACGCAGCAGTGGGACCCTGCGCAAGCTCTTCAGCTAATTTCTTGGCCTCCTCTGCGACTTGCTCCGTTTCCACAACTGCCGTTAACAGACCGAGGCCTAGGGCCTCTGCGGCAGAAATCGGTTTATTCCGCAAGAACATCTCCGTGGCTTTCGCCAGGCCCACATAGCGCGGGAGAAAAAACGTGGAACTCGAGTCGGGGCTGGCGCCGATGCCAAGGAAGGCCGTAACTAATGTAACGGCGGGGGAGGCAATTCGAAAATCGCACGAGAGGGCCAATCCAAATCCTCCGCCGGCAGCCACTCCGTTTAGCGCAGCAACGACAGGTTTGGGAATCTCTCGGATCATAGAGATCGCGGAGTGGAGGATTGGCATCATTTTTTCGACGCTCGGCACGATCTGGTTCTGAGCAAGTGCTCCCGCGAAAAATTTGATATCGCCGCCGCCACTAAATGCCTTTCCGTTCCCCGTCAAGATGATCGCTCTGATGTCGTCGTCGTCCCAGCACTCTAAAAGCGCTTGGCGTAATGCGGCCGAAAGGTCACTGTTCATCACATTAAACTGGTCCGGCCTATTCAGTGTGATGGTTGCAATGTTGCTGTCTTTGTTCCAATAAACGGCTTGTTCCATATTTTGTTCCTTTCTTTTTCTAGGACTCCAAGCATTGTCGGATAGCGGTGTCGATGAAATCGGTATCTGCTTTGTTAATGCCGATTCCCGCAAGGTGCCCCCAAACGGAGGGTATGGGCTTGTAAGTGACATTCGGGATACACTGAATTTCGGCCTCATTATCTGCGGGTGGGAAATAGAGATCTGTTTGACCAGGCATGATTACCGCCTTAGCTGAGACAGAGGACAGGGCCTTTTCCCAATCACCATGGTAACCCGGTGTGTCTCCCACGTTGTGGCCCTGCCATGTTTTTGCCTGTGCCAGTAGATTATTGGCATCGCATTGTAGGAAATTATTTTCCCAGAAGCACACTAGAAAGTCTTCGACGGAGGGATGGCCCAGCTGTTTGAAGAGGTTCTCTCGGTACCAGGTTTGGGACATGCCCCAGCCCGCGTATACACGCGCCATGGCGCGCAGTCCTATATGCGGTCGCGTAGAGTACGCCCCCTGATTCCAAGATTGGTCGGCTCGGAGGGCAGCAGTAAATCCCTCGATAAAAACGTGGGTGTGAGGTGTGGTGTGACACGCTCCACACCATGGCGCTATACGTTTTACGAGGTCAGGATAACTGATTGCCCATTGATACGATTGCTGGGCACCCATTGAATATCCTGACACGAGGGCGACAGACTGAATTCCCAGGCTACTAACGAGTTCGTGCTGCGCATGCACATTGTCGCGTATGGTCGTGTGGGGAAAGTGCATTCCGTCAGAAGGTTGTGGGGTGTTGCTCGGAGAAGTGGACAGGCCGTTCGTGAACATGTTCGTGGCAATTACGCAGTATTTGGTCGGATCGAAACACTTTCCTGGTCCTATCCAGGGCTCGTAACCCGTGTGGTCTCCGGAATACCAGGAGCACAGGACTATGGCATTGTCTTTCTCTGAATTGAGTGTGCCATGTACCTTGTAGGCTAGCTGGGCCTCTCGTAGGACACGGCCACACTCGAGGGGAAAATCGCCGAGCGCGAAGTATTGGTGATCTGCCATCTTGCCCTCCTAACAATAATACCGACCTCGGACCCGCCGGAAGCGGGCCTGCGAGCTTGTAGAACACGCTACTTGGTACCGATCTTGAACTGCGTCGTCAACGCCAAAGCAAGAAAAGTGATCGTCGTGAAGGGGCGGATTCGGGAGCTGCCTCTTCGCTCATGTAGCGTGGTCCCGGGCGGTTGTATTGATTAAGTCCTCCCCAGTGCCTTCAGGTATGCGGAGACACTTTTCTCTAGGCCGAGGTGCAAAGCATCGCAAATAAGTGCGTGGCCGATCGACACTTCCAATAGGCCCGGCAGATGCCCAGCGAGGAATGGGAGGTTCGCCAGGTCGAGGTCATGGCCGGCGTTTAATCCCAGCCCGATCTTATGTGCTGCCTCCGCCGCGGAATGATATTCGGAATAGACCCGCTCTTTGCTGCTGGTATCGAAGTAACGGGCGAATCGCTCCGTATACAGTTCTATACGGTCGGCTCCTAGCGCTTTGGCTCGGATAACCTGGTCTACGGTGGGGTCAAGAAAGAGGCTCGTTCGGATTTGGGAACCTCGGAGACGATTAACCGCTTCGTGAAGATCTGGAGTACTCTCGGTCAAGTCCCAACCTGAGTTTGACGTCAGTACGTCTGGCGGGTCGGGGACTAGAGTGCATTGGGTTGGACTAACCTCGCAGATTAGGTCTATAAAAGGCTTGGAGGGAAAACCTTCTATATTGAATTCCGCGCCAGGGATTTGACGTAATAAGGTTGCCAGCTCTCTTACATCGTCGTAGCGGATATGACGGCCGTCAGGCCTCGGGTGCACAGTAATCCCATCGCAGCCTGCCTCTATACAAATGGCAGCCGCGCGAAGAACATTGGGTTCGTTTCCTCCGCGCGCATTTCGCAGTGTTGCAATTTTGTTGACATTTACACTCAGTTTGATCATGGGCAGGTTTCGCAGATTGGTATTGGCCCGTTTATGAGAGGGCGTTCTTGGCTAGTCGCTCTAGAGTCCCTTGGACCGTTTGCGGCTCAAGAAAGTGCACGTGTCTAAAAGCCAACGCGCCCGGCTCTGCGCCCAACATCAGGACGACTCTGTCGGCGCCGGCATCCTCGTATTGTTGTATGAGATCTGCGCAGGGGTCCTCGTCTCGAATTCCGAGAAAAACCGATATCTCGAGCGTTGAGAAATCACGCTCGGCCTCGTCTGTATAGCGCCTGAGCGCTAGTAACTGTTTACGTAGGGCCTGGGGCCCGGGAGCTAAGGGGCACCAGCCGTCGGCCCACGCGGCGACGCGCCGTAGGCCTTTTTCGCCGTGAGCGCCAAGAAGGACGGGTGGGTGCGGTTTTTGGACGGGCTTCGGGTTGCAGCGTACCGGTGGAAAATCGATGATTTTTCCATGGAAGCAGGCCTCCTCAACGGTCCAGAGTTGGCGCATCGCTTCGATGCTTTCTCGAAGGCGCACCCACCGCTTGGAGAAGCGAGTACCCAAGATCTCTACTTCTTCTTTGAGCCAACCCGATCCTACTCCTAGGACGACCCGTCCGTTGGACAAGTGATCCAAGGTGGCTATTTCCTTCGCCAGTATTATGGGATCCCGTTCGGTCACGAGACAAACCCCCGTTCCTATTTTGAGCCTTTTTGTTGATGCGGCGGCGGTTGCTAACCCGATCAAAGGGTCTGCCAACTCGCCGTAGAAATCTGGAATGGTTCCGTCCTCGGTGAGGGGGTACGGAGTGCTCGTTGACACTGGCATGACCGGATGTTCTCCCATCCACAAGGAGTCAAAACCAAGTGCTTCAGCCTGAACCGCCACAGCGGCAGGATGGGCCGTATATGGGGTGGAAAATAAGAACACACCGACATCCATAAACTCTCTCTGTCTCCTCCGGAAGCTACAGCTCTCGCAACCGAATAGGTCTGTACTCGCCCCGGTATTTTTTTTAGTATGCAGTTTCCCAAAGGGAAGAGAAAGGGCCGTGTCTCTTATGAGTAGTTACCTGCAGGAAGTTGCCCGGAATTTGGTGGCCCACGACACTGTCAGCCATAACAGCAATGCCGAGGCGATGGATTATCTTAGTAATTGCCTAGATGGGCATGGGTTCACCGTCACCCTACAGGTTACCGAAGTAGGTGGGGTGATGAAGTCAAATCTTGTTGCGACAGCCGGTCCTCCCGAAGAAGATGGACTTATTTTGTCCGGGCATGTGGACACGGTACCGTTTGTTGATCAACCGGGCTGGACCCGTGAACCTCTCAGCCTCGAAGTAGAAGATGATCGGGTGTATGGGCGTGGCACCTCCGACATGAAGGTGTTTCTGGCACAGTGTGTAGATGCGGCCGCTCAAATCGAAATCAAAAAAATGGCCCGGCCACTGGTGCTCGTTTTTACCGCAGACGAAGAGGTTGGATGCCTCGGCTCCCGTCGGCTCCTGCCGGCGCTTACAGACTGCTTGAAGGAAGTGCCTAAGCCCTCTCTTGCCTGGATCGGTGAGCCCACCTCCTACAAGGTCTTCCATTGCCATAAGGGCGTCGTTGTCTTTACGATCCGAATTCTTGGTGTTGGCGGCCACAGCAGCACACCCGAAATCGGTGCAAATGCCATAGCCGTCGCTGGCAAAACGATTGCGACTATTGGCGAATACCAGGCGGAATTGTTGGCGGCACCGTCACGCGAAATGTCCGAGCTCTTCCCCGATTCACCGTATACGACACTGAACTTCGGTCTGGTGCGCGGAGGCACGGCTGGAAATATGATCGCGGACGAGTGTTCTATCCAGGTGAGTTACCGGCCTTTGCCTAATACGGACCCACTGGCGTGTTTTTATGAGATAAAGCGGCGTATGGCCAACATGGAACTGACGGACTTTAGTGGCTCCGGTCACGAAGCGACAGTCGAATTCAATGCTCCGTTGGTTGTCCCGTCACTGTTATCGCCACGCGGCACACGTTTGGAAAAATCGCTTTTCAGCGTGGTGGACGAGGCCTCGAGCAGTGGGGCCCCCTTCGCGACAGACGGGTGCCAATTAGCTTCCGCGGGCATATCATCCTTGATTTGTGGCCCCGGGGACCTTGATCAGGCCCACCAACCAAATGAAAGTATTCGCAGAGAAACATTTGAGGATGGGACATCCAGAATACTCGAGGTGGTAGAAATGTTGTGCGTTCGCCGTGACGATCTGCGTGCCTAGAGAACGAGCGTTAGGATTAATTACGTTTGCGCAGTGACCGTCACATTATATGCAGGCGGTCTCTTGCAAAGTGAATTCACGAAGACCGCGTCGCCGGAAAAGGTTCCGTGTGTCCTTTAGGAGAAACTGGTTATGGTGGTACACGAAATTAAACACCCATTGGTCCAGCACAAGATGACGCTTATTAGGGATAGCCAAACAAAGCCGAAACTTTTTCGGGAACTTGCGGAAGAACTGGCTACCGTCTTGATGTACGAATGCCTGAGGGAGGTCCGTACGGAGAGCAAGATCGTAGCCGGGTGGGCCGGCAAGTTCAAAGGTGAGCGGCTTCCCATAGAGAATCTGACGGTAGTGCCGATCCTGCGAGCGGGCTTAGGATTGCTGCCGGGTGTATTGCACGTTGTTCCTCACGCCGAAGTGTCCATGGTGGGTATGTATCGGGACGAACGGACCCTAGAACCAAAGCCGTACTTCCAAAAACCGGTCGATCGCATTGCAACACGGACGGCTATCGTTATTGACCCGATGTTGGCGACGGGTGGAACGTGTGTTGCCACTGTTGATATGCTCCGCGAAGCAGGATGTCGTTCGTTTTGCGCGCTGTTCATGGTAGCCGCGCCCGAAGGATTGAGGCGGCTTGAAAGCGCACACCCGGAAATTACGGTCTTTACCGCCGCAATAGACAACGGTTTGAACGACGCAGGATATATACTTCCCGGTTTAGGAGACGCGGGCGATCGTATTTTTGGTACATCTATCGGGTAAACGGGATCCGGGTAGGCCGGTGACGAACTATCGAAGGAGGCGTGAATGAAGTATGCGCTGGTGGGAGTGGGGAGCGGTTCAACTGTTCGACCGGAGCCACTGGCAGAGGTTGGCACGATGGCCGAGACGCTCGGATTTGAATCGCTGTGGATACCCGAACATCTTGCAGTACCAGTCGAAATGCAAGCGCGTTACCCGGGATCAGCAGATGGAACGTTTCCTGGGGGTCCGGGGGTCAACCTCCACGATCCATTTGTGGCATTGTCGTTTGTTGCGGCACGCACAAAAACGATCAGATTGGCGACTGGGGTGTTCGTTCTACCTCTTCGGAACACTCTAGCGACGGCGAAGGCGGTGGCTAGTTTAGACGTGTTGTCTTGCGGAAGAGTTATATTCGGTATTGGCGTTGGCTGGTGCGAAGAAGAATTTGAAGCCGTAGGCGTGTCCTTTCGAAATCGTGTTTCTCGCACACGGGAAGCGCTCGACGTGATGCGGGAATTATGGACTGCGGAATATCCCCGTTTCGCCGGTCAACACCACAAGTTTGCTCCTCTGGGATTTAATCCGAAACCGGTGCAAGTGCCGCACCCGCCGATAGTTTTTGGAGGCGAGAGCGAGCCTGCCTTAAAGCGAGCAGCAGAGCTCGCCGACGGGTGGTGCGGGATACGGCACTCACCTCATAGCGTCAGAGCGTACATAGGGCGGCTGAAGGCACTTGTTCAGGAGGCTGGGAGAGATTTTAGTCAGTTTGAGGTAACGGTCGGGATGGAATCGGGAATAGCGCCGACTGTTGACACGGTCAAGAAGTTTGAGGACGCCGGGGTACACAGACTTTTTGTGTTTGCTCCGGGTTGGGTCCGAAGGCGCAAATTTAAAACCGATTTATTTCCACAGATGGAAGCCTTCGCTAATGATGTAATGAGGAAGGTGTAGGGCTGGGCCAAACGGCATTCGCAACGACCGAATGGTCCTCGAAACTTATGCAGACGAAAATACCAGCGGTTTTTATGCGCGGTGGAACGAGCCGCGCGGTTTGTTTCCGCGAAGATGTTCTAGCTGAGTACTCGCACGAAAGTATGGAACGTATCGTGCTTGCCGCGTTGGGTAGCCCGGATGGCTATGGCCGTCAGGTCGACGGTTTGGGAGGCGGGATATCCTCGCTCAGTAAGGTAGTGATTGTAGGAAAGAGTGACCGCGCTGATACTGATGTAACGTTCACCTTTGGTCAGGTAGACGTCGCGACGCCCACCATCGATTGGAGTGGAACCTGTGGTAATATGTCGGCGGCCGTCGGCCCATTTGCTATC
The DNA here is from genome assembly GCA_964460065.1 of uncultured Enterobacteriaceae bacterium. Classification (GTDB taxonomy): domain Bacteria; phylum Desulfobacterota; class Binatia; order Bin18; family Bin18; genus Bin18. Next base: position 41,313 of record CAYWPF010000025.1, read on the forward strand.
GATGAAGGGATGATTAACGCAGTAGATCCGGTGACAAGTGTCCGAGTGCTCGCAGCTAACACCGGCCAGCGCTATATCGCTCGGGTACCTGTGCGCAACGGAGAAACCCAGGTTGAGGGAGACTATTCTATCGATGGTGTGCCTTCGTCGGGCGCGTGTATAGAACTTGAGTACATGCGCCCGGGCGGGTCTCTGAACGGGTCGTTATTACCCACAGGACTAGCGCGTGAAGTCTATGAATTGGATAATTCCGAGACTGTGACCGTCTCGGTTGTGGACGCTGCTATTCCGACGGTGTTCGTTAGAGCGTCTCAATTAGGCGTCGACATGAGGAGGCTTCCCCAAGAACTGGACGCCGAAACGGGAGTGCATTCACTACTAGAGAAAGTTCGGTGCCGGGCTTCGGTTCGTCTGGGGATCGCCTCAAATGATGAAGAGGCTCACACGAAGTTCCTTCACGTCCCGAAAGTGGCACTGGTTGGTTCGTCTTGCACTTATCGTGGCACCGACGGACGAGCCATCGACGCCGGACAAACTGATTTTCTCGTGCGGGCCGTATCTATGAGGCGTACCCATCGGACAATTCCCGGTACGGTTTCTATTTGCGCAGCGGTTGCCGCCGAAATATCAGACACGGTGGTAGATGAAGTTGCAAAGACACGTGGACCAAGGACAGTCCGGATCGGTCACCCGGCGGGTGTGATGGAACTCCGCGTTACAGGAGGGGTGAAAAATCGTCAGTGGTCCCCGACTTCGGTGACAACTTACCGCACAGCGCGCCGTATTATGGAAGGGTCTGTCCTTGTACCGGTCGGTTACCTCCAGAACTCTATACCGTGGTACGGAAGGAAATAAGGCACGGACGGCACTTATGCGGCTTCGGTGCGCCCCCCGGAACCAAGACAATTCAGGAGGAACAATTTTCTAACAATTCTAGTGTGGTGTCTTTCCGGTCTCGTAACATACGGCTTTGACTTTTCCGTAGCCCTTCCTTCCCAAGTCAGAAGGCCTGAGGAGGCGAGTAAAATTCAGCGCCTTTTTTACAAGGCTCTTGGTAAATGTCCTCGGTATTCTTCACCCGGAAGGCAGGCTACGTCGGTGATGTCCGGGTTGGTCAGTCCTTAGTATGGGGATCCGGCCTCGTCGTCGGGCCGCATAAAGCGCAAAATTTCGATCGGTGGGCTTTTAGGTTCTCCTCCGTATTGATGATAGACCGCCCGCTAGATGCCGTTGGGTAGTCGCGTTGTTATGGCTGCTTCTGGACCTTCGAAGGTTACGTCGCCAACCGCCCGCAGTCCCAGTATGTTGTCGCGCTAAGGGCCGAAAGCGCTTTCGATATTTTCCACAGTGATACCGACATGTGCCACTTTTCCTAATATAAAGTAATCCTCCATTTTGCTTAACGCTGAATCATGAAGGGTATCCGGTCGTGATCTCGACCTGAATGTTGTCGGGGTCGCGCAGGTACACCGAGCCTTGGGTTCGAGATCCGTGTAGCGTGTACGGAATACGTTTCTCGTCCAAGGTTTTCAGGAGCGCTCCGAATTGATCCGCGGTAGCTTTTAGGGCGATATGGTGCATGCTTCCCACGCCACGGACCGTCGGTTCCTTGTCCTTTTCTGGAAAATCGAAGAAAGCTAATTGATTTCCTCCTCCCATATCAAAGAATATATGCGTAGAGGTTGGCTCATCCCGGTTGGTGATGACGTTCGTGAGCATCATGCCTACTACCTCAGTATAGAATTGAATGGTTTTTTCGAGGTCAAGGCTGATCAAGGCGAGATGGTCCACCCCGCCTGTGTAAACCGGTCTCCTCTGAGTGGTAGGATCAGAAAGATATTTTTTTGAAAGCGCTTTCCGCCGTCTCTGATAGTGGTCGAAATGTGCCATTTCTGCTTCCTGGATCGTAATGCGCTCTCTGCCGCTAATGCCCTACTGATTTTCCCAATCAACATTCCGCTCGAACGCGCTAGCCGCACGAAAGAGGGTGGATTCGTCCCACCGCTGTCCTACGAGTTGTAGGCCGATAGGTAGGCCCTTGCTTAATCCACAAGGCAGGCTTAGAGCAGGATGGCCAGACAGGTTGAACGGGCTCGTGTTTTGCCCGGCGGCTGCGCTGTGCCGCACGAGATCTTTCAAATTTAGACCCGATTCGAGCAGGGGGGCGGTCATAGGCGTCGTTGGCAGAGCCACTACGTCAACGGTCTCAAGAATTTTCTCAAGTTCCTGGGTGAATTTGAGTCTGAGGTTTTGTGCTATTGCGTAGTACCGGTTGTTGTAAGAGCGCCGAAGGTAATTCCCGACCGGAAGGATGAATTTGAGGAAGGGCGGTAAATCGTTGCCTCGGGAGCGGCGCGCTCGCCCGAAGGTCTCTACCCAGCCAACGTTGCTGGCGCCCCCGTGGCCGTAACCTTCCCCGTCAGATTCGATGATCGCGGGAATCGAATGGCTGGCTAGGCCTGTCCATATCGCCCAGGCGTGCTTGAATAAGGGAAGCGAGACGGTTGTACAGGTTGCACCGAGGCTTTCAAATTGTGCCATAGCCGCGTGAAATGCATCACGCACATCGGGCTCCATGCCCCGCGCCTTTAATCCATCAGTCAGGATGCCGAATTTGAGTCCTCTCACATCGGCGCTGAGTGCTTCTGTGTATCGTGCCGTCTGTATATTCCCTCGTACCCATTGGGGATCCCGGACATCGTGTCCCGCGATGACTTCTAGCGTCTGGGCCACTTCCCGGACCGTGTTTGCCATCGGACAAATGAAATCGAGGGTATGGTCCATGTAGGTTAGTCCGAAGGACGGCACGAGACCGTGCGTGGCCTTTATGCTTGTGATACCGCACCATGCTGCTGGAATGCGGCCACTTCCGCCCTCGTCCACCCCGAGCGCGATGTCTACATCGTTGTTGGCCACGGCGGCGCCACTTCCGCCGGAAGATCCACCTGGCGAGTGTTCTGGGTTGCGAGGGTTGCGGGCATACCCAAATTCACTCGTCGCCGCCGATGGGGACAAGGCGAAACTGTCCATATTGAGCTTCCCGACGATTTCGGCGCCAGCATCGAGTAATCGCTCAACGACAGTGGCATCACAATCCGGGACGTATCCTTCGGTCAAGCGCGAACCGTTTGTAAGGGGCACGCCTGCAACCGCGATATTGTCCTTCAGTCCGATCTTCTTTCCCGCTAGGGGCCCGGTGGCCGACCCAACGACGCGACACTTGCGGATAAAAATATTGTAGGGGTCTTCTTCGACCGTTGGCCGGTATCCCGGGTCTCTATTCGTATGTTTGATAGGCCACCGCGGTTGATCGAGATCGTCCAGACGGTCCAATGTTGTGAGCAGCCCTTCACTTAGTTCTTCGATATCCGAAGCTTCTTTATCGGTTAGTTGGATGTAGGCATGATTCGCGATCTCTGTAAGTTCGGCTGTCGTGGGACGCCTTATTTTCCCGGTTGAACGCATTCGTCGCATATCACAGTGACCGTTTCGTTAGTCTGTGTACCCCGGTCAATAATCATATTTGCGCCGTACATGGGCGGACCGTAGTACCCATTTCAGCATACAAAATAGGAGCCGTCGGGGCGACATTATTGTCCTACGAATGGTTGATCAACCCAGCCCTTGTCGAATGGTGTCCAGCATTCGGGCGCGAGTATCAGGTTCTGCATTTTCCATTCACCGTTGACGCGGACGTACTCCTCTTCGTATTTTGCGACACCCCAAACAGCCTGTTCTCCGCCCTCTTTCATCGTGCAGGGTTCGAGTAAATACCAGAACCCGGTGGCGCTATCTCCAGTTACATCGATGCGTGGGTTCATGACATAGTGGATTGCAAAAGAGAGCAGTTTAGGAAGGCTACGAAAGAAATCCCGGATTGCCGCTTTTCCCTCGAATTTTCCCAGGTTCCCACCGTCCCACACCGCATCGTCGGTGAAGCATCCTACAAACTTCTCTTCGTCTCGTTCATCAGCCCCCGCGCAATACCTGGCTTTGAGTTTCTTGATCGCTTCTATATCCTCTAGTCTTTGAATACGCTTTTCCAATTCGTTGTTTGTCATTGTGTTCCCCTCCTTTTTGGGATGCTGATCATTAAATCGCAAAGAATTGTACCGCATTGCCACCTAATATCTTATCGATGGAAGTCCTCGGTAATTTTTTCAAGTGCATTCGCGCCTTTGCTACCGGATCCGTGAAGCCTTCGGCGTGTGGATAATCCGAGCCGATGAAGAATTTATGATCGCCGAGAATTTCGACCATATACGGCAACATACGTTCGTCCGGGTCGGCCGCTACCCAAATGTTGCGTTCGAAGTACTCACTTGCTGGTCGCTCCATTTGGCAGGACGCTCCCATATAACTGTATCGATAATCAAGTCTATCTAACCACTCGACGACCCATCCACTACCAGATTCTACCGTTGCAACACGGAGACGAGGAAACCGTTCGAATACACCATCATAGACCATGGTTGTTAAAGCCATCCGTGGGTCCTGGATACCGTTCATGCTCAAAAACATGAACCCCGGCCGGCGGTCGCTATACCAATCGTGTCCGATATAATCTCGGTGCACTACTAGGTGGAGGGCGACAGCAATATCGTGGTGGTGGGCTGCGTCCCAAATTGGATCAAACTCAGGACTGCCAAAGCTCTTTCCCCCTACCGGTAAGGCACCGACAAAGATCGTACGGGCCCCGTCGCCGGCGAGCCGTTCAATCTCACGTACGGCCTCATAAGGGTCGCGTAAAGAAATGTGTCCTACCGGAAAGAGCCGTTCCCTATGGGCCGATACTATTTCGAGGGCCCAAGTGTTGTATGCGCGACAGTGGGCGGCAGCAAGGGCCGGGTCAGAAATCTGCCCTTCCCACATCAGACCGAGCGTCGGGTAAATGAACTGGCTCTCAAACCCTTCCCGGTCAAGGTAACTGATTCTGTTTTCCATGTCTTCGAGTGTGTTGTTGAATGCGCTACTAAAATCGAAAGATCCGAGTCCGGACCCGTCTTCCTTTTGCCCATAACCGACGCCAACACCGAGTAATTCCTCCATGCTGAACTCGCCGACCCCAGCAATCCGTTTGTCTTCATTAACCCACATCACATGTTTGTCGGTTTCTGGATCCTTCTTGAATCGAAGACACCTGTCTCGGTATTCCGGCTCAATGTATAGTTCCCAAAGGTCCAACGGCTCCATAAAATGACTATCGGCGTCAATAACTCGTGGCATGCCTTACCTCGTTGTATTTTCCTTGCGACTGAGCGTTTAGATGAGACGGTATGACAGAAAGCAGACAACGTAAAAGGGGCACATTTCATTGTGCCCCTTTTACGTTCTTCATAGCTGCCTGGGCTACGCTGCTTTTCGCAGGCGGCCTTTACTAGGAGTTAGTTGACTATGGTAGAAGGCGCCATCCTTCATTATTGCATGCAAATTTTTTCTGTTTTGCAGAATGCTAATGTCCTTGGCAGGATTTCCCTTTACGATTAGCAAGTCGGCGATTTTACCGCGTTCGATTGTGCCAAGTTGGTCTCCCATCCCTAAGAGTTCCGCTCCGTTTTTCGTCGCCCAGCGGAGAACGTCTATTGGGGCCATTCCCGCCCCATTTACATAGGCCTCTAGCTCGCAGGCGTAGTCGCCGTGAGGCATGGAGGCAATGCCGAAATCGTCACCGATAACCAGTTTGACACCGGCCTTGTCCGCTTTGGGGATGACCTTGTAGGAACGCTCTAGGTTACGTTCCATCTCATCTACACCGCCCCAGCCGCTTGCGCCTGTGCGGCGTTTTTCTTCAACGACCTTCCAGGGAAAGTACAGGCTTGGGGTAACGAATGTCCCCTGCTTGACCATACCGTCAATGCATTCATCGTCCATCCGGTCCCCATGATCGATGACGTCCATTCCGGCTTTCAGGGCTGCGAGAATTCCTTTTTTTGAGATGATGTGGCCGCGAATTTTACGGCCGCGCTCGTGTGCTGCCGTTGTCGCAGAGTCGATCTCGTCTTGACTCATTGTCATAGTATTCTCGTCCCACATCAAACCGTGTCCCCCGGTGGGATAGAGCTTGATAATATCCACGCCGTTTTTTATTTCTTCGCGAATGGCCCGGCGGAAATCGTCTGGACCGTCGCAGACACGGGCGAGGCCGTCCATGCCCATTTTCCAGAATTCCGGGTGACAGTCGACGGAGTCTCCTGTCGTCACGACGTCGCGCCCGCATGCAAGAAACCGCGGGCCGGGAATCATGCCCGAGTTGATGGCTTTTTTGAGAGTGACATCGATATTATGCATCGTACCGGCGCCGGCGGCGCCGGTATAGCCACAGCTCAGCAGTAGTTCGGCGTTCTTGGCTGCCATTAGAGCGAGATATGTCGGCGGGTACTTCATGTCTATGTCGTTCATGTCCGATACATTCGCGTAGGCGACGTGATAGTGGCACTGGACCATCCCTGGCATCAAGGACTTGCCACTGAGATCATATACAGTGTCCCTCGACGTGGGTTTAGGAATATCTCCGTTCTTCCCTACAGCGCTAATGCGCTTGCCCTGAACGACAACAGTTGAATTTGGCTGTGGTTTGTGGTCGCCGTCGATCAAGTTCACGCCGCGAAAAAATGTACGTGCCATTTACTACCCTCCTCTTTTTCGGACCGTGGAGAAAACTCTCTCAAGAGTGATTCATCGTTCATACCGCATTTCGGCGTGGATGGGAAACGGTTTTTTCTTACAGATCCCTAACGGCTGGTATCACTTCTTCGGCAAAACGGCTCATGGCCGCTTGGACATCAGCGTGCGGGACGAGTCCACCAGGGTTAAACCAACAGATCAGCTCGTTCATTTTCAGTCTGTCGTGGAGTTCGCGGATGCGTTCTATGCAATCTTCCGAGGATCCAAAGACCGCCATAGTCTCATTTACTTTTTGGAATGTGATGTTTTCGAGATTTTTCCGTATTTCCGCGGTGTATTGGTATGAGTCCCCGTCTTCCTGTTTATGGGCCCCGCTGGTCATCATTCCGAGTACGCTCTGAAAATAATTTCGGATGCTGGGTTCTATTGCCTCTTGCACCCGGCCCAGGCTTTCCCCTGGATGCACGAAGAACATGGTGGACACGTCTTGGTTAGTATAGTGTGGGTGAACTGCATTTTTGTGTGCGTGAGAGGAAGATTTCCATGCGTTACGGTACGTTTGGACTTGATCGTACATTTTAGGTAACGGGTTGGTTACCGACGCGACGAAGATAGGGTGCGATGTTTTTCCGGCAAACAGGGCGGTTTCAGGACTATTTGCTGCAACGCGAATGGGGGGGTGGGGTTGTTGAAGGGGGCGTGGCACGACACTGGTATCTGGAATTTTGTAGTATTCCCCATCATACGAAAAAGTTTCATTGGCCCAGGCTTGCTTAATGATGTTGAGGGCTTCTTCAAAACGCGCGCGGCTGTCGTCTCGCGATCGATCAAACCCCGCGAAATGGAGGGGGATTGTTCCTCGACCCACCCCGAATTCAAGGCGACCGTTACTCAGCAAATCGACAGTAGCCCCTTCTTCGGCGTTTCGGACAGGATGCCACAATGGTAATAAGTTCACGGCGATGCCGAGGCGGATCCGTTCTGTTTTTTGTGCGATGGCCGTTGCCACAATCAGTGGCGAAGACATGATCGAAAAGTGTTTGTAAAAATGAAGTTCCGCGAGCCACGCGCAGTGAAATCCAAGGTGTTCGGCATGGACCACCTGTTCAATAGTTTCCTGATAGCGTGTTGCCTGCGCCTGGGTGTCGGCACACGGTAATTGATAGAATAGCCCAAATCGCACGTGTTCTGCCCCCCGATTTAATCTGGTATATCGTCAGGAACTCAGGGCTCTGTTGAACATGCCCGGCGTGGTCATGTCAAGCACAGTCTCTGCACTTGTTAGAGGTTATTGCGGGTCTCGATTGTTGTAGACAACTCTATTAGGGTGAAGCTTCGGGAAAATAGCTCGTATAAGGAGAGAGGCTATGGCCAACCAAAAGGATCTCGAAACAGGGATCGCAATTCGAAAGAAGCTGAGTGGGGATCGGTTCGGAAAGTCGGCGAGCGCGCTCGCCGAGCTAGCCCCAGATCTAGATGAAATGTTGAACGAGGTTGTTTTTGGCCGAGTTTGGTCCCGGCCTGGACTGGAGTTGAAAATGAGAAGTGTTGCAGTTATTGCCGCTCTCACAGCACTACAAAGGCTCCCGCAACTAAAAAGCCACATTGCGAATGGTCTGAACGCTGGTCTCAAAAAAGAAGAAGTTGTTGAAATCCTGATCCAAATGGCGTTTTACGCAGGTGCGCCAGCGGCGGTGAATGCCTTCCAGATTGCGAAAGAAGTCTTTGATGAAGAGGGCCTGTAAAATGAGGAGGTAGGCAGACGTGGTGCCGTTATGGGACAGGCTGGTTCGTCAGAAGAAACGGGACCCGGCGAGTGTCCACAAAAATTCATTGGACCTAGGCGAGTGGCGGCTCGACACGGATCGCTTTTTGCGGGTGCTAAAATCCATGGTCTCTGTGGCGGAGCGTCTTCAGAATTCCAGCAGCAGGGAAATTGCCGAGCCTAAGGAAGATCTTGCGGCTCGCTTTGTACTTGCGGAACTGTCCAAGTATAGGCGAAGCGGAACCCTAAAGATCCAAGAGGTCTCTTACGCGAAAGGCCGCAGCAACCTTATCATTACATATCCCGCGACGTCGAATAGTCATGATCGTCCCACCGTAGCATTTGTTGGTGCGCACCTGGACGTGGTTCCCGCAGACGCGGGACAGTGGATTAGGCCCCCCTTTGAATTGCAGGTTGAAAATGGCCGCCTCTTTGGGAGAGGAGTCACTGACTGTTTAGGACATGTCGCTGTCCTTACGGATCTATTCGCGCAATTGGCTGAGTCGCAAATAGAACTTCAACGCGATGTCGTCGCGGTGATAATTGCGGATGAAGAACTTTCAAACACGAACGGGGTAGGGATTGGACAGCTTGTACGAGACGGCCGACTGGACGATCTTAAGAATGGCCCACTATATTGGATTGACAGCTCTGACTTTGGACCAACAACGGCGACGGCAGGCATGGCCCTTTGGCGGATCATTGTAAGTGGCAAGACTAGTCATTCGGGATTCCCGCAGAATGGTATCAATGCTGTGGAGCTTGCGAACGAGATTATTCGTTCTTTGCAAGAATGGTTCTATGCACACTATCCGGCCCACCCGAATGAGAAGGGCTACGGCTTCATTTGTCCTTCCTCCTTGAAGCCGACTCGCGTCACGGTAGAGAATGACACTTTAACCAAGATTCCGGCCAAAGCCGTCATCGAAGGCGACGTCCGGCTCACTCCGTGGTATGACCCGTTAAAAGTGAAGGAGGGAATGAACGATTTCTTGCGAAATTTGTCAATAGATCAGTTACCTACGGTTGGTCCGGCGAGTTACTCCGTGGAGGGGGATGTAGGAACCGCGACGTTCGATCTCCTTGGTACTGCTTCCGGCGGCATGGCTTGTGACAGAGATTCTGATGGGTATACGGCTCTGGAACGAGCCATTGTCAGTGTAGTGCCAGATTCCCGCCCGATCGCGATGACTGGCACATTGCCCTATGTGAGTTTTCTTCAGGCGCGAGGGTTCGACGTCCAAATAACTGGGTTTGGGAGAAATGAGGCTTATCATGCCCCGAATGAGTTTGCGGAACTGTCCGACATGCAGCTGGGGTTTCAGGTTTTGTGCCGTATTCTTGGGTACTTTGATCAGCCCTAAGTCGATGCCCGTTCTTGATTAGCGGTGTCGAAACGTAATTCGTCCTCGTTCTAGGTCATACGGGGAAAGCTGTACAGTGACGCTGTCTCCTTGGATTATCTTAATGAAGAATTTGCGCATCTTGCCGGCGACATGGGCGAGGATAGAGTGGCCGTTTTCCAACTCAACTCGAAAAAAAGCGTTTGGTAGAACTTCCGTCACCGTGCCGTTCATCTCGATGACGTCTTTTTCTACCGCGGGCTCGGTATTGCGCTCCTTCTTCCTTCGCTTGCCCCCTCCGCCTCTTCTCCGTGGTCCTGCCATAAAAACTCCTTGTACCAAAAAGAAACCCCGGTTGACGCGTTTGGAGCAGCCGGGGTCCCGCACTCGTCACTTTGACGACCCTGCGAAGGCTATCAGATCCGTTTTGACGAAACAACCAGAACGGTAAGAATATACTAGACGGAGGATCGCGTCAGAAAGGTCGAGGTTTTCGCTTTCTTATTTTTGTGGACATCGCAGAGCGATCGGCGCTACGGGCGATTGCAGGCGGGAGCTAGTCGAGAGCCAGTAGATAGGGTGGCATGCCATAGCAATCCCGAGAGGGCTCGATATCTATGGATGAATCGGATCCTGGGTTGGTGGGAGGTCCATACTGATTGGCTTTGGGATCACGAAAAAGAAAAAAATGACAAAGGAGAGAGTGGCGAGTCCCGCCGCTACCAGGAAGGGTAGTGCCCAGTTACCCGTGAGCGCAACAAGGAATCCGGCCGTTATCGGGCCGAATATTCCCGCAAAGTTACCTGAACCATTCATAAATCCCGATATGGCGCCGACGTATTGGGCGTTGAGTTCGAGTGGCACGGACCAGTAGCCTCCACCTGCCACGTTCATGAGAAATAGGTAGGTGGCGAAACACAATACTGAATTCCCGCCAGATTCAACTAAGACGGCGGAGACTAGGAATGGGACACCTAAAGCGATGCATATTGACGGGGCCTGAGCCCGCGCCATTCGCACGCTAAAGCCGCGGCTCAATAGCCAGTCAGACAGTGTGCCGCCAGAGATCAACCCCGCAAAACTTGCCAATGTCGGGATGACACCCACCCACCCCATTTGTTGGAGAGTGAAACCGCGCACTTTGACCATGTACGTGGGCAACCACAATACAATCATCCACAAGCCATAGATCAGCAGGAGGTACGAGAGAGCAAGTAGGAGGACTTGCGGTTCTTTGGCAACAATCCAGGGCGAGGCCGTCCTGGTCGATCGAGGCGCGAGATTGTCCTTAATATACGCGAGTTCATGCTCGCTGATTCGTGGATGCTCCTCTGGCTTATGTGTCGCAAAGGCCATCCAGGCGATCAACCAGATACCGCCGAGCAATGCGTTACAGTAAAATACCACCGGCCAAGAGAACAGGGCGAGCAACCAGGTGGTAAGAGGATAAGCGATGGCTTGACCCAGGTACGCTCCCGACACGCTCAACGTCTGAGCCCGACTGTATTCCTGACGGGGTATCCAACGCGCGTTCAGGACTGCATACGCTGGGAAAGTCACAGATTCAAACATTCCAACACTGAACCGTAGCAACAGCATGAGCCCGAAGCCTAACTGTCCGAGCGGGGTCAACGCAGTGAAGACGGAAAAGCCAACACAAACAAGGATCAAGAGTCTGTGCGTATTCCATCGGTCCGCTAATACGCCGCCCGGAAATTGAAGTAATGCGTAACCGAATAAGAAAGCGGAGAAAATGAGCCCAAATTGAGCTTCGTCCCAACCAAGTGACTCCATCATGACCGGAGCAGCGACCGCAATGTTGACTCGGTCAAGGTAGTTGATCATGCTCCCGCCCGTGAGCAACGCGACCATCTGATAACGGACGGGCATTCTACTTTTCGTACCACGCATCGCAGGGATTACTGTTCGAGGCTCGCTCCCGCCAGGAAGGCTATGACATGACAGGGCTCCGGCCCGGGATTGTGCCAGCGGTGCATGGTACCGCTTTGGACAACGACATCGCCCGTGTGAAGTTCTGTCGTTGAACCGTCGTCAAGTTCCAACACGCAACTCCCCGACACGATATAAAGGGCGTCTATTGTAGCTGACCGGTGCATCCCGGGGTCGTCGGCTTTCATGGTTGATAAAAGTCCGGGGAAGAGTCGTTCAGTCTCGGTTGCTACCAATTCCGGTTCTTGGCCGTTGCTCTCATTGGTCGGTTGTTCTGGAGCGAGCACGAAAGCCGCGAAGCGGAACCCGCCCACGGGTGGAAACCATGCTTGGTGTTTTGGCTCGGTCCCATCGTCTGGATACGAAAGCGTCTCGTCTGCCCCCCACAAGGTGGTAAGTGTGGCCCCCGCCAAACCCGGAACGTTGGTCCCTTCTACCTCTTGGTCGCTAGCGATGACCGACTTGCCGTCGGGATGATGGCCTGTTACCACCCGTCTTATTTTTTTCATAGGGCACCTCCTGTGCTCACATAGTGCCTGTATGCCCGGTTCGTAGCCCCTGTCAATCTCCAACACGCGGGCCTCGGTGGTCACATCCCTGAGAGGATGTAATGAATAGCTGAGCGAATGTTCGCGCGTTTATGCTAGGCTCACGTTTCCATATGGCACTACAATATGACATCTTGCCGGGAGAAGTGTTTGGTCTGGCGGCCGCATTACTGTGGGGGACCGCGCCCATATTAGTGCGGCGGGGTCTGGCATATACGAGTGCGCGTGTAGGGGTCCTCTACGGGTTATTGGCCAGTGTCCCTTTGGTAATGTTCGTAATGATGACGCACCCGTTCGAGGTGACCGAGGTGCTAAACGGGGAGGCGCTAATCTGGTTCACCGCGGCCGGGATCTCCGGCCCGGGTTTAGGCAGAATGTTCAATTACCTGAGTGTTGCTCGTCTGGGAGCAGCAAAAAGTACCTCGCTTGTGAACACGGCGCCGCTCTTCACTACCTTTTTTGCGGTCGTGTTTTTGGTCGAGCGTTTAACCCTGACAATTTTTATTGGTGTTTTTAGTATTGTAGTTGGTGTTTTGACCTTGACAAGTCGGCACCGTCTTAACGAAAAGAGGTTGCCGTGAAAGAGCTGAGCCTTCCCCTTCTCGCTGCCTTTTTTTATGGGCTGAATCCTATTTTTGCTAAAGCAGGGCTACGTCTCAGCAATGAACCGCTCTTAGGAGCCGCAATAGGTATCCTGACAAGTCTCGTCGTACACACCGTGTTTTTTGCCATCTCCCCGGAGGCCGCTCCCAAGCGAAGGTCGTCTCTCAGAGGTTTCGTTTTTTTCGGCGCTGCAGGGTTACTTTCTACGTTGGCTATTTTCTGTCTTTTCCTGGCGATGCGTTCCCTGCCGGCAGTGATAGTTGCGCCCCTGACGGCGACTGTGCCCCTCGTCACGCTTGGTTTAAGTTATATTGTGTTGCGTGACGTAGAGACCCTCACGAAGTTTGATGCACTAGGAACCGTCCTGGTCGTGCTTGGAGTGATACTATTGATTCGCTGAAGAAACGTTGGTCTAAGCATCCTCATTGTAAAGGAACTCCGGGGCTTCGGAAAATGCCAAGACGTCCTCGCACCATGCGCCGACCTTTAGTAATTGTGGCTCGGCGAACGTGCCGGCCATGAGCTGTAGACCAAAGGGGAGGCCAGATTCGCTAACGCCCGACGGCAATCCGAGGCTTGGCAGACCCGAAAATGTTGCCGGACCGTTAAAACTAGGGTCTCCTGTTGTTGCAAAGCCTTTTGGAGCCGGAGCCGGGGTTGCCGGTGTGACTAGTGCGTCTACTGGATCACATAGAGTATTCATCTCCTGCCTGAACCGTTGCTGGTGGAGTTGGGTTGCCAGATACTCGACTGCCGTAATCTTCCGACCGCTTTCAATTAGATTTTGCATTTGAGGACTGTATTCCTGCTTATGTCGTTCATAGTTTTTCGTGTGGGAGAAAGCGGACTCCACGAACATCATGTCAAAATGGGCCTGGGGAGCGCGTTCGAAGCTTGTGGGCAGAGATAGGTCTATTAGGCTTGCGCCCGCCTGTTTCAGTCTGTCTAAAGTGGTCAGGAAATTGTTTTGCGTTTCCAGGCTGGCGTTTTCTAAAAAGAATTCACGCAGTATTCCCAGCTTGGGTGGGCGCAAATTATGCAGTGCCCGGCTGTAGTCAGGCACCTCCTGTGCCGACGAAGCGGGATCTTCGGCATCTTCTCCGGCTAGTATCTGCAAGAGCAAGGCCGAATCTGCCACGGATCGAGAGAAGAGACCCACATGGTCGAGGCTTCCGGCCAGTGGATAGACGCCGTAGGTACTTATACGGCCGAAAGTCGGCTTAAAACCAACGCAACCACAGTATGAGGCTGGCCGTATGGTGGAACCATACGTTTGAGATCCGAGGGCGCCGAAACACATCTGGCCGGACACGGCTGCCGCGGAGCCACTGCTTGAACCGCCCGGTGTGTAACGTAGATTCCAGGGATTCCGTGTCGGGGACGGAGCAAGTGCGGCGAATTCGGTCGTGTGGGTTTTTCCTATTATGATAGCGCCGGCCTGTTTAAGCAGACGAATAGTAGTGGCATCATACGTGGGGACATAGTCACTATAGATGCTGGAACCCATACCGGTCGCTATGCCTTCGGTAAAGAAGATGTCCTTGATGCCGACGGGTATTCCATGGAGGGGGCCTCGGTAGTGACCCTCCTTAATCTCCTTCTCCGCATTGGCAGCTGCAAGTAACGCACCTTCGTAATCGATTGTTACCCACGCCTGAAGTTTTGGGTCTATTTCAGCAATTCGGTCCGAACATGCCCGGAACAGTGAGGTAGGAGACAGATCCAACTCGCGAATTCGTTTGGCCGCCGACGTTATCGTTAGAGTATGTAACTGGGTCATTAACCACTTCCTCGTTAGCAACTTCGTATAGTATTTACCATTCTTAGGAGTTAGTCCGTGACCAATTCGTCCAGCTGTACGAGTATCCCGTCGGGGTCACGGAGAAAGGCACTGTGGAAATTTCCCTCGGGTGTCTTGGTCACCGTTGGCGCGACGACAAATTGTACACCTTTAGCTTTTAGCTCCTGATAGACCGCAGGCAAATCTTTCACCCATAGGGCGTAATGATGGATACCAATTTGATCGAGTCTAATTGCCTCGCCCTCGACTGGTTTGTCGGAATGTTCTGACAATACTAAGAAGGCCGCGCCGGGGCGTGTGTCCCAGTACAAGGTGGCAACCCGGCGTTCAGCGTGTTCTTCTTTGTAAAGCGCTGGTAACACAGTTCCCTGCGTGCTTTGTAGTTCATCACGGACGACGCTAAAACCGAGCATGTCCCGATAGAAAGCTAGTGATATGTCAATATTACGGACACCGAGCGCTATGTGGGATACGCCGTTGGTTATCATGATGTGTACCTCCTTGAGTTTCTGTCTGCCATTCGCAGGGTGGAGAAGTCAAGCATTCTATTTGGCGCCGGCTTGAATGCGGGGGCTCGCGAGGGCGGGGATTGCCTATGCCACTTCTCTAATTGAAATACCGCTGTTATGTAGGGGTAAAATTTAACCGGCGGGTTCCCCGGGAATGTGCGATCCTGTGCTGGATCTCTAGGTGACCAATGCTCGTTCGGACGATTTTTCTGAACGTAGGCTCGCTGCCCGGCGACTTTGTGATTGAGAGGATCGGGCATGAAAGGATCCGAAAATAAAGCTGACGGCATACGGTGGGATTTAGGTGACCTATATGGCGGCATAGAAGACCCGAAGATCCGGGAGGACCTCGCTGCGGGCTCCCGGCGCGCTCTAAAGTTTGCTGACACATATCGTGAAAGAGTAGAAACCAAGACGATGACCGGAGAAGCTTTCGGTCAAGCATTGGTTGAATATGAGGCGATTATTGAATCATTTCAAAAACCGCTCTTCTACGCCTCACTGTGTTTTGCTGCCGACACGCAGGATCTACAAGTTCAAGATTTATTGCAGATTGCGCGTGAACGCACGACCGAAATAGAAAAGCAGCTGGTCTTCTTCTCATTGGGGCTGATCGCGTTAACCGATGATTCTTTGGCGGTCTTACTGCAGACCCCCAACGTCGCAAAATACAGGCATTATCTGCAGGTAGTCCGACAGTCTAAAGCGTACATGCTGAGCGAGAAAGAGGAACAGTTGCTGAAGGAGAAGGATTTGTCTGGGAGACAAGCATTTGTACAGTTGTACGATCAACTGGCAGGCTCGCTGACATTCCCGGTGACGGTCGCAGGCGAGTCGATGGTGCTGAACGACAGTGAGATATTGGCATTACAGCGGCATCCGAACGGTGAGGTGCGAGAGCATGCACAAAACGTGTTTTTAGGTACCTATGCCAAACATTCACTCGTATTTACGTCTATATTTAATAACTTGCTGTTAGATCATAAGATCGAATCGCAGCAACGCGGGTACGAAGACGCCACCGTTCCTACGCATCTGTCAAACGAAGTCGCGAGAGTTACTGTTGACGCCATGATGGATGCTGTTGAGCGCCACTATCCACTTGTACAACGGTATTTTCGATTGAAGGCGCGGCTTCTCGGCAAGGAACGACTCAAGATTACAGACCTGTTTGCGCCTGTCCGGAAAGTCGGGAAAGTGATCCCGTTTAAAGAAGCGGTCAACACAATCGTTACGGCGTTCAATGACTTTAGCGGAGAATTTGGGGCCATTGCCGCAACATTTTTCGACGGACAATGGGTTGATGCTGAGGTGCGGTCGGGGAAAAGAGGCGGGGCGTTTTGCGCTGCTCTCTCTCCGGCTCACCATCCTTACGTGTTGTGTAGTTATAACGGTACCGAGCGGGATGTGGCGACGCTAGCTCATGAACTAGGTCACGGCGTTCATTATATGTTAGCCAGGAAGCAGCGATTGCTGCACTATGACGCGCCGCTTGTACTGGGGGAAACGGCATCGGTATTCGCCGAGCTTCTTCTCATACAGTACCGCCTTAAACGGATTGGGGGTGCGGATGCGCGGAAGGTGTTGTCCTGCCAGGTAATGGAAGAGATGTACGGTACTGTATTCAGGCAGACGGCGTTAACGCGCTTTGAAATTGCCGCCCATGAGAAACGAAAAACGGGGCAGCTAAGTTCGGACGACTTGTCTGAACTGTGGTTGGGTGAACAGGCGAAGATGTTTGGCGACAGCGTGGAATTGTTGCCTATCTATCGTTGGGGATGGATCTATATCCCCCATTTTATCCATAGTCGATTCTATTGTTATTCTTACCCTTTCGGCGAGCTGCTCACGCTCGCGCTTTTTCAACGTTACCTTGATCAGGGTGAGGCTTTCCTGCCAGCGTACATCCGGCTTTTGGAGAATGGGGGGTCGGAGCGTCCGGAGGTGGCGCTCGCAGGTATAGGGATTGATATAAATGATCCGGACTTCTGGGACCAGGGCTTTAAGGTCATGCAGGGGTTCTTCGCGGATCTCGATGGGATTTAGTAGGGTAGAAATATGTACGCTCGCATATTGCCGATCCGGTGTCATCCAGAACATTCGCAGGACTTCTTGTCCGTCTACAAAACGGGGGTCTTGCCTAAGTTGGTTGTTTCGCAGGGCTTCGCTGGGGCATCCCTAATCGCGGATTCTGAAGCCCGTACGGGGTTCCTTCTCAGTTTGTGGACCGGATCAGATACCTTGAAGGGTTCGGAAATGGAGTCGCGAAAAATGATCGCGTCAATGCTCTTGCCCTTTCTGATGGAATCTCCGACCCCACAAAGTTGTGAGGTCCTCGTATCGGCAGGGCAACGCGTTGGAGCGCCCTTCGCACGCGCGATCACACTGCCTATTCCTAACGAGCATTTAGAATCTGCCCGATCGGTTTACGAAAAAGAGTACCTGCCGCTGTTGAAGCGGCAGAAGGGGTTCTGGGGTGTGATCTGGTTAGTAGATCGCTCTTGCGACCAAGGGTGGGGAATCAGTTTTTGGGATACCAAGCAACATATGATAAATGCGGACAAAAATAACGGATTTTTCCCGAAGGTGTTGGGCAGGCTCGCCCAATATTTTTCGTCTTCACCCGTTCGAGGCTATCATAAGGTACTCTCGCAGGTTTAAGGAGTCAGTTAGACGAGTTGCGTTTTTGCGCGGAGATCGCGGGCCAACGTTTGTCCTGTCAGCCAAAAAAAGACCGCCGATAGAAGGCTTGTCGTGACCGCTACGCCGAGCAATGAGTAGCGGATCGCGTCTGGCGTTCCGATCAGGTCATTGAGGATCCCAACTGTCTGTGGGCCAGCGCCGAGCCCGATCATCGTGAGTATGAAAATAAAAACCGCAGAGGCTGTCGCTCGCATCCTTGCCGGTGCTAGGTCCTGTACGATAGCGGTCGAGGGACCGAGCCACATCGTACCGAAGACATTGGCCGGGAAGAAACAGAGCAGGGCAAGTGTCGTGTCGGTCGCTGTCAACGTCCCAACAATGAAAGGGATAGAGCATGTTGCGCCGAAAAGGCTTATGTGTGCGCGTGCGTTGGGGTGGCGCTTGGACCAGACATCCGCGATCCACCCACCCGAGAAAGCACCTATGGCCCCGCCAAGGCCAGTGATCCAAGATAACCACAGCCCGAGTTCTGTCGTCGTCATGCCGTGGACCCTTATAAAAAACGCTGGGATCCAAGCCCCCAATCCGTACCCTACGAAGGCCTGGAAAGCGCCAGCCAAGCTAATCATGCGCCCACTCGGTAGTCGAGTCAGAAACTGCCAAGTCTCTGAAAGCGTGAATTCGCGTGTTTTATCGGTTGCTTGATCGCTCAGGCCCCGGGGTGGTTCGCGAATAGTGAAGCGCACTACGAGGGCCATTAAGACTCCCGGTAACCCTATTACCATAAACGCGGCTCTCCAGCCGAAGGCGGCATTGATCCAACCGCCCAACCAAAAACCCAATCCGATGCCGGTATAAATTCCGCATGCGTAAATGGAAAGAACGGTAGCCCGTTTCTCGGGTGGGAAATAATCCGAGAGTATTGAGTGAGCAGGCGGGGTGCATCCGGCTTCCCCAATCCCGACGCCAACCCGGGCCAGCGCGAGATCAGTAAAGTTGCGTGCCAGTCCTGACGCAGCCGTCATGAGGCTCCAGGTTGCGATGCTGATGGCGATCAGAGACCTTCTGACCCAGGTATCGGCAACACGGGCAAGAGGTAGTCCAGCGATCGAATAGAAAATCGCAAAAGCGAACCCCGTCAAGAACCCCATCGCCGTATCGGAAACCTCGAGTTCTTCTTTGATTGGTTGTAGTAAGATTGAAAGGATCTGCCTATCAATAAAGTTGAAGACGTAAACGAGGAAGAGGATACCTAAGACATAATAAGCATAGGGGCCGCCCGGCTGCAGCTGTGGATTAGACCCTTGCGGGTGTGCGGATGCACTGGAAGACTTGGTGCGTGGTGAGGAAGTCGGGGTTTTCATAGAACCTACAGTGAAAACATGATCGTTTTGGTGCTACAGGCACTTAATTGTCAAGGACTTTTCTACAGGTGTTTGCCAGGCTATTCCCCGAAGGTGTTGACCATCATATGAAGGTCCTCTCCCGTAAGTTGGCTTGTGGGAGGTGCGGAGACTATTGGTTCGTCGACGCCTGCTGCGATGAAGTCGTCTAGTTGGGACCGACAGTCGTCGGGTGCTCCAAAAACAAAGAGTTCCTGGACCATGGTGTCGGGGATCGCCGCCTCTGCCCCGGCCCGGTCTCCGGCGTTCCATCTGTCATGGACTCGCTCGAGAATGTCAGCATAGCCGAATCGGCGAAACCCTTGGATGTAAGTGTTCGCTTGGCAATATCCTAATAAGACATGCCGTAGTTGATTTAGTGCTAGGTCGGTGTCCTCTTTAACTAGCGTGTGAACGTAGCAACCGATGCGGAGATCGCGGAGTGTGCGGCCCGCCCGGAGAGCACCCTTACTGATTTCCGCCAACGAATTTCGGATTTCTTTTGCTGGTAACCATGCGAGTAATACCCCGTCGGCGATTTCTCCTGCCAACTGAAGCATCAGAGGATTGACTGCGGCAAGGTAAATAGGCATCGCCTGATTCAGTTTCAAACTGAGCCGAAAACCTTGAGGGCAGTAGAACCCTTCGGTTCGTGTCACCCGCTGGTCGTCGAGTACGCCTTTCACGACTTCAACATATTCCCTTGTTCGTTCTATCGGATGGTCCCACTTGATCCCGTGGAAACGGTTAATATTTCGAGTACTGACTCCAATGCCCAGACGAGCTCGCCCTGGTCCTACGAGGTCCATCGTCGCCGCTTGCATGGCTGCCAGGGTTGGCGGACGGAGATACATAGACATGATACCCGTCCCCACTTGTATCCGCTGGGTGCAGCTGAGAAAGGCCGATGCCATTGTTGCGGCCTCCGTCCCCCAGGCCTCGCCTAGCCAGAGCCCTTCAAAGCCTCGGTCCTCTGCCTTGAGGGCTACTTCTTTTAGTAGTGAAAAATCGTGCCCTATAGGTGGTAAACTTAGTGCAATGCGCATTTTGTGCTCCACAATTTTTGATGATTATTCGGCCTCGTGTTCCTCCGCCAGCGCTGTCCATTCGGCATATTGTTCGCGAAGCGTCTCTTTCACGCGAGAATAGTCGGCATTTACTTGTCGAGCTTTCGCATGATCGCGGAATATTTGGTCGTCCGCGAGAGCTCCTTCGATAGTAGCCTTCTTTTCCTCTAAGTGCGCGATAGTCTGTTCAAGAATGGTCAGTCTTTTAGCTCGTTTGTGCCGTTCCGCCCGTTCCGCCTTTTGACGTTGATAGGAATTTTGGCCATGTTTTGCCTGATGAATTGCTGCTAGAGCCCCCTGTATTCCCTCGTTGTTCGGAGGGCGTCCCCGGCTAGTCCGTTTCTGAGGGTTAGCTTCTAAACTATGTTGGGGCTCGGCTCTGTTGACGGTTTTCCAATCCAAGAACTCCTCGAACGTCCCGGGATAGATCGTGTATGATCCGTCTGCGAGTTCGACAACTTTTGTGACGAGGCCTCTGAGGAAGTAGCGGTCGTGGGACACCACGACGAAAGTGCCGGTGTATTGAGTCAGTGCCTCTTTGAGAATATCTTTCGTTCGAATGTCAAGGTGATTGGTCGGTTCGTCGAGGACAAGCATGTTTGAACTTTGGAGCAGCATTTTTGCGAGGGCCAGCCGACTTTTTTCGCCCCCACTTAGAACACCTACCCGCTTGCCTACGTTATCCGCCGAGAAAAGAAAGGCGCCGAGTAATGTTCGAATTTGTGGGACTATTTCTGTAGCGGCGTTACTCAGCACTTCTTCGTACACGGTGTTGCTGGGTTGAAGCCGCTCGGCCTGCTGCTGAGCATAGTAATCGAGTGTGACCTGATGGCCCAGTTGGCGTGTTCCTAGTGTTGGTGCCTCAATTCCAGCCAAGATACGGCTCAGCGTTGATTTGCCTGATCCGTTTACACCTACCAAGGCGATCCGGTCGCCCCGCTCGACAATAAGTTCTAGGTCCGTAAACACTTTATTGTTCCCGTAGCGCTTCTCTATCCCATTTAAAGTCAATACGCGTTTTCCGCTCCTTTTTGCCGTCGGAAAATGGAAATGAACATCTTTTGAAGATTGCGTTGGCGCATCGAGCTTTTTCATCTTTTCGAGTTGTTTTATCCGGCTTTGAACTTGTGGAGCCTTTCTTGCATTGTATCGAAAAGTATTAATAAATCGGGTCAGTCTTTGGATCTCGTCCTGTTGATTGTCATATGCCCTTTCATAGGCCAGTGCTTGGGCGGCGGCGGTTTTTTCAAAGGTTGAGTAATTCCCCACGTATTCCGTGATAGTTTGGTGTTGCAATAAAACTACTCTATTCACCAGTCGATCAAGGAAGGCTCGGTCGTGTGAAATTAACACGATACTCCCTCGGTACGTTCGCAGGTAAGACTCTAGCCAGACCAATGAATCTAAATCGAGGTGGTTAGTTGGCTCATCTAAAAGCAAAACGTCGGGTTGCTTTAGGAGCAGCTTGGCAAGTGCAATACGCATTTGCCACCCTCCGCTGAATGTCTCTGTCTGAGCCGTAAACTGTGCTTCGTGAAATCCGAGCCCGGAAAGAATTTTTGCTATGGTGGCTTTGGTTTTGAATCCACCCAATTCTTCGATTCGTGTTTGGACATTGCCCAACCGCGAAATTAACTCGTCTTGAGTTTTGTCGCCGTCCTGTGGATTTATTTCCGACCCAAATATTTCTAGCTTCTCTTGGAGGAGGGCAAGTTCTTCTTGTAATGCGGTTAATTCTGGTAGGGCCGATTGGGCTTCCGAAAAGAGGTCACGGCCGGAAATTTGAATACCCTCCTGGGGCAGGTAGCCAATTTTTGTACCTTTCCCCAAATGTACGCTGCCTTCATCCGGCTCGATCGTTTCGGTGAGAAGACGAAAGAGTGTTGTTTTCCCAGCTCCGTTAGGCCCCACAAGACCGACTCTATCACCCTGACGGATTTGCCAAGTAAGTCCTCGGAACAGGCTCTGGTCGCCGAAAGCGAGAGAAACATTTGTCAATTGGAGCATGGCTGTAGAAGTTAAAAAAACCTTATGAAGGTTGAGTTGAACACACTTTCCGGTAATCGCCCATGAGACAAGAACTTGTTTCCCACGCACCTGCTATTAGATCCCCCTTTGGGTGTCAACTAATAACTCTCATCGTCCTGAATCAACAAGGATTCTCCTAGGCCTCTAATCAGCCAGCGGTGAATGTCTGCCACAACGGTTTTTGCTGCTGGACCGTTCAACAACCAATGTCCCTCATCCGCATACGTACAATGGTCGGCACATAGGGAGCGTACCAGGTCCCGGGCTGCATGTGCAGGCACTAGCCGGTCCTCTCCTCCCGAAATAATGAGTAAAGGACATCGTAAAGGAACCCGTGGAAAATCTATTTTGGCGCGTGTTAGCTGTCGCACTAGACGCCCGGACTCCGGTTTTAGGCTGGGCCAAACACGTGTTTGTACCGCTTCCGGTTGGGAGTGGTAGAGATACCGGAGAGATAGCGAACGTGACGGCGGAGAATGAGGGCGGTTTCGCAGAAGCGAATACAGAGCGCCCAATCTTACCAATGGCGGTGTAGGTCGAAGATTGGATTGCCAACAGTAAGGAAATAGCGGCGAAATCCAAACTAACGCTCTGGGTGTTATATCAAGTGTAGCTAGCAGGCCGAATAGGCCACCCGCATCGAATCCTATGAGTACCGGAGAAGCATCGAAACCTCTGGTGACCTCCCGAACAGTTTGTAGGCGCTCCGAAAGGGGAGTGTTGCCAATGTCGCTATCCGTTTGTTTTTTTGGAAAATCTATGGCCCAACTACTCCAACCTCGCTGACAAAAATACCAAGCCATCTCTTCCCAGATCCAACTTCCGCTCCACAGGCCGGGCACTAGAAGCAGGGGCGCGGTAAATTTCTCTCGTTCGGGAAAGGTGGTTTCTACGACGTGCTTGCCGATTTTTTGTCTCATACAAAAGAAAGAAGGCCCTTGTTGGGCCTTCTTTCACTGCGATCCTCCGCCTCTATGATTTTGTACCTACACTAGCGGCGGCGAGCTGTTTTTTTCTTCGCCGGGGCCTTGCGGGCGACTTTTTTCTTAGCCACCTTTTTCACGGCCTTTCGAGCTGTCTTTTTCTTAGCTGCGGGCATAGCGACCTCCTTCGTTCTGAGTTTGGGAACCCCTTAGTTGTTTATATGATCCTTTTTCGCATTGAGAATTCATCCTCCTACTTTTCTATCAGATGAACGACTACGTCGCAACAAAAACGTTTAGCGAAACACAACCTAATGGTCATTTGTTAAATACTTGTTTACCTGCATAAACAGCGCGCGACCCGAGTTCTTCCTCTATTCGTAACAATTGGTTATATTTGGCTGTTCGTTCGCCACGACATACGCTCCCGGTTTTTATTTGACCAGCATTCAACGCGACGGCGAGATCAGCAATGCTCGTGTCTTCCGTTTCGCCCGATCGGTGGGAAATTACGGAAGAATAACCGTGCGTTTTTCCCAATGCCACGGTTTCTAGTGTTTCCGTTAGAGTCCCTATCTGATTGACTTTTATTAGGATCGCGTTCGCAGTCTTCCGTTCAATGCCAATCGCAACACGTTTAGGGTTCGTCACGAACAGGTCGTCTCCAACCAACTGGATCTTGGAGCCCAGCTCTTCCGTCAGAAGCTTCCAACCGGGCCAATCATCCTCGGCTAATCCGTCTTCTATTGATACCAGTGGGTAGGTGCTGGTCCACTTGATGTACTTTGTTATGAGGTCTGAGGCGTCCTCCGGCGGAGTCCCCGCCTTGGCGAAGATGTATTTTCCGCCGGCCGCGGTGCTGTAGAGTTCGGTCGCGGCCACGTCTAAGGCTAGCCAAATGTCCCGCCCAGCCGTGTATCCAGCCATGGTGATGGCCTCGAGTAAAAGGTCGAACGCTTCCTCGTTGGTGCGAAGATTTGGAGCAACGCCACCTTCGTCTCCAACCGCTGTAGATAGGCCACGTCGCGTGAGTAGTAATTTTAGGCTCGAGAAAACTTCAGCACTCATTCGGAGTGCCTCTCTAAATGAGCGGGCGCCAGCAGGCACGATCATAAACTCTTGGATGTCTATGTTGTTAGACGCATGAACCCCGCCGTTCAGGACATTGACTAATGGTACCGGAAGCGTGCGCGCGCGGGTACCGCCAAGAAATCGATAGAATGGTTGTCCTCGGGCGGCGGCGGCGGCCTTTGCTACTGCGAGGGACGTTGCAATTAGGGCATTTGCCCCGAACTTCTTTTTGTTTCGTGTTCCATCTAAGTCAAGAAGTATTTGATCAATATATGCTTGATCTTCTGCATTCTGGCCCCTTAGAGTTGCATCGATTGTAGTGTTAACCTTGCTGACAGCTTTCTCAACCCCTTTACCGCCATATTGCTTTTTCCTGCTGTCTCTCAATTCCCAGGCTTCATGAGCGCCGGTTGAGGCGCCGGAGGGTGCTGCGGCGCGCCCTTTCGAGCCGCTCGACAATAAGACGTCGACTTCTACAGTAGGGTTGCCGCGACTGTCCAATATTTCTCTGCCGACAATTTTTTTTATCTTCATTTAAGTTTGTTACCCTGTCTCGGCCGACGCTAGTATCTTTCGTCAGCGTAGAATGTACATCTTAATGTTGCTCCAACCGTTCAGAGTCCGTAAAATAAAATGATTATGGCGGTCAGTGTGATAAGAAAGATGTGGCTCCCGTTTGTCCTCGCACTATATATTTTGTTTATTTATTTAGCGGTTTGGGGTGACCGTGGTTTAATACATCTGGCGCGCCTCGACGAAGAACAACGGGACATTGAAAGACAAGTTCGCCAATTGCTAAGTGAGAATACCGCTTTAAAATCTCGCATTGAGCGCGTCCACGGGGACGATTTATTTTTGGAGAAAGTAGCACGGGAAACTTTGGGTCTGGTACGTGAATATGAAATCATTTATCGGCGTGGGATTCCCGGTGAGTCGAGGGCGGACGATTAGGTCGGCCTGATTTTTTATGGCCATCAGCGCCTCCCACTCGCGACGGCGGCCTCCGCCATCTCTTCTATGATCAGGTTTGCGGCGTGAACGGGGTCTTCAGCGTCCCGGATGGGTCTTCCGACCACTAAGTAGTCCGCTCCGTTACAAATTGCTTGGTACGGCGTGAGTACCCGTTTCTGATCGTTAGCTTCGGAATCTCGGGGACGCACCCCGGGTATAACTAGTTTAATTGCTTCTCCACACGCAGCCCGAATAGACTCGGACTCGTGGGGCGAAGCAACCACTCCGTCGATACCAGCATCTCGAGCTAGCAAAGCGAGTCGGACTGCATGATTGGTCGCACCAGCTCGTATACCCATGAGTCGTAGATCGTTTGATTCTAGGCTTGTAAGCACCGTGACAGCAATGAGTAATGGGCGTTTGAGTGTTTCTGCACGGCACACGGCGTTTACGGCGTCAACCGTGCGTGCGAGCATAGTTGAGCCACCGGATGCGTGCAAGGTCAGCATGTGTACGCCGAGTCGTGTTGCCTCGACAGAAGCGGCGGAAACGGTCTGTGGGATGTCATGAAATTTAAGATCTAAAAACACGTTGCCGCCGGCGGATCTGACGCTTCGGACGACGTCCGGCCCGGCGTGCACGAATAACTGCTTTCCGATTTTGAAGAGGCCGACCTCGGAAGAGAGGTGCGCAACGTAACCTTCTGCTTCTTTCCGAGAGCCAACGTCAAGGGCAAAAATTAGCTTACTCCGTGCCCATTCCTTTGCGCTGAACATTGATAGAATCCGCTCTCTGACATAAGGTGGAGCAACCTAATTTCTTATCGTGTTCTTAATGACCTCGACTGCTCCGCCTACTTGTATTTCCGAGTTCTGTCCGTCTTTACGTTGTTTCAGCTCGATGACTCCCCGGCCTAAAGATTTGCCGCCAATGGTGACCCTCAACGGGATACCTAGGAGATCGGCGTCTTTGAATTTTACACCAGGCCGTTCCGGCCGGTTGTCCAACAGCACTTCTACGCCTGCACGTTGCAATTTGCTGTAAATTTCTTCGGCCGTATTTCGTGTACTTTCGTCATTCCAGTTGATGGGTACTATGTGGACGTCGAGTGGCGCAAGCGGTTTTGGCCATATGATCCCTGCATCGTCATGATTTTGTTCAATTGCCGCAGCCACCGTGCGGGTAATACCGATCCCATAACAGCCCATTTCCATAGCGTGCTGTTTGCCTTCTGCGTCCAGATAACCCGCATTCATTGCTTGGCTATATTTTTTTCCAAGGTAGAATGTCTGACCCACTTCGATTCCCCTATGTTCGTCAAACGTTCCTTGATCGCAACGCGGGCATCCGTCACCCGCCTTAGCCAGTCGTAGGTCCCCGAATTCTAACGCGGGAATGTCGCGCTCGATATTTACGTGTACTAGGTGCTTATCGATTTCGTTAGCGCCGCAGATCAGACCCTTTTCTCCTTTGAGAGACTTGTCGCCGAGCATTGTTGCTTTTATGCCTATCGGTCCTACAAAACCGGGTGGTGTACCTGCCACAGTTTGGACAGCTTCATCGCCGGCTAAAACGACCTGCTCGCAGCCAAGCAAGTTCTTCAGTTTAGGCTCACTTAGTTCCTGATCGCCACGAACCACGGCAACAACAGTTGCACCTGTGTCCGTAGTGTAGACAAGGGTTTTGAGGAATCGTTCCGGTGCTTCCCCGAGGAATGTAGATACTTCCTGGATAGTGCGGTGACCTGGCGTTTCGACGGTGGCGATTTTCTTATTATTCAAATGCGTAGATGGGATAGGATCAGAAAGTTCTGCTTTTTCAACATTAGCCGCGTAGCTGCAGGAATTACAACTAACAACAGCGTCCTCGCCAGAACTGGCCAGGACTTGAAATTCGTGGGACATAGTTCCACCGATAGCGCCGGTATCGGCTTCCACAGGCCGATAGCTCAAACCGCACCGGTCGAAGATGCGACTGTACGCGTCAAACATGTTTTGATATTCCCGCTGGCAATCCTCTAGGGTGGTGTGGAAAGAGTAGGCGTCTTTCATAATGAATTCTCGGCCCCGCATAAGACCAAATCGTGGTCGAACTTCGTCACGAAATTTGGTCTGGATCTGATATAAATTAAGCGGGAGATCGCGGTACGAGCGTACCTCTTTTCGCACAATATCAGTGACGACTTCTTCGTGCGTTGGACCAAAACAAAAATCTCTTTCGTGCCGATCCTTTATCCGCAGTAACTCCCGCCCGTACGCACTCCATCTCCCACTTTCTTGCCACAATTCGGCTGGGCATATTGCAGGCATGAGAATTTCCTGTGCCCCGGCTCGGTTCATTTCCTCACGCACAATTTCCTCCACTTTGCGTAGGACTCGGAGACCAAGAGGCAAAAAATCGTACACGCCGCGGGCTACCTGCCGTATCATACCGGCCCGAAGTAGGAGTTTGTGGCTTATGACCTCTGCTTCTGCGGGGTCTTCGCGTAACGTTGGGATAAAGGTTTGATGGTAAAGCACCGGACCTCCAGACTCACAGTTCTTTCCGAAACAATTATTCAGCAGGGCGCTTTAGTGTCAAGCCGGGCCACCGAATGGAGGGGCGCTGACATTCCAAAGATTGGCTTTGGCGGGCCGTATTTTTTGAGGGGCGTTGCCGTCGGTAGTGCCTGTACTGTGTATGCTACGTTCCTTTCACCCCTTTTCTTTCGGACCGTCTAAACCTATAATTCGGCCCGATCTAAGAAGCTTCGGGGCAGGAGAAAAAATGGACTTTGACTATTCGGAACGAGAGGAATCTTTCAGGCAGGAATTCCGGTTATGGTTAGAAGAGAACCCACCCGACAACTTTAACGCGGACACTTTCGAGACTATAGAGCAGAATGGTCGTTTTCGGATTAAGCTCGACTGGCAGAAGAAACTCCACTCCGGAGGCTGGGTTGGCATTCACTGGCCCGAACAGTACGGTGGCCGCGGCGCGACGATAATGGAACAAACCATATATCAACAAGAGTTGGGCCGCGCCGGCGCACCAGGCCTTGCTAACCCGTTAGGAATTTCGCTTGTGGGACCGACTCTCATGCAATGGGGGACCGAGCGACAAAAACAACGGTTCATACCCAAAATACTTAGCGCGCACGAAATTTGGTGCCAGGGCTACTCCGAGCCTGGGTCGGGATCTGATCTGGCGTCGCTCCAGACGCGCGCGGAAGAAGTCGGTGACGATTTTCTCGTGAACGGCCAAAAGGTCTGGACGAGTTTTGCCCAGAAGGCAGATTACTGTATTTTAGTTGCGCGCACTGATCCGGACGCGCCAAAGCATAAAGGCCTGTCTTATCTTCTCGTGAACATGCACTCCCCAGGAGTGACGGTAAGGCCGTTGGTTCAGATATCCGGCGATGCGGAATTCAACGAGGTGTTCTTTGAGGACGTACGGGTCCCCAAGGAAGATTTGGTGGGGGAAAAAAATAACGGCTGGCAGGTCGCAATTACGACTCTAATGTTTGAGCGTGCGAACTTTGGAATGATATACAACCTTGACCCCATGCTGGAGCGTCTCAAAAAAACACTAAAGGATTTCGAGAGAGATGACCGTCTCGCGGCGAATGATACAAGCGTTAGACAACAAATCGCGGCATTTCACATTGAAATACAGGCGCTCAAATACAATGGATATAGACAATTGACTCGGCAGCTTCGGGGCGACCCGCCGGGACCAGAAGGCTCTATTAGTAAGTTGGCGGGCAGCGAATTGTATGTTCGTATGGCGCATTTTGCGATGGAAGTCTTGGGCGCTCATAGCCAGTGCGCCCTGGGTGAGGAGCGCGGCACCGACAACGGCTTTTGGTCGCGGCGGGCATTAGGATCGCGCCTGTACACTATAGCGGGCGGTACATCAGAAATTATGCGAAACATTGTAGGAGAGCGGGTCCTACAGTTGCCGAAGGGCTGAGGAGGAATTATGGATTTCGGTTTTAGTGAAGATCAGGATTTGCTGCGGGATTCGTCCCGAAAGTTCTTGGACGCAGAGTGTCCGACTACTTTCGTCAGAAAGATGATGGAAGATGAGTCGGCACATGCTGCCGAATTATGGAAGAAGGCCGCCGACCTCGGTTGGATGGGTATCATTGTTCCTGAGAAATACGGTGGAATAGGAGGCAGTTTCCTAGATCTCGTTGTTGTCATGGAAGAAATGGGTCGTTCACTCATGCCCGGCCCGTTTTTTGCTACGGTCTTGCTTGGTAGCACGGCGATACTAGCCGGGGGGTCGGAAGACCAGAAGGTCACGATTCTACCAGAAGTAGCTGCAGGAAACAGGCTATTGACACTGGCGCAGGCGGAGAAGAGTGGGCGATACGATGCGGGCGGAATAACTTTGCCGGCGGTGCCAAAAGGAAGTGACTTTCTTATTTCGGGCGAGAAGCTTTTTGTGCCCGATGCCCATGTCGCGGACCAGCTAATTGTGGCCGCCAGAACGGCCTCACTCAGTACCCCCGAGGAAGGCATTACGCTATTTCTCCTAGACGCGAAGTCTCCCGGTGTCGAAATTGAACAGTTGAAGACGGTCGATATGACGCGGCGTCAGTGCCACGTCAGTTTCAAGGACGTTGCCGTTAGCGGGGCTCAGGTAGTGGGGACGGTGGACGACGGTTGGTCAATTCTTAGTCGGGTTTTGCAACAGGCCGCAACAGGGCTGTGTACGGAAATGGTAGGGACAGGACAACAAGCGCTCGACATGGCGGTCGAGTATGCCAAAGAGCGTGTTCAGTTTGGTAAACCAATTGGCAGTTTTCAGGCGGTGAAGCACAAATGTGTGGACATGATGGTTCAAGTTGAAAATGCCCGGTCCCTAACATACTACGCCGCTTGGACGGTTGATGAGGAAGTGGAAGAGGCCTCACAGGCCGTCCCGATGGCAAAGGCTTATTGCAGCGACATGTGCAAGACAGTGACAAGCGAAGCCATCCAAGTGCATGGCGGTATAGGCTTCACTTGGGAACACGACATGCATTTGTATTACAGACGAGGTCTTGCCTCGGAGGCAACTTTCGGAAGTGCCCCCATACATAGGGAGGCCGTTGCAAAAACCTTGGATCTGTAGTGGACGGGCTGGTGCGCTGTTCGTACAGGGTCGCCAGAGTTGTAGAGGAGTCGGTTTCTTTATGGGGCTTTTGATGACGCGGGACCACTTTCGCCAGGCCGGTATGGCCCGCGACGGAGGGCCGAATAAATATTCTTGCACCATAATAGGCTCTCTAACTTCTATCTCACCATTGTGCCCCTGGTATTTTGGGGTGCAGTAGAGGTAAACTACCGGACGCCGCTGAGGAAAGACCGGTACGAAAGGGGAAAATATGGCTGAAGTTGATGGTAATTCTCTAGTTGTGAAATCGCTGAAAGATGAGGGCGTGGATACGGTTTTCTATATTACTGGCGGTCCGATGGTGGATGTAGCCTCGAAATGTATAGAAATTGGATTCAATTCGGTCGATGTGAGGCATGAGCAAGGCGCATCCATGGCTGCGCATGCATATAGTCGAGTATTAGGCAAACCAGGCGTTTGCTTTGCGGCGTCGGGCCCTGGTGTGACGAATCTCATAACTGGGGTAGGGAATGCATATCTGGATGCGGTTCCGGTGGTCGCTCTGGGCGGGGCGAGCGCAATCTCCCAAGATGGTATGGGGGCATTCCAGGAAATGGACCAAGTAGGAATGTTTAAACCCATCACGAAGATGTCCGAGAGGGTCAAGGATGCCCGCCGTATTCCAGAGATTGTAAACAAGGCTTTCAGAGTGGCAACAAGTGGCCAACCTGGCCCGGTTTACATCGACCTCCCCGGCGATGTGCTCTACCGAGTGGTTGAAGAAGGTGACGTAAACTTTCCGAAGAATCCGCACAGTGTCCCGCGTGTTTCCGGTGACGAGAAGTTGGTCAAGGATGCAATTGCCCTGCTTCAAGGGGCGGAGAGACCTTTAGTAATTACCGGTACCGGCATCCTTTGGTCGGACGCTATGGTGGAACTGCGAGAGTTTGTCGAAATGGCCGGAATTCCTTTCTATACAACGCCACAGGGCCGTGGAGTTATTCCTGAAGACCATGAATTGAGTTTTCCGGGAGCCCGCAACCGGGCATGGAAGGAGGCCGACGTAGTACTTGTTGTTGGAACCCGCTTGAATTTCATCCTAGGGTTTGGACAGGCTCCACGTTTTTCGGAAAACGCAAAGATGATACAGGTCGATATTGCTGACGAGGAAATCGGGCGTAATCGCGCCGTCGATGTTGGGATAGTGGGTGACGCCAAGATGGTCCTGCGCCAATTGATAGACGAGGGCAGCGATTCTTTCCGAGGACGGTCAGAGCTTGAATGGTTGAACACATTGCGGGGCTATGACAAACGCTCTCAGGAGAAGATGGAAGCGGCGATGAATGCGGAGTCGTCTCCGATGCATCCTTTACGTTTATGCAAAGAAGTTCGGGATTTTATGGACCGTGACGCTATCGTAGTGGTTGACGGCCATGAGATATTGAACTTTGCTCGTCAATCGGTGCCGACGAATGCCCCAGGTCATCGAGTTAACGCCGGCCCGAACGGGTGCATGGGTGTAGCCGTGCCGTTTGGATTAGGCGCAAAAGTGGCGAAACCAGATACCCAAGTAATCGTATTGAGCGGGGACGGATCCTTCGGAATGAACGGGATGGAAATAGATACCATGGTGCGAAAGAATATTCCCGCCCTTATTGTTATTAGCAACAATGGCGGGTGGGCCGGCGCCGGCGTGATGACGGCCGGTAGAGACCTCGGGTTCAGCAGATATGATGAAATGGCCAAGGTGTTCGGTGCTCATGGCGAGTTTGTAGAGAAGCCGGAAGACATACGTCCTGCGCTCGAGCGTGCTGTTGCGTCGGGCAAGCCGGCAGTCGTCAATGTGGTAACTGACCCGAGTGCCAGGTCTTCGACACAATCTTTCGCGGCGTATCGCGCGATCTGAAAATACGCGCCCAACAAATGGCGCTTTGATGGACATGCGTCCCTGGTGACGGTTAATCATAGGGGACCCATGTCTGGTTCCCTATGGGGGCGTGCCCACCAGGCCGAATAGGCGCGAAGAGATTCCGGTGAACGTTGCATCATACGCGAGTACCCGCTAAGGAGGACGGCGGCTGTTTGACTGGTGTGGACGATCGGCTGTGCGTTTAATAAAGGAGAAAAGATACATGGCAGAAGCGTTTGATGCCGTTGTAATTGAAAGAGCTGACAGGAAAATAACAGCAGCACATAAGAAAATTCATCTGGAAGATCTACCGCCCGAAGATGTTACGATCAGCGTGGCATACTCCACACTGAACTATAAAGATGGATTAGCCCTCACTGGGTCTGCACCGATTGCGCGTACGTATCCAATGATAGGTGGTATCGATTTGGCAGGGACCGTGGAATCTTCGGAATCACCACACTACCGATCGGGAGATAGGGTGCTTGTGAACGGTTGGGGACTCAGCATGACGCACGGAGGAGGTTACGCGCAAAAACAAAGGGTCAAACCGGAGTGGCTTACACGCGTTCCGGATGCGTTTAGTCTGAGTCAGGCCATGGCCATCGGGACGGCAGGCTACACGGCGATGCTATGCATCCTGGATTTAGAACGAATGGGGGTACAGCCGGGCGATCGCGAAGTCATAGTTACGGGGGCCGGTGGGGGAGTGGGTAGCGTCGCGGTTGCGGTGTTGGCTAAACTTGGCTACCGAGTTGTGGCCTCGACGGGGCGACCGCAACTCGCTGAGTACCTCGCGGGTCTCGGAGCGTCGTCGATTATCGACCGTGCTGAATTAAGTGAGGCTTCTGGCCGACCTTTGGACGCCGAGCGCTGGGCGGGGGGGGTCGATAGCGTCGGCGGACAGACGCTGGCTTCCGTATTAAGCGGCACCTGCTATGGAGGAACCGTTACAGCCTGTGGCCTTGCTGGCGGCGCCGACTTACCGACATCAGTGTTACCCTTCATACTGCGAAATGTGAATCTAATAGGCGTAGACTCAGTTGTCTGTCCCGGACAGAAGCGACAGTTAGCGTGGGACCGCCTCTCGGAGGACTTGGCGCACAAACCGTTGGAGAAGATGACTGTTGTCGAACCAATGTCGAAGATTTTGGAACTTGCCCCCCAAATTTTGGCCGGCCAAATTCGTGGCCGAGTTGTTATAGATGTCAATGCCTAACGGCGGGAAAACAGATACTAGCGGCAGAGTACATGAATAGTGGTAATAGTGATGAGCAGCTAATTCTTCCGTCTAGAGATCTGCGGTTCCCGGTAGATCGTTCCCTGGGGGAACTGTTTGTCCGCGATGGTTTACACCGAGCGGATGACTACGCGTTTTGGGCCTCAATTGGTAGAGCGCAGGGTGAACAGGGAGTTGCCCCGGGCAAAGAGCTACGGTTGAACGTTAATCCGCAAGCTTCAACTGACTTGTCTCCATTACGGGCGTTACCGCCCGGCGGAATTCAGTACTTGCAGCTTTCCGCCTCGCGCGTGAACAATGATAGTTTGGCACATTTAGCCCACCTGACAGGACTCCGGGTATTATGGTTATACGATACACGTATTAGTGATGCGGGTCTTGTACATCTGCGGGGGCTGAAGGGTCTCCGAGTATTAAACCTCCGAAGTACACTCGCGAGTCGTGCCGGGATCGACGCACTGCAGGATGACCTTCCCAAGTGCGAATTCCGAAGGCCATGGTGAGGCCAGAATGCTACGGCTGTGCGCTGCAGCAGTGCCTACGCTAAACGCCTGTCAACCCTTTCGGGCGAACGCTACGAACGGTGCGTCTCAGTATGAGGCGATGCCGGTGAGCCGGGGGACCTACCGGCAATGCCTCACGTGTGCCGGCCTATTTCCCTGTGTAACCTGGGTTCGTAGGGTTATCCAGCCAATCCCTTCGTTTTTCGTAAGGCAGATCGACATACGTCTGCATGGCGAGAACTCCATCGTCGGATAACATCGTCTCCAGAAAAGCAGAACTTTCAATGTCCAGCCCCGCGTCGAGATGCGTGTCGTTACCAGCGTGCACTGCGTGTTTGGCCCGTGCTACGGCAATGGGCGGGAAATTGGCGATTTCATGTGCAATCTGGGTAGCCCTTTCAATTGCGCTGTCAGCGACTTCGTGGATGAGGCCAAAACGAAGAGCCTCTGCGGGTGGAACTACCCGTGAACGTATAACAAATTCGAGTGCTCGACCGACTCCAATAAGCCTCGAAAGCCGCTGAGTACCGCTGCCTCCCGGCAGTATTCCTAGTTTGACTTCGGGAAAACCATAACGGTAGTCTCCGTTCTGTCCGATACGGAGGTCACATGAAAGACTTAATTCGAATCCACCGCCCATTGTATCGCCGTTCATAGCGACAATTATTGGTTTAGGGAGATCGCTAAGATTTTTGAGCAGAGAATGATAGCTAGTGGTCAGCGATGTTCCGGCGAGGCGCATCGCTTCGCGGTCTTTAGCGAGATCCAGCAATTCTTCGACGCTGTAATGCGTGATAAACTTTCCATCTACACCACCCGTCAGAATCACCGCTCTAACAGAGGGGTCTTGCCACTCGTCGATAAGTTTCCATAACTCTTGTGTGCCCTCTGCGCAAAAATAATTCATTGGCGCGTTCGTATACGCGGCAGTGACGACTCCTTCGTTGAGGTCGGTATTCCAGTAACTCATAAGATACTCCTTGTATTTGGCAATGTCTTTGGTTGCATATGCCAGGCACGCTTTGACAGCAAGGGCTAGATTTGGGCCCATCGTGGCTGGTTAAACGCTGTTGTCCCGAGAAATCGAGAAAGGTAGACAACCTGTTCTGAGGAGAGAGGGGTCTGGCCTAAATGGTCAAACCCTATCCACGAGTCGTAGCAGGGAGGCGGGCGCATCAGTGGGCCCGAATTCTATTTCGTCCTTACCTAGGATAGTGTCGTCGCTTCGCCCCCGCAGGAGTGGCAGGACCGGTTAAGCTGCTCGTCCGGGGGGATGTAGCCTTTCGATAGGTAGTGTCATTTGTCACCTTTGCGCGATTTGATCGAGACGATCTTTTTCTCTTTGTCTTGGTCTGTTTCCCAAGCGTCGTGCTGCGTTGCGCAATGTACCAGTACCCTCGCCAAAGTATCCTTGTATTCTTCGGATTTACCGGAACATTCCCCGCACGACCACTCATCTTCCTTTACGTTGCCTATCTCTCCGCCGATTACCTGTGGCATAAAGCCTCCTTAGTAACTCTTATGAATCTCTCTGTAGTTATTGTTTATTTACCTCAAGAAGACTTTGCAGGTCCAGGGGTCTATCGTAGCCTGATCTGTATACCCGAGCGCCGTCTTCGGTGCCGGATGTCCAACGTCGGACCAAGAAACCCAAATGGACCCTAGCGCGACAGGGTGATTGACTGATTTGGTACGCTGGCAGGGGAAGGATAGCAATTCTAACCAGTGCGAATTATAATCTGGACTTCTAAACTTGATTGAGGAGGTACTATGGTTAATAAACCTGCCGTTGCGCTGGTTGCGGTGCCGGGGCGCCGAAAACAAACGTTGGAAGTGGCGAGTCAATTAGAACGCGAGGGGTTCAGCGGCATTTATTGCCAGAGTGTTGGCGATTGCATGGGGTTGTGTGAGGCGTTAGCCCTTACCACTCATGAAATCCCGTTCGGGACCAGTATCGCGAATATGTACACTAGGCACCCTGCCGATTTTGCGCAAACTGCTGCCCTGATCCACGAGTTATCGTCGGGACGTTTTCGTTTTGGGGTAGGCGTTAGCCACGGGCCAGTCCTCAATCGTCTAAAAGTTGAGTCGGGCCGCCCGCTAAATGATATCCGTCGGTTTGTTGACGATCTACGCGCCGGCGTTGGGAAGAAGGACGCGTTACCGCCGATAATTTTGGCCACTCTGCGACGTCCCATGGCCAAGCTTTCGGCGGAGATTGGCCAGGGTGCGGTATGGGCGAATGCGGCACTTTCCCATATGCGGACTTCCCTGAGCGCTCTACCAGACGAAAAAATGGAGGACGACGATTTTTTCGTCGGAAACATGATACCGACCGTAATTACCGATGACAAAGCAGCAGCAGCGAGGGTTCATCGGCGAACCCTCAGTACATATGTGAGGCTGCCTAACTATCAGAAGTACTGGATCGAGGCAGGGTACCAAGAAGAGATGAGCCAAATTCAACAGGCAGTTCGAGATAAGGATGGTGATCGGATCCCGTCTTTATTGACGGATCGTTGGTTACAAGACGTGACTTTGTATGGGACCGCTTCCGAGGTACGAGAAGGAGTTGAGGCCTGGGCTGCGACCGGTCTTAAAACGCCCATTTTGGTTCCGTCCTCCGCTAACGGTAATCAAATGGTGGCGTTGCAGGAAATAATTGAGGCTTTTCGTTAAGCATTGTCTGGCTGTCGTGTCCCATTTTTTGCTCTTGCCCGCGACGGCTATCAGATGTTGCGACCACTCGCAGGAGGATTTTATGAAGGTGCTCGTAGAAAGGGAAGCGACGGTTACAACGATAATTATCAATCGGCCGGAATGCCGAAACGCGGTCGATGAAGAGACCGCGGGTTTGCTCCGCAAAGCCTTCATTGATTTTGACTCAGACGAGCAACAAGAGGTAGCGGTATTATGCGGCACCGGCGAGAATTTTTGTGCGGGTTACGATCTTAAATCCTTATCGAAGGGCGGCCTAGATGCGCACTACGAACCGGAAGGTGATGGGGCTATGGGACCGAGCCGTATGTTCCTGAGCAAACCGACGATTTGTGCAATCGAAGGGTACGCTGTAGCGGGTGGGCTCGAGCTGGCGCTGCTATGCGACATGCGAGTGGTCTCAGAAAGTGCGCAGTTTGGCGTGTTCTGCCGTCGATGGGGAGTGCCACTTGTCGACGGGGGTACCGTGCGGCTCCCCAGGCTCATTGGAATGAGTAGGGCGCTTGATATGATCCTTACCGGGCGGGCTGTTGGTCCCGCGGAGGCAATGGAATTTGGTTTGGCGAACCGACTTGTCCCTACCGGGAGCGCTAGAGCCGTCGCTTTCGCGGTTGCTCAAGAGATTGCGAAGTTCCCGCAGCTTTGTTTGAGGGCGGATCGGGAGTCGGCTTACTACCAATGGGATATGGACCTTCGCTCAGCCCTCAGGCAGGAAGGTCGGGGAGGTCTGGCCCCGATCCAACAGGAAGCCCGTGAGGGCGCGCAACGTTTTTCAGACGGTAAAGGAAGAGGAGGCGACTTTGGTAAGATCTAGACTATTACTGGAGTGTGTCTCATGTCGTAATGTCGGTGAGTGAAAGTTGTGACGCATTAGGAGGAAAATTGGATTGGTATAGCAAGACCAGATCGATGGTGGATCTCAAAGCCTTTGCTAGGGCCGACATCCACCCGCGGGTGAGTCGTATGAAACTTCAAATGCTTTAGAGAGCGTTCATGTCACATGTCATCGGCACTGCAGGCCACATAGATCACGGTAAGACGAGTCTTCTGAAGGCGCTGACCGGCCAGGACACCGATCGGCTCAAGGAAGAAAAGGAACGTGGTATTTCGATTGATCTGGGGTTCGCTTACATGGATCTTCCGAACGGCGAGCGGGCCGGCATCGTAGATGTGCCGGGTCATGAGCGGTTTATCCGCAACATGTTAGCAGGGGCGCAGGGGATAGACTTGGCTTTGTTTACAGTTGCGGCGGACGACGGGGTCATGCCTCAGACCGAGGAACATTTTGACTTCCTTTACCTGCTTGGCGTGGAGAAGGGTATTTTTGTCATAAGTAAAGTGGACATGGTCGAATCCGGCCGTATCGAAGAGGTTCGAGAAGAAATCCAAATTTTGACCCTCGATACTTGCTTTGAAGAGGCACCTATTCTCCCGGTGTCTTGTGTCACGGGTGAAGGAATAGAATCTCTTCGAGAAGAGATTGTGGTCCAACTGAGTGCCTACGTAAGGCCGGAGCTGCCCGGCTACTTCAGACTTCCCGTGGACCGTGTTTTCACGTTAAAGGGCCACGGGGTGGTGGTAACGGGGACCGCGATCGCTGGTGGCGTTGATGAGGGTAGCACGGTGCGTGTACTCCCGTCGCGGAAAGAGGCTCGAGTGCGTTCGCTCCAAGTTCATGGTGAGTCGGTGCGACGGGCGGGCTCGGGCCAACGCTTAGCATTAAATCTGGTAGGATTAGATAAGAAAGACATTGCACGAGGATCTGTGGTCTGTGATCCAAAAGTTTCTATGACCACAAACCGTTTCGACGCCAGGGTCGAGATTCGGCCTAACGCAGGACGGGTGGTTCGCAACCATGAGAGGGTAAGACTTCATTTAGGCACTGCCGAAATCATAGGAAAAATCATTTTACTAGGTGGAATGGATGTCCTAGAGCCGAAGGCAAAGGCGATGTGTCAAATCGTTTCCGAAGAGCCATTGATCGCACTCAGAGGGGACCGATTTGTGCTCAGAAACGAAACTGCACAACTCACCTTAGGGGGAGGTGTCGTCTTGCATCCTTTCGCACGGCGACACCGCAAGGCCGAGTCCGACATGATTTCTCGTTTGGAGGCACTTCGGTCGTCTCAGTTGGGTGAGGCTTGTCATGCGTACCTGGAGGTTTGCCCACAGTTTGCCGTACCCGTTGAAGAATTATACCATGGGGTCAATGCGGAAGAATCTGAGATCTTGCGAATCCTAAAGGAAGATAACGAGGTTCTGCCATTCCCGGACAGTAGCCATCCTGAGGCGTATTCGACCCGGGTCAAGTGGAACCGGTTAGTTGCCTCGGTCGAAAAATGCCTCTCCACATTCCACATAGAGTCGCCGCTCGCACTCGGAATGGAAATGGAATCTTTGAGGAGCCAATTGTCAGCAGGACTGACTCCCAAAATATTCCGCGTGGTTACTGAACGCCTGATGGATGCGAAAGTGATGGTGCGGGAGGGAAGCGTTTTACGGCTCAAGTCGCATTCCGTAACGCTGAGTCAGGAAGACACGGTAGTGGCGGCGAAATTGGAGCGTTGCATAGAGGAAGGGGCATGGACTCCACCGGATATGGCCGGCCTACAGAGCAAATTAGACCTAACGCGTAGGCAGCTGAACGATTTTCTTGGGGTGTTGGAGTCACGGCAAGCCATCACCAAGGTTACGCCGGACTTCTATCTAAGCGAGCAGTATTTGGACAGGGCAAGGAATGAATTGACCGACTATCTGTCGAAGAACGACGAGATCACGGCCGCGGTGTTTCGTGACCGCTTGAGTATCAGTAGAAAGACCGCTATCCCGCTTCTGGAATATTTCGACCGAACTGGGCTGACGCTGCGTGTCGGCGACGCTAGGCGGTTGCGAAGAACTAAGTAGTGAAGAAAGGGGTCTCCCGTTGGCTAATGCAAAAGCCGACGAACGGCCCGACCTGTGGGTGGCACAAACGTGAAGAGCCCTCGTGCGGAAAGTATCTAACGATGCGGAACAATGGTTTTCAGTTGCTTGTCCGAGATGTGAGCCTTGCTCGCGGGAAATTTCGATCCTCAACCAGGACCTGCGTCTACCGCGCAGAATAAGCAGGTGAGCAGTGCGTTACGAACTTTTCTTGAGTCTACGGTATCTACGGGCGAGGCGGCGCGAAGGGTTCATTTCGCTTATTACGCTGATCTCCGCAGTCGGAGTCATGATTGGCGTAATGACGCTGAATATTGTTTTGGCAGTTATGACTGGCTTTGAAGAGGACCTTCGAGATCGCGTTCTCGGTTTTAATCCGCATATTGTTATATCTAGCCTGCAGGGATTCGTGGAAGCGCAAAGCCATGTACAGAAGGACGTAGAGGGATTAAAGGACGTTGTTGCTGTCGCCCCGTTCATCTATGGGCAGATTATGCTCAGCTCGGGACAGAATGTATCGGGAGCGCTAGTTCGTGGGCTGGAGCCTAGGTTGGCAAGTGCGGTAGTTAACCTGCGTGCTCGTATTGTGTCGGGAGAAGTAGAACTGTTGGGAAAGGAACGGGCGATAGAGTTTGAGAACGAAGGAAGTGCCCGTTCTGCCAACCTCTCTGGCGTCATAATAGGGCACGAGCTTTCTCGACACTTAGGTGTGGATGTGGGTGACCCCATAAACGTAATCTCCCCACTAAATACTACGCCCGGGCCGCTGGGTGCTATTCCGAAGATGAAGAGGTTTTTTGTGGCCGGTGTCTTCGATTCTGGGATGTTTGAGTATGACAGCGGACTAATTTATATGGCGCTCCAGGATGCACAGAGCTTCTTTGATATGGACGGGCGGATCACAGGCTTCGAAGTTAAGGTTCGTGACTTTGACAAAGTTGAGCGGACGGCAGTACAGCTAGAGGAAATGCTAGGCTTTCCTTATGACGTCAGAGATTGGACCGATATCAATCGGAATATCTTTGCAGCCCTGAAACTCGAAAAAATCGTATACTTCATCGTTCTTCTACTCATAATTTTAGTGGCTGCATTCAACATCATAGCAACGTTGATCATGGTCGTGATGGAAAAGCGGAAGGATATAGCGGTACTGAAATCGCTGGGTGCTACGGCGCACTCGATCAGTCGTGTTTTCGTATATAAAGGGCTAACAATAGGGATCCTTGGAACGACGATGGGGTCATTTTTAGGTTTGACCGGTTGCTGGGCTTTACGGAAATACGAGTTTATTGAGCTCCCCAAGGATGTCTTCTATGTTTCTACTCTTCCGGTCAAGATGTACCCGGAAAATTTTATCATCGTCGCAATCGCCTCGATACTTATCTGCTTATTAGCCACGATTTATCCCTCGCGTCAGGCCGCGCGTCTAGCACCGGCGGATGTTCTCCGTTACGAGTGACGGTGTAATCGGTGTTGCAAATGTCCGCGCAGGAAAGTCATTTCCGGGTTTAATGTTCTATGGCACCAGTCATATTGGAGGCCTCAAAGGTCACGAAGTCGTATGCGAGTGAAGGAAATGAATTACGTGTGCTCAGCGATTTGCAACTGAGTATCGCACAAAGCGAGCGTGTCGGCGTTATAGGCGAATCTGGAGTCGGGAAAAGCACGTTGCTTCATATCTTAGGAGGGCTTGACCGGCCGACGAGCGGGTCAGTGGTACTCAATGGACAGGATCTTTTTACTTTGACGGATGGGGAACTAGCAGGTGTACGCAACCGCTGCATCGGATTTGTTTTTCAATTCCATCATTTATTACCTGACTTTACGGCAGTCGAAAATGTCATGATGCCCGGGTTAATAGCTAACTTGGGTCCGGACGAAGCGAGGTCGCGGGCAATGAAAATATTGGATCGGGTGGGCTTGGCCACTCGCTTTAGTCACCGACCAGGAGAATTGTCGGGCGGAGAGCAGCAGCGAGTGGCCGTTGCCCGGGCGTTGGTTCTTGAGCCAATGTTAATACTAGCTGACGAACCGACCGGAAATCTGGATGCTGAGAGCGGGCAGCGTGTGCTTGACATACTAGGAGCGTTACATAGTGATTTTGGCGTGGCAATGATCGTGGTGACTCACAGCGAGAAGCTTGCGGGTGAGATGGACCGTACGTTGAGATTGACTCGAGGATCGCTTGATAAGATCGTCTGAATAGGACGAAAAACCAAAAAATCGGGCAATAATAACCTGTGTCACCAAGTTGGGAGAAATACGTAAATTCTGCAAAGTACTTACGGCACCAGTGTTTGCTCTGACATGACCTAGCTGCGACTTTACAAACTTTGCTGTTTTTGTTAGACAAAGAGCGATTTTTCACGTTATTGGAAGATGCATGGTATTGAATTTTGTCGCGGGGGGATGCCTCTTATTGATCGCCCTATTCTGCGAAGTGGCGCCAGGCGTATCTACTGTGCTGGCGCAAGATTCTGAGTTGACCGAGGAAGCCATACCCGAAGACCTTTCAGATGACGTGTTCGAGTTCGACGAATCGCAAGAGCCTCTAGGCGAGGCAAATCAAACGGCAGACGAAAACGAGGAGCTTGGCGACGCAGGCCAGGATACTGGAGATGATGCGTTTCGGTTCGCGGGTGAGGGTGACGCGGGACCGGCCGACGATCCAGGAGGGTATGGAGAGAACTATACAAATGCTGGCGATTCGGAAGAGAATACGGGGTCGCCCGTAACGGTCATAGACGACCTGGTTATCGGAGGGAATGATCGGGTCGAGGAAGAGGCGATACGCATTCGGACTACTGTTTTGTCGGGAGCCGAGCTAGATGCGGACGCCGTCGATGCTGACGTACGAGCGATTTATGATATGGGGTTCTTCAATAACGTAGAAGCCCGGTTAGAACTGGAAAATGGCCGAAACATATTGACGTATTGGGTGAGTGAACGGCCTCTCATAAGAGAGGTGCGTTTCGAGGGGAACAAAAAACTGGACCAAGAGTCGTTAGAGGTGGCGCTGAAGATTCACCCGCGCACCATACTGAACCCGGTACGTATCAGGAGAGGGATAGAGGACGCGAAAAAAGCCTATGAAGAGAAAGGCTATCTTGATACTGATATTTCCTACCGGGCAGAACATGTCGGTGCGGGAGAAACGGCCGTTACGTTTACAATACAGGAACATAAACCGACAGGCATTGCAAAAATCCAGTTCGAGGGAAACGAGTCATTTCCTGATGCCCGGTTACAAGGCATCATGGCTACCAGAGAAAAAAACTTCCTTTCTAGATTCATGAGCCATGGGACACTCAACAGAGAGGCGCTGAAGACGGACACGGAGAGGATCACGGCGTGGTATTATGACAATGGTTTTATCAACGTAAAGGTGGATGAGCCCAAGGTGGAACGCGAAGATGAAGGCATGCGTGTCACCATTCGTATAGATGAAGGCGAGCAGTATACGCTGGGCGAAGTCCATATCGTCGGTGATTTTCCTGGTAGTGAAGATCAGGCCCTGCGCACCGTGGCGCTGCAGGAGGGAGAAGTCTTCAAAGCAAGCCACCTTCGTGAAGATGTTTTCCGGTTGACCGGGTATTTTAGTAATTTTGGATTTGCCTTTGTCAATGTTGAACCGGAAACGCAGGTTGAGCAAGACGACAGTGTAGTGAATATCTCTTACCGCGTAGATAAAGGACCCGAAGTTTACGTGGACCGTATAGACATCGCTGGTAATACCAAGACACGCGACAAGGTTATTCGACGCGAATTGCGTGTTAGGGAACAGAGTAAGTTTAACGCGACAGGAATAGAGCACAGTCGCGGCAGGGTGTCCCGTCTTGGGTTTTTCCAAGATGTCAACATTGCTACCCGCCGCGGTGCGCGAAGTGATCTTCTCAATGTGCTCGTCGATGTCAAAGAAGCGCAGACCGGGGCATTCAGCGTCGGCGCCGGTTTTAACACCGCTACCAGCTTGATTGGGTCGGCCCGTATTCAGGAAACCAATCTCATGGGATACGGGCACCAGTTCATTATTAGTGGAAGTCTCGGGAGCCGCTACCGCAATTCCACCCTGAGTTGGACGAATCCCTACGTGATGGATACGCACATGACTCTCGGTGTCGAGCTGTTTGACTGGCGTTTTGCGTTTGAAGACTTTGACCGTGCGGGCACCGGCGGCGGCGTACGAGTGTATTATCCAATTGACCAGCTTGGACTGAAAACTCTTTGGGGATTTCCGTTGGAAGACATCTCGATTGGTATGAACTATCAATGGGAAAAGTCCCATATAAGCAACTTTGAGCCGATAGCCCCCGACGCCGTGCGGGCGGAAAAGGGTTCTGAGACTACCAGTAAAATCACGCCCACTATCCGCAGAGACAATTTGAATCATCCCATGGACCCAACGGATGGAGGGTTTCAACAGATTATGTTCACTCAGGCGGGACTCGGGGGTGACACTACCTACAGTAAAGCTGAGTTCCAAGCGCAATATTATTTCCCCGTTTACCGACATCCAAGGTTCGGGCAATTGACCTGGATGTCCAACAATTTTTTTGGTTATGGGTTGGGCGATATTGATTTTAGATACGAGCCTATTGTGGGGGGAGAAAGCGAAAAGATTCTAGAGGACGATCTACCCTTGTTTGATAGATATTTTCCGGGCGGATTGAATTCGATTAGAGGTTTTGGAGAGAGGAGTCTCGGACCGCGGGAGCCGGTAACGGTTTTGATAAATGACGAC
Organism: uncultured Enterobacteriaceae bacterium; assembly: GCA_964460065.1. Classification (GTDB taxonomy): domain Bacteria; phylum Desulfobacterota; class Binatia; order Bin18; family Bin18; genus Bin18. The sequence goes on from CAYWPF010000025.1 coordinate 85,636, forward strand.
GATTCACCAAATGGTGTTCGTGCTGAGACGTTCCATCGCCCCATTGGCGGAAGCCAGCAGGTGACATTCCAAAATGAATTACGATTTCCTATCGTCAAACAGTTGAACTTGAGGGGGGCCGTCTTCAACGATATCGGAAATGCCTTTACCGCTGAGCAAGGCGTTGATTTCGGGGATTTGAGATATTCCGTCGGCGCCGGCGTGCGTTGGAAGTCGCCGTTTGGCCCTATACGGATAGATCTTGCTAAGGCCCTGAACGCAAAGAAAAATGAAAGGACAAGTAAGATACATTTCTCCTTTGGCGGGTCTGGCGCGAGTGGTGGTATAGGGGGCGGCCGCGGTCGGTTCGGAGGATTCTAGTTTTTGTTCTCTGGTGAGTGAATATCGGTAGAGGCAGTATAGCATAAAGGCAGTAACACGGAGAAAATTATGTATTGGAAAACGATTGTATGTTGCATCCTCGGAGCGCTGCTCGTCGTGACGGCGAGATCGGGCCAGGCCGAAGATATAAAGGTAGGGTACGTAGATCTTCAGGCAGCCCTAAACACATCCACCGCTGGGAAAAAGGCTAAAGACAGTTTTAAGTCCGAAGTTGGGCGTATGGAGCAGAAGCTCGAGAAGCGAAGAACTAACGTGGAGAAACTAAAGGAGGAGCTCGAAAAGAAGGCTTTACTGCTTCGAGATGATGAGCGGCTCGCTTTGCAGAGAGATTATAGGCAGGAGCTTCGCGATTTCGAACGGCTCTACAAAGATTCGCAAGAAGAACTGAAACTTAGGGACCGCGAGTTAACCGCCCGTATTTTGGTAGAATTGCGTCAGGTCGTGAATGACCTTGGGGAAAAGGGCAGTTATTCCGTAATCCTCGAGGGTAACAATACTGTCGTTCTCTACGGTTCCAAGAGCATCGACCTCACAGAAAACGTTATCAAGGAGTACAACAAGAAAGGGACAAAAATCTCTTTCAAGCGATAGTTGTACCACGGTCACCACAGTCGCCGGCTGGATACAATTCTACAGTTACTGACCATGGACAACGTATCGATCGAATCTCTTTTGCCTCATCGGTACCCCTTCCTTTTGGTTGACCGTATTGTGACGGTAGTTTCAGGCAAGCGTATCACGGCACTGAAAAATGTCACCGTGAACGAACCGTTTTTTACGGGCCATTTTCCTGGGCACCCGATAATGCCGGGCGTACTGATATGCGAGGCGGTTGTTCAAGCAGGCGGAATTCTGGCCCGTTCTACTGCGGGGCAGGAGGACGAAACGCTTCTGTCTGAAATTCCAGACGGCCGACTGGCTATGTTGACCGGATTAGACAAAGTTCGTTTTAGGCGCCAGGTAGTGCCTGGTGATCAACTTGTCATGGAGGCTGAAATTTTGCGTCGTCGCGGTACTTTCTGGAAAATGCACGGATCCGCGCGAGTGAATGATGAACTCGCGGCAGAGTTGGAGTTCACTGTTGTGGATGTGGATTCTACAGGGGAGAATGGTTTGTGAGCGACGAGATAGACGAGATAATAGTGCATCCCACGGCGGTGGTTGAGCCTGGTGCGGAACTCGGGATTGGCGTAAGCGTAGGAGCCTACACAGTTATCCGGTCGGGCGTCCGTATCGGAAAGCATACCTCTATCGGACCGCATTGTGTGATTGAAGGACGAACGACAATAGGCGAAAAGAATAGTATTTTTCAGTTTGCAAGTGTGGGTGCTATCCCCCAAGATAAGAAATATAGTGGTGAGGATAGCCGGCTTGAGATCGGGAACCGCAACACCATTCGTGAATTTGCGACACTCAACATTGGGACCTCGGGTGGAGGAATGGTAACGTCCATCGGAGATGATAACTTGTTTATGGTCTATTCGCATGTAGGCCACGACTGTTCGATCGGCAACCACGTGATAATGGCAAACTGCGCAACTCTTGCCGGTCACGTCACTATCGAGGACTATGTTGGCGTGGGCGGCCTTGCCGCGATTCATCAGTTCACAAGAATAGGGGAATCTGCTTATCTTGGCGGTGGGGCCATGGTGTCTCTGGATGTGCCACCGTTCTGTGTTGCCCAAGGGGACCGAGCCCGGCTCTTTGGTCTAAATTTGGTTGGTCTAAAGAGACGGGGTCTTCAGGAAGACGAGATGACCGCTTTAAAAAAAGCTTATCGTACTCTTTTTGCGGAGGGACTTAACCTGAAGGAGGCGGTAGAGCGTGTTTCCGAAGAACAGGTTGGATCTCCCGAGGCCCGACGCCTAGCCGCATTTATAGGTGCGTCTGAGCGGGGTATTTGTCGTCCCAGGGGCACTACAAATCACGATAGCGAAGAGTCCGGTGGCTAACCGGTTAGCGATGACAATAAGGATATCGATTGGATGGTGGCTCTAGGTGTCATAGCGGGCAATAGTGCATTTCCGTTGATTTTTTCAAAAGCGGCTACAGAACAGGGGTTTGAGGTAGTTGCAGTGGCGCATGAGGGGGAAACGCCTTCGGAGATCATTGAACATGCTGCCCATGTAACGTGGGTGCGCGTGGGGGAGCTCGGAAAGATAATTGAGACCTTCCAGGAAGCAGGTGTTGAGCAGGCTGTAATGGCAGGCGGCATATATAAGGCTGGGGCTATGACAGGAATACGCCCTGATGCCAGAGGGGTTGCTTTGATTAGTCGTTTGCCCAGCCTAAGAGACGATGTGATTCTGCGGGCCGTTGCAAGCGAACTCGAAGAGGAAGGGATTGCGATCGTCGAGTGTACGCGCTTCCTTTCTGCTTTGGTGCCCCAAGTCGGCGTTCTGACACAAAAGAGACCTAGCGCCGAACAAGAGGAAAACATACAACTAGGCATGAGCGTGGCACAGGAAATCGGACGGTGGGATGTAGGACAGAGCGTTATTGTGAAGCGGGGAACGGTTTTGGCCGTCGAAGGGGTAGAAGGTACAAATGCCGCGATCAAACGTGGAGGAGAATTTGGTGGAAAAGGATGTGTCGTTGTAAAAATGAGTAAACAAAAACAAGACATGCGATTTGATGTTCCCACGGTAGGGCCAGATACAATCGTCGTGATGGAGCAAGTGAAGGCCGACGTATTGGCAGTTGAGGCAGAAAAGACATTAATGATCGACCGGTCTAGCGTGGTAAAGAATGCGGAAGCTGCGGGAATCGTAGTCGTCGCAATAGATGGAAACCGCCCTGTTGGAGCCTGCTCCTCATGAATGCGAAAAAAAGTCTTAGTCTGTGTGGCGTGGTTGTTGCTTTTCTCATTGCTGTGGGCGAATCGCGACCCGCGTTTGCGATCATTCAGGCTGAATTAGAGAGTATCAGAGAGGGTCAGGTTGTAAGTGGGATTGTGCCTCTATCGGGGTGGGCCTTTTCGAGTTCTGGTCTGCCGGTGTCGGTGGAGCTGTTCATTGACGATGTTTCCCACGGAATTGTTCCGTGTTGCGTGGATCGTCCCGACGTAGAAGAAGTCTTTGGGGCCTCCGCTGGTGAAAGCGGGTTTGGCCAAGTGTTTAATTTTGGCCGTCTTGAAGGAATAGGAGAGGGCGCGGGCGGTGACGTCACGACAGGGCTTCATCGAATACGCGTAGAAATAAGGGCGGGCGCCGGCGAAAGTATGAGCATTGAGCGCGCGGTGACGGTAGTGCGGCCCGGTGGATACGAATTCCTTGAGCGCCCTAGCTTATTGGGAACGAAAAGAGTCGAGATCAACGACGCAGAGGAAGTGGTTATAGAGAACGTTGTTGTCCGAGATAGCGCCAGCGAGACGTATTCTACAGTGACTTTGCGTTTGGCTTGGGAGCCCAATATACAGCAGTTGGTGATTGTTGGGTCCGACACGACAGCGTCTGGCCTGACAGACTATAGTGTCTTTGAGCCGCTCGACACCATTGTAGTAGATGATGAAACCACAATTACCGCCGTGCTTGAAAACCCACCGGGGCAGACGGTCTCGTCGCAAGTGACCGCTGGCGGGATCGGCGTCATCTCCGGGTGGGCGTTCTCTGAGAATTCAACCGCCGATATTGGCAGAGTGTCTTTACGAATTGACGGTGAGCCGGCAACGGGCCTGGGGACAGAGATCCCATGTTGTTCCGAGCGGACCGACGTGACGGCAGTTTTTCCCGAAGCTGGAGAAAAAACCGGTTTCGCCGCGCTAGTAAACTTTAATCGGGTACTGGGTGGAAAACGGACGATCGGGATTGAGATCGAAGACACCTCTGATCCACCACAGGCAAGAATAATTGATCACCAGGTGGCAGTTGTTCGACTGGGCGGCGCAGATATGCTCGAATCGTTCGACCTCACGGAAGCGGATGCGGAGATTACCGGTTCATTGCTCGTGTTAGAGGACGCGAAGGTCAGGGCAAAGGGAAGTCCAGAGACTCAAACCGTAAGCGCGGGCTTTTATTGGAACGAAAGCTGCCAGTGCTTTCTGCCTTGGCCATTGTGTGGAAACGGGGGCAGGGACGGGGCTGAAGATTGCGACGGGACGGACTTTGGTTCGTTAAGTTGTCAGTCATTCGGAGCGGATAGTGGCGAGCTAATCTGTAATAACGTGCTTTTCCCGGGGGTGTGCACGTTGGACACCTCCCAATGTATAGGAGGCAGCCCGGCGTTTGCCTACGTGACGCTCGTTGTCGATGATGCGGTGGCCGTCATTGATACTAGCTTGAACGTTGTTACAGACGAGATTCCCGTGGGCGACCGGCCCCGTGGCATAGCCGTACGACCAGATAATCCCGCAACGCCTGACGTCGACGAGGCCACTGAGATCTATGTGGTAAATTCGGGGGATAATGACGTTTCTGTCATCGAGGTCTTTGATGGCCAGGTACGCACCGTTGTGGATTCGGTGGACGTGGGTGACGAACCCCAGGGGATTGCATTTTTACCGGACGGATCGAAGGCTTATGTCACGAACGTAGACGATAATACCGTCTCTGTTGTCAATACAACAACGCGCCTTGAGGAGGCCGTGATTGACGTCGGCGGCAGTCCGCAATTTGTTGCCGTTACTCCAGACGGACTGGTTGCGTACGTGACCAACAACGACGATGATACGGTAACAGTTATAGATTTGAGCACGAATTTGCCCCTGGGAGACCCTATACCGGTGGGTGAGGGGCCCATGGGCGTTGCAGTCAGTCCCGACGGAACGCGTGCTTACGTGGCAAATTTTGGGGCTTCGGACACGGACCACGGCGACGAAAATGGAGATACGCTTTCTATCATAGATACTGCTACCAATACTGTTCAGGATATGGATGGAGAAGAGGAGGGCGTGCAACCTCTGCAGGTTGGGGTTATGCCCTTTGCCGTCGCCTTTGTTCCGGATACGGCACTAGCGATCGTGAAGGACGAGGGACCCGACGCATTTGTCTCAAATTTCTTGGAGGCCTCTGTCAGTGTGATTAAGGACGATGCATTGGACTTGGACGCAGGTCCACAGGGTTCCTTTGGTGTTCTCTATAATCCACGCTTTAATGCTGTAGATAATGAGCCCGCGGGAATTGCCATTACGCCAAACGGCCTTAGGGGCTACGTCGCACTCTTTGGATCGCGCTCGGACGAAGGCGAGGTGGTGCAAGTCTTTAGCACATTGACTAGAGGTGTGGTGGGCAGCATAGAAATAGGAGAAAAGCCCTACGGCATTGCAATCGGCCCTAGGTAAAGGCTCCTGTCTTGGTTGACGTCTAATCGGGAACGTGTCAGTATTTCGCGCCAGATACTCACCAAATTTCTGGCTAGTTTGTGGGGCCGTAGCTCAGTTGGGAGAGCGCTTGAATGGCATTCAAGAGGTCGTGAGTTCAATTCTCATCGGCTCCACTTTTCTTTTCACGGACTTAGCGGTTTTTAGAAAAACTCTGTTTGTCTCCGTGGTTGCGGATTGTCGCGTCCTCTAAGTCGTCGAATTTGTCCACGGCTTTCTAATTTCCCCCCGGCACCAAGTGCCACGTGTCACCTGGGTGGCCACTTCGACGTCGTAGCTTCTTCGCGAACGCTTGGCCAGACTTGAAACACCAGAGGCGGACCGCTTCATGGCTCAGGGTGACACCGCGTTCCGCTAAGAGTTCCTTCACCTCCCGGAAGCTGAGGCTAAAGCGGGTGGTAGAGCCACACGGCATGGGCGATGATTTCAGACGGAAAGCGACGATTCTTATAGTGACTTGTGGTACGTGCAGACATACGATGATTACTGTACACCATGGTGACTCCCCACAAGGGACCGACAACTTGACAGTACCCTGATCGGCCATGACTCTCACTTGACGGGCGAAAATATCCGTGTTCGAGTAGGACAGTCTATTGGGAGATCGATGCGATGAGCGAGATAACACCCGAAAGTCACAAACCTGACAACCCTGATGGCCTCGATAGTCTAGACCCGGAAGTCTTGGGCTTTGATCCTACAGACGTACGCCGTAAGTATGCGGAGGAACGTGACAAGCGTATGCGCGCGGCAGGTAATGATCAGTATGTCGAGGTCGACGGCGAGTACGCCCGCTATGAGGATGACCCCCACGTAGAACCGGGCTTTCGCCGCGAGGCGATCGAAGAGGAACTCGACGCGGTGATCCTCGGCGGCGGTATCGGCGGCCTCTTAGCTGCGGTTCGGTTGCAAAAGGTCGGCGTCACCGATGTGCGCATCATCGAAAAAGCCGGAGACTTCGGTGGGGTCTGGTATTGGAATCGCTACCCTGGCGCCCAGTGCGACACAGAGGCCTATATCTATATGCCGCTCCTGGAAGAAACCGGCTACATGCCCAAAGAGCGATATGCCTATCAGCCCGAGATATTCGAGCATATGCAACGAATAGGCAGGCATTTCAAGCTGTACGACCGGGCCTGTTTCCAGACACAGGTGCAAGATGCGCGCTGGTCCGAGGCCGACGGGCGCTGGATGGTAAAAACCGATCGTGGGGATCTTTTCAGAGCACGTTTTCTCATCATGTCGAGCGGACCCCTGCATCGGCCGAAGTTTCCTGCAATCCCGGGAATCACGAATTTCAAAGGCCACACCTTTCACACCAGCCGGTGGGACTATGCGTATACCGGTGGGGACAGCAACGGCGGCTTGACCAAGCTCGCTGACAAACGCGTTGGCGTGATTGGTACGGGGGCCACGGGCGTCCAGGTCGTGCCGCGTGTTGGCCCCTGGGCAAAGCAGCTCTACCTGTTTCAGCGCACTCCCGCTTCGGTCGATGAGCGCAACAACACACCGACAGATGGAGATTGGGTGCGGTCACTCAAACCCGCCTGGCAAGCTGAACGAGATAAAAACTTCTGCTCGGTCATGGCAGGTCTCCCGGTTGAAGAGGATCTGGTCAACGACAAGTGGACAGACTTTTTCAAACTATCGTACAAGATCCTCGACACCGACACTGAGGCGAGCGCGTCGGATGAGCGGAAGGCGCTTATCCGAGAGATCGCCGACTACCAGAAAGGAAACGAGATCCGAGAACGCGTTTCCCGCTTAGTGAAGGATGCCGAAACTGCGGAAGGGCTCAAGCCCTGGTATGGCCAATGGTGCAAGCGTCCGGCCTTCCACGACGAGTATCTGCAAGCGTTCAACCGACCGAATATCGAATTGGTTGATACCAAGGGAAAAGAGATTGAACGCATCACGGAAAATTCGGTAATAGTGAATGGCGTCGCGTACGAAGTCGACTGTCTGATCTTCGCAACAGGCTTTGAAGTAGGGACCTCCTATACTCGGCGCTCCCAGTGCGAAGTGTACGGACGTGAGGGGAAGACGCTGAGCGACCATTGGTCGAAAGGCATGACAACGTTCCATGGCTTTCTGACCCACGAATTTCCAAACTGCTTTCACATGGGGCTCACCCAAACGGGAGCTGCCTTCAACTACACCTACACCGCAGGTGGACAGACGGAACACCTTGCCTATCTCGTCTCTGAGGTGATTCGGCGTGGTGCCAAAACGATAGAGACAACGCGCGAGGCCGAGGCCGAATATGTGAAATTGGTGTCCACCCTCGGCTCCATGCACAAATATCAGGCGGCCTGCACGCCTGGCTATTACAACGTAGAAGGCAAAAACACAGGCCAGGGGTTTCTCGACAATCAATATCCAGAAGGGGCGGTGCCCTTCTTCAATATGCTCGCTGCCTGGCGCGAAAAGGGAGATCTCGCCGGACTCATCCTGAAGTAAACGTCACCCCAAAGGTATAGTTGGTGCTGTCAAGTTATCGAAGCTGAGCATGCACTGGGCGGCCTTTGTATTGCGCCGTTTCTGCACGAGAATATCAAGGACTTGGCCATCCT
>CAYWPF010000026.1:0-12474 GCA_964460065.1 uncultured Enterobacteriaceae bacterium
GCACTTACCTCCTAGATGACCTACTCGTCAAGATGGACAGGACCGCGATGGCCAACTCGCTAGAGGCCCGATCCCCTTTCCTAGACACAAAACTCATAGAATATACAGCCCGACTACCTGATTCTCTTAAAATCAACCGTAGACAAACAAAATATATTTTAAGGCGCGCTTTTTCTGCTATGCTTCCCAAAGCGATCATGGAGCGGGGCAAAATGGGGTTCGGCGTACCTTTGGGATCCTGGTTCAGAAAAGAATGGCGAGAGTACACGCTTGATACGCTTTGTAATTCCAGAGCGCTGCATCGTGAATATTTGGATTACGAATACGTTGTACAACTGGTAGACGACCACATGAAAGGCCGAGGAGATTTCGGACTGCGCCTGTGGACACTCCTGACTTTTGAGACATGGCTTCAGATGTTGGGCGGTCGCACCTCTTATACGCTCAGTTCCTAATACGGCTTCTGTTACCGGTCTGCCTAGTCCATCTCATTGGTCGAAACTAACTGCCGGACGAAACAAAAGGACACAATGCACCCGTCGCAGCGAATAAAAGTCATGCGTATAATTGCGCGGTTGAACGTAGGAGGCCCAGCCATCCATGCAACCCTCCTGACAAACCGCTTGGACCCAGAACGCTATGAATGTCACCTGCTTACCGGCCAAGAAGAACAATCGGAGGGCAGTTATCTCCATCTACATAATGAAGCAGTTAACCACCTTGAAGTGGTTCCTCAATTAGGCCGAGAAATTCAGGGCGCCGCCGATATTAGAGCGTTATGGGCACTAGTTCGCCACATGCGCAAATTCAAACCGCACATCGTCCACACCCACACGGCAAAAGCGGGTGCCCTAGGTCGTATCGCTGCACGGCTGACTCATGTCCCAATAATCGTACATACGTTTCATGGACACGTGTTACACGGGTATTTCTCCAAAACTAAGACAAATATTTTCCTCGGCATCGAACGGTGGCTAGCCAAACATACCGATACTCTTTTGGCAGTTAGCTCACAGGTACGACAAGACCTGCTGCGCCTCGGCATCGGATCTCCCGACCGCCTAAAAGTTCTCCCTTTAGGACTCGAACTTCAACCCTTCTTAACTTGTGAGACACAGTATGGAAGTCTGAGACGAGAACTTAAACTGGATTCCCAAACAATGCTCATCGGAATAGTTGCGCGATTAGTACCCATTAAGAAGCATGAAATTTTTCTAAGCGCCGCAGCACTCATTCTACGCGATTACCCTGACACCCATTTCATCGTAGTCGGGGATGGAGAACGTCGTCAAGAATTGGAGGGTCTGGCACGAGACCTGAGCATCACTGGTCATGTCCACTTTTTGGGCTGGAGAGGAGACCTATCTCGGATCTACGCGGACCTAGACATCGTCGCTCTGACCTCGGCAAACGAAGGACTACCAGTCTCCCTGATAGAAGGGATGGCGGCCGGAAAACCAGTCGTAGCGACAAGGGTTGGAGGGGTGCCCGATCTCGTCACAGAGAACATGGCCGGCCTATTAGTGCCGGTGGACGACGCTTTCATGTTCTCCCAGGCCGTCGCTACTCTCATAGGGGACTCCAAAAAAAGGCTAACAATGGGCCAGTTCGGCCGGAAAAAAGTTTTTCCTGCTTATAGTAGCGAGCGCCTAATATCAGACATCGGCAACCTTTATGAAGAACTCGTATCGAGCAAACTGGGGCGCAACCTCTAGCGGTCATCAGGACTCAGTTTTGATTTGAATTTCCGGCCGAAGATTCGTTACACCACGTCCACAAAATCTACACGGACAGCTCGTGCCCAGACATTATGAGTCTGGCAAATATTGATGACCCTCTTAGCATTGCCTGTGCCTTGTATGGAACGAGAAGAAATTAACACCCCTCTAATCTCATGCCGTTCGAACACTTCCTCTAATTTGTCGACCCCGCCGAAAACTGGTAAACCGTATATCAGGCGCCCTTTCTTCAGGGTGTCATCGTCAATGAAACCAATCGGAGAGTAATTAAGGTTCCTGTTTTTTCGGCACTCACGCGCCACTAACTCTCCCCCATCCCCGGCACCATAAATCAATATGGATTCTCCTCCCGCCGACGGCCTTCGGATAAGAGCGGCAAATAACCGGAAAGACAATCGGCTGCCACCAACGCCTAATAACAAAAAAGTGGAATACAAAATAAATACAACCCTTGAGTAGTCGACAAAACGATAAAAGGATAAAAGTGCGATTATAGATATCAGCACTCCCCCGCCGACTCCTTTGGCAAGGCGGAGGAGGTCCTCAACTCCAGCATAGCGCCACATGCCCCGATAAACGCCGAAGTAAAAAAAGGAAATGTACGTAGAAACTAAGACGAGAGGCAGAGAATTCAAGTAGATCCGCGTGTTACCGTCATCTAACTTCAACCCGAACCGAATCACGAAAGCCAAGTAGTAGGCGAAGCCAATTAGCAAACAATCAAGCAGAACTTCAAACAATCTCCGCCGGAATGAATAACGAATAATGAGAGATACCACGCCCTGTTGGTGAATCTTACGCTTTCCTTCTTCAGTCGGCAGTATTTCAACTTGCGCTAGATACGCAGCAAAGAGCGCGAACACTAAAATTACGAATGGAAGCACTACCAGCCCGGCGCCGTAGGACACCTTTTCTATCAGGACTGCTGTGGTGCCGGACACTGCGGCCATGGCGTACAGAAGTAAAACCGCGCGTGGCTCGGTCAGTCCCAAGACTACCAAACGATGGGAGGAATGATCCTTTCCGCCCTGAGACACAGGTTCCCCCCGCAACAGCCGTGTCAGTGACACCAACAACGTGTCCAGTATGGGGACCATCAAAATTAACGCTGGCACGGCAACTATAGAAAATACATTTGATGCCTGCCCCTGCGCCTTGATTGCTAACAAACCGAGAGAAGCGCCAAGAAACAGACTTCCCGCATCACCCATAAATATTGAAGCGGGGTAAAAGTTAAATATGAGAAAACCTCCGACCGCCCCCGCGAGCGCGAGCGCTATCCCGGCGTGAGGCAAGTCTTGCCCGACGATGAAAAAGAATATGAGATACGCGCAGGCTATCAGTCCAACACCGCCCGCGAGGCCGTCCATATTGTCAAGCAAATTCAAAGCGTTGGTCATACCTACAATCCAAACCGCACTGATAAAAAAGTCTACGGCCGGCCAGTCGGTGAATTCCAGGGTGTATCCCGCAAATATCGCCGTCACCGCAACAATGATCTGACCAACGAGTTTCGTAGCAGGATTGATGCGATTGAGATCATCGTACATTCCCAGCATGAAGATCATCGCGGATATGAAAAGGAACCAGAGGGAAGCATTCGTACGAGCTCCAAATAGTAATGCCGGAACAAGAAACCCAACAAAGATCGCCACCCCGCCTAAATAGGGTACACGTTTTTTGTGCCACCGCTCGGCCGATGGCTCGGAAACGCACCCCCACCTCTCGGCTAATCGTCGTACAAGCGGAAGGATAAGAATGGTGAGGCCAAACGAAATTAAGAAAGGCAAAAACAACCGGCCGGCCTCAAACAAGTTCTCCATGTTCAGAAAAATCTATCACATCTCGAATTATCGTTTCGAGGGAACGGGTCGGTTCATAACCCACCAAAGCACGTATCTTAGATATGTCGGGTACGCGTCGAGGCATGTCTTCGAACCCTTCTTCATATGCTTCATCGTAGGGAATGTAACATATTTCGGAGTTACTACCGGTCATCGATTTCACCAACCTTGCTAGCTCCGCTATCGTTATTACCTCGCTGTTTCCAATATTGTATACCTGGCCTATCGCTTCATTATGTTGAGACAGCCGCTCTAATGCGGCTACTGCGTCTGCGACGTGGGTAAAACACCGCGATTGGTCGCCGTCACCATAGACAGTTATAGGTACCCCACGAAGCGCCTGTTGCACGAACGTAGGCACTACCATCCCGTACCGGCCCGTCTGACGGGGGCCAACCGTGTTGAAGAGCCGTGCTACAACGACCGGCAACCCCTCCTCCTTCCAGTACGCCAGTGCAAGAAATTCATCGATCGCCTTGGAACAGGCGTAACTCCATCGACCCTTCACGGTCGGGCCCAGAACTAAGTCGTCATCCTCCGCGAAGGGCGTCTGGAGGGCTTTCCCATAAACTTCTGAGGTGCTCGTCAGGAGCACCTTTTTCTTCTTCTTGTTTGCGCACTCCAGAACGACTTCGGTCCCTCGAATGTTCGTTTCTATGGTTCGGACGGGACTATCAACTATCAACTTTACGCCTACCGCAGCGGCCAGGTGAAACACTACGTCACAATCATCAACTAACTCCGCGACGAGTGAACGGTTGAGTACGCTGTCGATGACGTAGTCGAAACCCGATCGCGCCTTCAGATGTTTTATGATCCTCACCGCACCGGTCGATAAATCATCTAGCACCGTAACTTTCGCGCCCTTTTCCAATAGACCTTCGGCTAGGTGAGAGCCAATAAATCCAGCCCCACCGGTAATCAAATAACGCATCCCCACTCCCAAGCTCTTGCAAAACTCAACCGGCACAGCCGTCCCCGACGTTTACTGGAATCATAGACCCTTTGCAAGCAAGCCCCAGATCGACCATTATCCGATACCCACCTCTAGAGCCGAACCAATATCTTCCTCCGTTGAACAACTTTTGACTGTCTGTTAGCAACCCACAAGTCGTCCCGATCCGCCGATATTCCGCGACGGCCAACTAAATGACCACGTAGCCTGGGCGCGGTTTTGTTCTTGTAAACTTGAGTACGAACCCGCAAAGAAGATCAGCCTTATCGGAAAAGAGCCAAAGACCAATTCTCTACAATTCAAGGTCGGAATCCACCATCATCCCGACGAGGGTACTGAAATCCACGCGAGCCTCCCACTGGAGTTTCTGTTTCGCCTTCGTGCTGTCGGCCCTTAGCAAATCCACCTCCGCGGGACGAAGAAAACGATCATCCAAAGTTACATAGGCTCCCCAATCTAATCCAACGTGCTCAAAGGCTTTTCGAACGAAATCCTCCACCGAATGGGTCTTTCCAGTTCCAATAACAAAGTCTTCTGGTTGATCCTGCTGAAGCATCTTCCACATAGCCTGAACATAGTCGCCGGCGAATCCCCAATCTCTCTTTGCTTCGAGGTTTCCCAGCCGCAGTTCTTTAGCTTCTCCTTTCTTTATCATTGCCGTCCCGCGGCTAATTTTGCGAGTCACGAACTCCAGGCCGCGCCGCGGAGACTCATGGTTGAACAAAATTCCCGAGCACGCAAAAAGACCATAACTTTCCCTATAGTTCACCGTGATCCAGTGGGCGTAGACTTTGGAAACTCCATAGGGGCTTCTTGGGTGGAGGGGGGCATCCTCGTTTTGGGGGCTTGATTAGACTTTGCCGAACATCTCACTGCTCGAAGCTTGGTAAAAACGAATCTTCGGATTGAGCTGTCGGATCGCTTCCAAAATTCGGGTGACACCGAGACCCGTAAATTCGCCCGTCAAAACCGGCTGATTCCAAGAAGTAGGGACAAAAGACTGCGCCGCAAGGTTATAGACTTCATCGGGGTTGCTTTCCTCAAGGGCCTGGTGAAGCGACGTCTGGTCCAGCAAATCACCCTGTAAAAGGTGAACACGTTCCTTGATGTGCTCAATACGGGCAAACCGTTCAGAACTTGCTCGTCTGATAATTCCATAAACTTGATAACCCTTCGCCAACAAAAATTCGGCTAGGTACGAGCCATCCTGACCAGTGATCCCAGTTATAAGTGCGCGCGGCATGCGAGTCCCACCTCCCCCATTCCTTAGTACCGACTGCCTCTCGGCAGTTCTCATGCGGTGATTGAAAACGTGTCAAAATATTCAAATGTGCATTATCCATCGTTTTCATTTAGAAATTTCTCCTCCAGAAGGCCCAAAAAGGAAGAAGTCGAGGATTCCCAAGAAAAGGAACCGGCACGGGTATAGCCCCTTTCACCCAGCTCCCTACGCCAGTCATCATTCGTGGCGACCTCCAACATCGAGGAGGCCAGATTTTTGACATCGCCTACCCGAATCAGGACCCCCGCATCACCCACAACCTCTCTGTTTATGGGTATATCCCAGACTATGATCGGGACACGACGTACCATTGCCTCCAAGAGAGGCAGGCCAAATCCTTCATAAATAGAGGGGGAAATTAGGGCACTCGCGCCCTCGTAAGCCTCTTCAAGTTCATAGTCAGAAACATGTCCTAAGACATGCATCCTATCTGCCAAACCAAAACTCCGTCCTTTCTGATTTAGCATACGTAGTCGATCTTCATCGTCGTCTCCAACAACTACAAAGTGGTATTCACTTGGTAGCATTGAAAGCGCTTCGAGAACGCGGCCTACCTGCCGGCGAGGAAGCAACGTACCGACAAAAAGAAAAAAAGGGTTTTTCCCTAATTCTCGAAAGACCTTGGATGCGTTCTGAGAAGAAGGATCTCCCATACGTTTGAGGTCCTTACCCGGCCGAACAATTGCCACTTTACCAGGAGGAAGTCCGAGATGCCGGCCGATCTCTGACTGTGAAAACTCTGATATGGTCACCACAAGATCAGCCGTTCGACAAGATGGACGGGCCAACAGTTTTGGTTTGAACTTCGGCCATCTTGGAAAATCGTCCGGATATTCCATAAACGAAACATCATACAAAAAAACGACGTGAGGTACCGGGGAATAAATAGGCCCGCAATAATAGGGGGACACTAATACGTCGATTCCATCACGCCAGACAGCGGCCGGCAAAACCAATTGCTGCCAAATTAAAGGACTCCTCAATAAGGGGAAATTGCCTATGCATTTTTTGTAGAAAGGTTCAGTCACAAATCCACGCGTGTGCCGGTCCGGTCTATCAGAGTAGAGTATATACTCGTGCTGGCGACCCATTTCAGAGAGACCCGAAAGTAGAGACGTCATGTACCGAGCGACGCCCATCGGTCTCGATTTGGAGAGGACCCGCGCGTCGATTCCTATTTTCGCCGTGGCAACCTCCCTATTACCGTACCAGACCGAAATCTGCCATCCGACTTACAGCGTTCAGGACTCAACATAATAAGGAATGGCCGGTTAGACACCGATTTAGATCGTCCGACCCGGACCGCAAAACATCGGCCCAGCGTTAGCCCTGTCCTTTTGGGTCTGCCAGCGGAACCACCCCGAATATGCCATTTCACGTTGTATTGCCTACTGCAAGCCCAGCAGGGAATTCAATAGTCTAAACATTGACAGTCTGTCTTAACGGCGCCATAATTTCTTCCAATTCGATCAGAGGTAAGGAGCCCAGAATGCGATTTGGCATCGGCCCATTCTCCATGCAGGCCCCACCAGGTTCCTCCCGCGGCCATGGGGTACTTTACAAAGAAATGCTGGAACAAGTCGCACTAGCCGAAGAGATAGGTTTCGACTCGGCCTGGCTCGTCGAGCACCATTTCATGGAGGACGGTATGTGCCCGTCGCTTTTGGTGACTGCAGCCGCCATGGCGGCCCGGACCTCTTCGATAAAGATTGGCACGAGCATGTATCTACTCCCCCTTCATCGGCCCATTCAAACAGCCGAAGATGTAGCCGTTTTGGATCACATATCGGAAGGTCGCTTCATATTCGGAGTGGCTACGGGGTATAGACCCGAGGAGTACGCCGGGTACGAAGAAAAGCGACAGGGGCGCGAACAGCGGATGGAGGAACAACTCGATATACTAATCAAGAGCTGGACGACGACCGGCTTTTCGCTTGCGGGAAGATACTACAACGTGGAGAACTTAAATGTTACCCCGAAGCCGTTTCAAAAGCCTTACCCGCCAATTTGGGTCGGTGCGTCGACTCCGGGGGGTGTCCGACGGGCCGCCGAGTGGGGGACGGCTCTCGTAGCGTCACCCCGGCATCACGTCAACGAATTAGCTGAACATTTTCGCCTCTACCATAACCAACTCGAGCGTTTCAAAAAATCCGCCTCAATTACTCCGGTGATCCGCGAGGTCTACGTAGCCGACACTACAGCTCAGGCCGAGGAAGAAGCCCGCAACGGAATAATGTACATTCATGGTGGCATGTACGGAAAATGGGCAAATGTCCGTCCGTTGCGCGACGACGCCGGTCATATTGTCACAAATCCAGAAACGGTAACATTCGATACTCATCGGGAACGATTTATAATAGGAGACCCAGACCATTGCATCCAAGAGATCGAGATGTATCAGCGCAAGATAGGCATGGATTATCTGATTTGTTGGATGCACTACCCGGGGGCCGACCACGGTAAAAGTTTGAGAGCAATGCGTCTCTTTAGTAAAGAGGTCATGCCACATTTTAAAAATCAGTAAAGGAACATTTCAATGAGCGAACAAAAACCCAGGCGAATCGATTTGAACAGTGACATGGGCGAGTCATTCGGGAACTTCGTCCTGGGGAATCCTCGAGCCGTTATGGAGAAAATCTCCCATGCTAACGTCGCCTGTGGTTTCCATGCAGGCGATCCCAATTGGATGGCACAAACGGTGGAGTGGGCAAAAACGTTCAATGTGACAGTCGGCGCGCACCCTGGTTTTCCCGACCTCCAGGGGTTCGGCAGACGCTTGATGAACATCTCGTGCGAGGAGGCGACCAACTACGTCGTTTACCAAGCCGGAGCACTGAAAGCTTTCTGTGAAATGCACGGCTTAAAACTAAGGGCGGGAAAGCCACACGGAGCATTTTTTTCTTGGGGCTTGGAATCCGAGGCCAACGCACGCGCGATTCTGGAGGGTTTTCAGCGGATCGACCCTGACCTTGTCATATATTTACCGGCATTGCCCCACTTTCCACTTATTTCGACCGCCGAAAGTATGGGATTTCGCGTCGTCAAGGAGTTTTATCCGGGCCTCAATTATGATGAGAGCGGAGCAATTACTGTCAAACGTTCCTACGGAACTGAAAATGTACAGGAAATTGTAGAATTAGTGCTGCGGTTCGTTCTCGAAGGCAAAACAGTAGCCGACAATGGAGACGCAATAGACATCGACGCTGAAAGCGTTTGCGTTCACGGCGACGTTGTAAACGCTCCCGAAGTACTCGAGGAACTTCATTCGGCGTTGGCGAACGAAAAAGTCAGGGTGCGAAGTGCCATCCACAAGGATTGAATTTCCAGGACACCAGAGAGACTCCCCACGTTTAGAGAAATGTATGGGAAACTAATTCATCGCCAGCATATCACCTGAACGGCGACCGAAAGTGCTTGAGCAACAAATGAAAAACACCCGTTACGAGTATGGAGGAGATGAATATTTGCTCGTCGTCTTCAGCGAGTCGATGGACCTCACCGTTAATTTTCGACTGCTTGCAATCTGCCGTGAAATCGAACAAAGGCAGCTATCCGGCGTAATAGAAGTGTGCCCGGCCAACACCTCCTATTTAGTCCACTTTGCACCAGAACAAATTCATCCTGATGAACTGATCCGTTATCTAAAAGACATAGAGAAAGAAGTCGTCTCTGCCGACACGCTTTCGTCTCGCCTTGTTGATATCCCGGTCCTTTTTGATGACCCCTGGACCAACGAATGCGCCAAGCGCTTTTCCGATCGACATCAAGACCCCTCTGTATCCAACCTGGAATACTTGATGCGACTTAACGGCTACGAATCAAAAGAAGAATTCATTGCCGCCTATTGCGATCGTCCTTTCTGGATCTCAATGGTGGGGTTTGTGCCGGGTACTGCATGGTGTTACAGGATGTGCCCTCCTCGCGATGCGATCCAAGCACCAAAGTATATTCGACCGCGAACAGACACACCAGAACGCGCAGTCGCACATGCCGGCGTTTTCCTTTGTATATACCCCGTACAAGGACCAGGCGGATACCAAATGATCGGCATATCCGCAGTTCCCGTTTATGACCCAGAAGAGATCCTTCCAGATTTAAAAGGACGCTACATTCTGGCCAGACCAGGAGACAGATGGCAATTCAGGCCTATACATATGGAAGAATACGAGAACATCCGAAGTCAGGTAGAACAAGCTACCTACCGCTATAAAATAATAGAACAAGAATTCCACCCGAATGAATATATAGCAGACCCAGTAAGCTACCTTCAAAAACTTGACCGGGATGCGATCCATGCTCAAGGTGCTTGATCCTGGCCTTTCCACAACCGTTCAAGACCTAGGCCGTTTGGGCTGGTACCACATAGGAATGCCCCCGTCCGGCGCGACAGATAACTTTTCTTTTCGCATCGCAAATATGCTAGTGGATAACCCCGACACATCCGCCGGCTTGGAAATCACCTACAGCGGCCCACGTTTAGAAATCGCAAAAGATGCGGTCATCTCGGTCACTGGGGCCGAGATAGGATTCGAGATCAACGGCCAAGAAGCAAGCTTGTGGCAGGCACACAAAGTCCAGGCTGGCGATACCGTGGCCCATGGAAATATCACTCGGGGCGCGAGGTCATACATGAGCATCAGTGGGGGCATCGACGTACCAGAAAAGCTCGGAAGTCGCTCAACCTACACCCTGGGCCGTTTCGGTGGTTTTAAAGGGCGCTCGTTGAAACCGAACGACAAATTCCCGACAGGCCAACAGCCAGTCACTTCTTACAGGATGATTGCTAGAAACTTCGACAGACGGCTAATTCCCAAATTGGCAAAAGATATCACGCTTCGTGTCATCATCGGCATGTGCAGTCATAGGATTACGGGAAATAGTCTAAAGGAGTTTCTTAGTGCCTCTTGGGAAGTGACACCCGAGGCCGATCGCATAGGTTACCGGCTCAAAGGACCCCGTCTGCAATTCGTTGAAGGCGAGCAACCTTTTGGCGCCGGCGCTGACCCGTCTAACGTAGTCGACCTGGGCTATCCGGTGGGGTCTATTCAGGTGCCTGGAGGGCTCGAAGCTATCGTACTGTTAAACGATGCTGTCACGGGTGGCGGCTATACGACCATTGGGACCGTGCTCCGCGCGGATCTCGATCTGATCGCTCAAGCCTCTCCGGGGAGTACCGTTCGGTTTGCGGAAACGGACATAGAAGACGCGCTACGTGCTCGGAAACAGCGAGAAGACGCCTTGAGACACATTAGGCAAGAACTGCGAATGGCCGACCAAGTCGGACTATTAGGACAATAGATTACGCCTTGCTCTCAACGTCTCGTCAAAGACTGGTCATTTTTGGCGCTAAACGTCCTCTCGCTCCATCACGTATATCCCGGGTTCGAGCAAAGTCGTTCTCCAGCCCCAAAAACAAACAACAGATGTCGTCGGCTCCTCTATTATGGCTGGGCCTTTCACTACGTTACCGACGAGTAGGCGTGATCCGTCAAAAACTGCCACCGGGGCGAACCCATTAACATTCTCGTTCCAGATTTCCCTTTCGCCTATTAGCGCCCTAAAAGGGTCTTCGTTTCCTTTGTCCAAATGCGGAAGCACGGGCCGTGATACTCTACCCGTTATGACAGACTCTGCGTTCATAATTTCCACTTCGCTATCTTTTTCAGAGTATGTAAACAATTCTTCATGCGTCGAATGGAATGCATCCGCAACTTTTTCCAAATTTTCGTGAGAAATATCTTCCGTAGGTATTTCTACTCTGCACTCGTGTACTTGATCAACGTAACGCATATCCAATGAACGGGAGACTTCTATTGCACCCGCTTCGATCCCCACTAGCCGTAATTCTTCTCGGCCCTGGTTCTCCATAGCGCTGAACAACTGGTTAAGATTCCGATGATCTAATTCTGCTAATCGCGCGGCTACGGAGGAAAGATAGCTGTGCTTCATATCGGACAATATTTCTCCAAACGCGCACAGAGTTGCAGAAACTTTTGGAATAAGAACAGTTTGTATACCGAGTTCTTCTGCCAATTTTGCAGCGTGTGCCGGGCCTGCACCTCCTCCAACCACCAGTGCAAACTCTCTAGGGTCATAACCTTTCTCAATTGACACGCGACGAATACCATTGACCATATTCGAGTTGACAACAGTAAAAATCCCTAAAGCGGCACCCTCCGGTGTGAGGTCTAACTTGCCGCCGACGTGATCGGCGATGGCCTGACGCGCGGCCACAGCATCGATTCGCAAACGCCCACCAAGAAGCGCCGTTTGATTGAGATAACCTAGTACCACGAGCGCATCGGTTACCGTTGCCTGCGTTCCCCCTTTTTGGTAACAAGCCGGCCCTGGATCCGACCCGGCACTCATTGGTCCGACCTGCAACAACCCCATTTCGTTAACAGACGCTATACTGCCGCCGCCGGCTCCCAGTGTTTCCACGCTTAGCATCGCCACCCCCACACGTTGACGAAGGAAATCTGAATCTTTTACCGCCGCTGTCTTACCGTTCTTGCTCAAACTGATATCGAAGCTCGTCCCACCCATAACCACCGTAATAACGTTGCTCACTCCTCGCGAGGCCGCAAAGTATGTCCCGGCGTTCGGACCTGCGGCAGGTCCTGAATTTAGCGCGTACACGCCCTTGTCTTTGAG
>CAYWPF010000027.1:0-8157 GCA_964460065.1 uncultured Enterobacteriaceae bacterium
ATAAACGTAGATGGTCTGCCCCAGCGCCAAAAGTAAGAGGTTCTGGTTGACTTGCCCAAAGCACTTTCCACCCCGGTGGTGACCGAAGCCGGTGGGCGAGAACGGCTGACGGTTATTGTCGAGCGCTGTTAAGCCGGTCGGTGCGTTGAACTATTTGCCAGAAACGCGTAGAACACTAGGGTGTAACGTGGATCGACGGTTAGTGATTTGGCATACGGCTGGTGGTGTGGTTGACGGATAGCCGGAGGAAAAGATGATGCGCACAAAAAGAGCCTTGTTGATAGCTCCTGAGTTCCCGGCAGATTCGTTCTGGAGTTACAAGTACATTATGAAATACATACGGCGGAAGACCCCTTTCCCGCCGCTAGGCTTATTGACGGTGGCGGCAATGATGCCACAAGACGAATGGGATTTCGAGTTATTGGATTTGAACGTAGAGCGTCCAAACCAAACCGCGATTCGAAAGAAAATAGCAGACAGTGATGTAGTGTTTACAGGTGCGATGAATGTGCAACGAGATTCTCTTGTTGAATTGTTGAGGGGGCCCGCGAAAGGAACGGACACGCCCTGGGTTCTGGGGGGACCGTTGGCCTCCACATACCGTAGCTCCATCATGGCGCCGGGCAATGATATGGACGCCAGCCTACACCAGGGGCTAGATTATCTGGTTTGGGGAGAGGCAGGCCCATGGATTAAAGAGCTTAACCGGCGGCTTGACGCGTCTCCCACACACGATGACGGTGAGCCGCATCTGTTTATTCCCGAGCGGGTACTCCAGGAGCCGGAAGCCTCTCGAAAATACCTGCAGGACAAGTCCATTTTCGAACCTTTCGATGGGCAGCCGAGCCCGCGCTGGGATTTGGTCGATATCCGAAATTACCGGGCTATGATGTTGCAAACGACAGCAGGTTGCCGGTTCCGCTGTAATTTCTGTGACATTATTCAGTTTAATGGAGGGTTCCCTAGGGCTAAGGGAGCGGACGATGTGACGAGGGAACTCGCGGCAATCTACGCCACGGGTTTCCGTGGAGGCGTTTTTACGGTTGACGATAATTTCGTTTCAGAGCCCGATGCGATGGAAGAGATTCTACGCGCTATGACGGAGTTCCAGAGGCAGCATGATTACCCCTTCGAATTTTTTACACAAGCGAGTATTGATCTTGGAAAAGAATCTTTGTCCTATCTCATTCCTCTGATGCAACAGGCGGGATTTGCGACGGTGTTTCTGGGAATTGAAAACCCGGATCCCGTGGCGCTTCGGCAAATGAACAAGATTCAAAACATAAAGACAGCGCCAAAAGACACAGTGAGGATGTTACAAAAGCACGGGATTGAAGTGCAGGCGGGTTTCATTTTTGGCGCAGACGCTGATACAGCTCAAACGGCAGACGGCATTGTCGACTTCGTGGAGAAAAATGGGGTCTTTTCTGCAATGACAGGCACGCTGACGCCACTCCCTCATACTCCGCTATATGTCGAGTTAAAAGAGCAGGGCAGGCTCTTGGACGCGGATTTGGCGTGCAACAACGTGGATGACACGGTGCAGTATAAGCCGGTCATGGGCCTTGAAAACTTGCAAAGCGGATTCCTTCACATACTCGAATCGCTGTTCAATTCGCAGGCGATGTATGGGAGGGCGGAACGATTAATAGGACGGCTGGACGCCCACATTTTTCGAAGTAGCCACGTGGACATGAGCGCCGTTTTGGCCGCGATCCGATCGTTCGCGCAACAAAGTCTTTATGGGCGGTCAAACGCAGAACAACGGGGTTACCGGCACTTGATTAGAAGGGCCGTCCAGCTAGATAAACAGTTCATACGGGACATTCGCAATGAAACACGTAGCCTAGGGTCTTACTGGGACAAGGTCGGCGTCGCGGCAAAGACATACATTGAGCTGGATACTCACGACGCGAAGCGGTTTACGCAAATGCTGGCGTACGCGCAAAATGCCCTAGTTCGGTGTAGGCCGGACATGGGATTGAATGAGGTCCAAGATTTTGTTGGTAGGGTGAAAGAAGCCGTCGCAAATGGTGTTCTTCAACGGTCAGAGGCGCAGTCTGTGTATGATGGAGCACGTGAATACCTCAACGCAAAACGCGCCTTGTTTCGTTTCCCAGGGTCCCATTTGGTCAAAGCATTTGAGCTGTCTATCGCGGGTATCCATTACGGCATGGTTGTCGATAACGTGCTTACAAAGATGCGCGCGGGCGACGGCTTGAGCATTTCGACGGAGCCGATGAGTGCCCGACCGGGGTAGGCGCGCCAACAGGATAGGGAAATGTGCTTACAGTGAACGATCGCGCCAGGCGCGTTTGGGCGGGATAGATCCCCTCTAGAAAGTTGACGACAGCCACGTGAATACGCCCAGGTTACGGTTGCCGGTGCGGCTCCGCTCTGACATGAACACGGCGATGCTATGCTACGAGCGGCAGTTCTCTGCTACCGTAGATAACATCGACGATGTACGAGTGCGGGTGAGAGGAAAATTGTCGGATCCAGGCCTGGCCCTTTCTTACGACTGGACGGTGAGCATACCGGACTACACGATTTTACGTGCTTCTGTTGAGGATGGATCGAAGGAGAACAGACTTCTAAGCCCTCAGTTATCCAAGAAGGCGGAACGTATAGCCGGGAGTTCCGTTAATCATGGATTTACGCGGATTATGCGGGGAGTGTTAGGCGATCTACCCGGCAACCGCGAACATTTAACCCTAGGGATAGAGATGGCGCGTGTTAGCCTGCAGGTTTTTCCTCTTCCCAAAGATGACCACGAACGCTTCGCGGACGCCGCAGCGGAGGTGCCACCCGGGCCGAGCCGTCTAGCGCGTATGTTGTGGGAACGTGACCGGACCGATTTTGGTATGTTAAGTAATAGCTGCTTTGCATATAGGGATGAATCTGCCGAGTTGTTTCATGACCGGACAGTGGAACCGTTCGATCCCACAATGACTTCGCCCCGCCATGGTCAACAAGGCTTCTTCTCGAGGACAAAAAAATTATCTATCCGTAGACTGACTAACGTGCCCGGTTTTCGTTGTGACAATGAAATGGACGACACGTTTCAAGAGATGCGGATCGGGTTTGAAATTGACTGTGACGGTGTCATTAACCGAGCAGAGAGTACACCCGGGCGAGTCCCGTTCCGCGGCATCTGTGAAATGCCGCACGGGTCTACGGGAAAACTGAACGGTCTGAGATTAACCGAATCCTTCGTTGCATCCGTTGGAGATCGTATTGGCGGGCCGAATGGGTGTACTCATCTCTTTGATCTTGCGACTGATTGTTTGCGTTTTTTCGAGTGGCGGGACTAACTCGAGACGGCGTTCACGATCCAAGTTGCACAGTCCAAATCCACCTGGTCTCCAGATGCGAAAGGAACGAGTGCCTTGGCGATGCCATTCTTCGCGGCTTTTTGCGAGTCTGGGGATGCCTCGCGCAACAATGACGCGACGGGTCCGATTCGTAGAAGAAAGTCTACAGCGCCCTCAATCCCTCGGTTAGCGCCCATTCGCATCACGCTTTCGAATGAAGAACAACTAAATTGTTGGAACCCCGCATTGGTCAAGATTGTCTCAAGCCGGAGGGGATCAGCGAAGGCAAAAGGGCCTGGCGTACCCGGGGGACTGGGAGGAGGTAGAGGAACGTGTTCAGCGGTCGCCCTTAGCGGGACTGTAACCCAAGGGTTTTTTTCAACGTTTTGCCAGCAGACAAAACACATACGTCCGCCCGGTTTCAAGGCGCGCCTAATGTTACTAAACGCCGCCGTCGGATCGTCGAAAAACATTACGCCAAAGCGCGAGAACATCAGGTCGGCCTTTTCCAAATCGAACTGATACGTTTGCGCGTCTGCGTGCACAAAGCTGACATTGTGAGCGTCCCTGTTTCTGTCCGCTGCACGTTTCAGCATGGGGCCGGATATGTCGACGCCGAGCACCGTACCCGTTGCACCGACTTGCTCTGCGAGCGCTTGAGTGGTTTGCCCACAGCCGCACCCTACATCCAGCACCGATTCCCCCGGCGAGGCTGCCGCCTTATCGAGTGCAACAGTACCGAGCGGGGCGATCTGTGCGTCCAGTCGTTCCTGCAATTCGACCCAAACCGGTCCCCCATGTCCATCCCAATATTCTTTTTGTTCCGCGTTGGGCTGATCGTCGGACATTATATATTTGCTTTCCCTGTGCCGGTTGCACCGTAGACTCCAACTCATGACGGGAAGTTCAAGCGCCACCATTTGCAAACGCTTGAAGGGTGCTTTGTACATTACTGTCCCGATATCCAGGAACTCGTCAGCAGTTGTCGTACTTTAGAAGAGACAACATGGCCGACGCGTCGATACTAACGATTTTTAATTTTGGGCTGAATTCCCCCCGCGTTTTCAGAATACGATAGGCAGCTCTAAGTAATTTTCATAGACGAAGTCGCGGTGTTTCAGCAGTTCTGGCGTGAGGACGTCAAGCACGGCAGGTTCGTCTGTGTTGTAAAACGTGCGGAACCCTGTGGCCATTGGGCACAGGTCTTCGGGAAGAGGTTTGATCAACGCTGCAAACGTTGCCCAATAGATGTCCAGTCCTGATAGTTTGTTTCCGACTAGGAATTTACTGCCGGTCGCTTTTTGCTGCGCAAGCCGTTTAGCTAAGGCTTCGACAACCGCGGCCATGCGCGCCGGAGCCGCTGCCGCCGCCTCAGCAGAGTAGCCATATTTCTCTCCAAAACCCGTCCAGAAAGCCTTCGTTCCCTCGTCAGTGGCAGGATCTTGTAGGACACTGTCGATCATCATTAAGCGTTTTGACCAGGCGTAACCATTCTCGCCACAGATCTCGTTGCAATAACCGAACATCAGCATCCGGTCGTCAATATCCGACGGAATCAGGGATGGGTTGGGCCCGAGCCGTTCCGCGAGTTGCAACTGTTCGAACCATTTCGACCGTGGCGGCTCATCATTCCATATCGCCACCGGAGCGCTGGATTGGGAAGTCCATTCCTTCAATTCTTGGTCGTTTCCATCCAAGCTTGCTGCGACGACTGGCGTGTAGGAGATCCCTTTGACGTGGAAAATCCCCTTGCAGGCTTCCCGCCACGGACCAGGAACGGCGTAGTTTCCGAGTACTAGTCGCAGGCCAGTCATTACCTTCGCATCGGCAATACTGGCATAGTCTATCTTGATAGCATCTAATCCGATATCCGGCATGTCTTTCTCCCAATCGTGTTTAGGCTTGCGGTGTCTGTATCACCTTTGTTGTTTGTCTGCCACTGAGACTGCTTCTATTTTTTTCTTTGTCAGCTCTAATGATTCGTTAAATTGAGTTTCGACTAGGTTGATGCCTAGGTCCGTGGCCTTCTGACGGTCGTCTTCATCCCACCCGTCTTCTACCCATACGATGTGCTTTTCGGGACCACATAGGCCGCTGAGCCCCTCCGTCTTCGTTGATTTCCAGGATAAGGCGGGCACCTGTAACCCAACGGTCTCAAATTCCGCGTGTATGTCAGCTTGCCATGATGATAGAACTAGTACGACGTGGAATGTGTTCTGGCACCATATCACAAATTCGTGCACACCCTCTTTCCAGTCTGTCCCTGCGATGGTTCCGCCGGCTCCTTGTAACGATTTTAAAACGCCGTCGATGTCGAGTAATAGTATATTTACGGAGGGAGTCTGTGTCATCCTAGCGCCCCGTGAACTTTGGCTCGCGTTTTTCTACGAAGGCTGTTACGGCCTCTTTAAAATCTGTGGTTGCGGCCGCGCGGATTAGCCGGTCGGCTTCCATATCCATGCACGTGTGAAGATCTTGGGTTATGGCACGGTTCATATTCTCTTTCATGTAGCGAAGAGCTATGGGTGGGCCGCCAGCGATCTGTTTTGCGAAAGCTATGGCATCGGCCTCGAAACTATCGTTCGGAAAGACTCGGTTGAAGATGCCTAGACGCAGGCATTCCTCTGAACCGATCCTGTCGGATGTGTAGTAAAGTTCACGTGCTTTCGCCGTTCCTATCAGCTGTGTCAGAAACCAACTGCCTCCATAATCTCCCGATAATCCTATCCTCCCGAAACCGGCTGTAACAAAAGCACGTTCCGCGGCGATACGTAGGTCGCACGATAGTGCAATGGAGAATCCAGCACCTGCGGCCGGTCCGGGGAGCGCGGCGATCACGGGTTTTTCGAGCTCGTGTATCATGCCAGTGAGCGTCCATTGCCGCCGTCGCAGAAGTTGGATTTTATCTTCTGGCGGTTGTTCCTCTTCTGACCAGCCCCCGAAGGTTTTCACATCGCCTCCCGCGCAGAATGCGGTTCCTGCTCCCGTTAGCATGATACAACCTACGTCAGAACGGGTGGCCAGTTCGGGCATAACCGTGCGAAGTGCAGGTGTGAGAATGTCGGAGAGGGCATTGCGCGACTGGGGCCGGTTAAATGTCACAACGCTGACGCCATCGTCGATGTGGCAGAGCAGTTGCTCGGTCCCGGTATCTACGACGCTGACGTCTGTACGCCCGTTGGCTTGTGTGGTCATGTGTTCTTCCTCCAGTGACACGTATATGCCCGTCGGGGCCGTTGGGTGCATAGGCCCCCGGTGGGCAGTAGGATTGTCATACTGAAACGAGGGGCACGCGTCTAGTTGTTGTGAAACGAGTTTACTTCCCGGTCGTGGAATTTCAATTTTGAACGCGCTATTGAACGGGAGATACGTAAAAGCAGTCTTTTAGATGTGCCGGGTCCTATGGGAGTAAAGGATCGGGACATGTGGGTTAGTAGCTTTAAAAAAGGCGGTGAATACGGTTTCCGGGAACAGGGAACTGTTGTAGCGTCGGGGTACCACGAGGTACTGAACTACGTGAGGAGACGAATATGCCAGCAGACACGAATAGCCTTGAAAACGCTTTTGAGGCGTGGTCGAGCGGACTCAACACAGGAGACTTGGATGCTTTTTGGGACGCTTTTGACGCCGAGGCGGAAATCCTGGACGAAGACTTTCCGTGGCGAATGAGCCTCGAGGACTTTAAAGACCATATTAACTTTCATGCGGGCGGCAAGGGATTATGGGAATCATTCGAGTGGAAACCACGCGAGGTCCGGTTCAAAATTTTCGGGCAGACCGGACATGTGAGCGGATTCTCCACGTTTCGTGGGAAGCCGAGAGACGCGGGATTTCGCCAACGTTTCATGGGCTTTACTCTGACGTGGGTCCATGGTGACGGCGGCTGGAAGTTGGTGTGCTGGCACCAGAGCCCCTTAATAGGAAGAATTACAGACGCGTCGCCTAGCTAACATGCGGACGATTCCGGATAAGTGTCTGGTGTTCGTGATAGGCTGCAACATGCCAGCCGTACCCGGGAAAAATACGGCCCGGCAGATAGGGACTCGGCGTTAGGCTACAGTCGGAAACTTCGATAGCTGGGCCTGTGGAGGCCCGGAGCAAAAAACCAAGAAGGGGAAACCTATGCGAAGGTTCTTTCGGACGTTGATTATAAGTCTCGTGCTAGGGGGACTATTTCTGGGTACGACGCCGGCAAACTCCGGAGACATTACGCGAGAGGCTGTACTCGACTCTTTTCGTCCGTACAGGAAAGGATTTCCCGTCCTGGACGGGATAGAACCGGGGCTGAAAATTAACAGTACTAACGCGCAGGTGGTCGCTTCGGTGCTACCGGCCGAGGTGTTGAAGTATTTGGCGGCGGGAGATTTTGCATTTCTTATTCAGGAGACGACGGATTTCCCCGTCCGCAAAGCAACCGTTGATGCTACGCTCGATCATCATGAGGGAGTGGTGGTGGACCGGGAAGAGCTCCGGAATTATGTCGCAGGAAGACCGTTTCCGGTGCTGGACCCCAATGATCCGGACGCCGGCTTGAAGGCGATCTGGAATCTCCGCTACCGCGACCAAGGGGACGTAGTAGAAACCCGCGCGATCATGGACCTGGTCAATGCCAATGGGGCGGTCGAGCGCTCACAAGACTTTTCGATATCGTGGGTGTTCGGCATGCATCGCCCCAATCCTGAAGACAATGTATCCCAATGGGAGCGCCACCGCATATTTGCGAGAAGAACTATGCTCGTATTGGCGCCATCCGACATGGAAGGCAGCCAAATCCTCACGACGTTTTGGGAAAATGCTAACATTCCCCTCAATGAATGGGCCTATGACCCAGAGACCCGGCGGA
>CAYWPF010000028.1:0-4568 GCA_964460065.1 uncultured Enterobacteriaceae bacterium
CCACGTCCCAGAGGATATGACTTTCGCCGTAAAATTGATTAAGCTTTTCTATGCGAATCATGTTCCATTTCGGATCAGCAGGCGAGTGTCCTTGAGGCTACTCACCCAAATACACCTCGACGACGCGCCGGTCTTTCTGCACGTCGTTCATATTGCCCTCCGCTAGTACGGCTCCTTCGTGCAAAACCGTGACCTTGTGCCCTAAACTGCGAACAAACTCCATATCGTGTTCCACCACCAGTACGGTATGTGTGCCAGCAAGCGAGACTAACAATTCCGCGGTGCGCTCTGTTTCTTGAAGCGTCATTCCTGCAACGGGCTCATCAACGAGGAGTAATTGTGGGGCTTGCATGAGTAACATACCTAACTCGAGCCACTGCTTCTGCCCATGAGACAGCAGGCCGGCACGGGAGTCCAAATGCTCCAATAGTCCGATAGTTTCGGCAGTTGCCGAAATGGAGTCTTGTTGTTCCCCGCTTAGCTTCGCCCGTAACGTTGTCCACACGGTCTTCCTCGTTCGCATAGCCAATTCTAGGTTTTCGAAGACCGTGTGGCCATGGAAAATTGTGGGCCGCTGGAACTTGCGACCTATGCCTGCCAGCGCTATCTCATATTCTGACATTTGCGTCAGATCTAAATTATTCCCGAAGAAGACGGTCCCGGTGTCAGGACGCGTCTTCCCTGTTATCACATCCATTAGGGTTGTTTTGCCCGCCCCGTTTGGCCCAATTAGACAGCGTAATTCGCCGGCATCTAGATAAAAGGTGAGAGCATCCAGAGCCCTAAAGCCATCAAAGCTCACAGTTACATTCTCGACATACAAAATGACACCGTGACTAGTGTCTAAGCCAGGCCCAGCCACGTGGGCCCCTGTGTAGCTCCCCCCGTGGTCGACCTTCTCGCCTCGTTTTGCCGATGCTCTGTTGTCTGTCATTTGCGATTACTCTGGTCGCGAAGATGAATCTTTAACGCGGAACAAACCACCAATCCCGTAAGGAAAGAACAGTGTGACTACGATAAAGAGGGTGCCGAGAATATACAACCATAAGTCCGGAAATGCGGCCGTGCACCAGCTCTTGGCACCATTTATCAAGAAGGCCCCAATCATCGCCCCGGAGAGGGTGCCACGACCTCCTACCGCCACCCAGACGGCCATTTCTATGGAATTTGACGGTTGCATCTCGCTCGGATTAATAATCCCGACCTGGGGAACGTACAAGGCGCCGGCCAAGCCGCAGAGCATGGCCGATAGAGTCCATAGGAATAATTTGTAGCTGTGGGGGTTATATCCGCAAAACATTAGTCGGCTTTCTGCATCGCGTACCGCGGTCACGACTCTTCCCAATTTCGATTTTACTAGCAAGCGACATCCGATGTATGCAAGAACTAGTACGATAGCAGAGGCGAGGTACAACCCGACTTTCGTAGAGTGATTCTGTAACGAAAAACCGAGCAAACGCTTAAAATCGGTGAGGCCGTTATTACCGCCGAAGCCCGTATTGTTTCTAAAAAAGAGAAGCATTAAGGCGTAGGTCATGGCCTGAGTGATGATCGAAAAATAGACTCCCCGTATACGGGATCTGAACGCGAAATACCCAAATATGTAGGCGAGAAAGGCCGGGACGAACAATGCCATTGTGATGGCAAACCCAAAATTGCTAAAGCCATACCAATACCACGGGAGTTCTTTCCAATCTAAAAAGACCATGAAATCGGGTAATTCGCTACGGTAATCGCCCTCCGTCCCAATAGCACGCATCAAGTACATGCCCATAGCGTAGCCGCCAAGTGCAAAAAAGACTCCGTGTCCCAGGCTCAGTATTCCGGCGTAACCCCATATTAAGTCAACTGCTAGGGCGACGAGCGCATAGCACATGATCTTGCCGAATTAAGGTAGCAGGTAGTCAGGCACGTGAAGTGCGGAGTCGCTGGGCAATTGGTTTAACAGCGGTATACCCAAAAGCATCTCGCATGCGAAGAGACTCAAAAGCGCCCATTCGCGATTACTGCCAAGCCTAACCGATTTCCTGGGCCCGGTCGTGTTCTTTCCGGGGGTGGCGAGTGTGTCTTGAGATTCGGTAGGCGACTCGCCCGAATTTTGAGGAGTTGTTGTTTTCTCCACGGGCTTAGCTTTCTGCCAGACGCCCCTTAAGTGCAAACAAACCCTGAGGTCGTTGCTGAATAAAAAGGACAATAAATATCAGTACGCCGATTTTGCCTAGGACGGCCCCTGCGACCGGTTCGAGAAATTTGTTTACCATGCCCAGGGTGACGGCCCCCACTACTGTGCCAGCAATGTTTCCTACGCCGCCGAGCACTACAACCATAAACGAATCCACAATGTACAATCGTCCGAGCTCGGGACCAACATTACCAATCTGTGAGAGGGCAACGCCGCCTAGCCCAGCAATGCCAGAGCCGAGGCCGAAGGTCCAAGCGTCTACGCGCGACGCGGAGACACCCATGCACGAGGCCATAGGCCTATTTTGGGTCACCGCGCGTACTTGAAGTCCGAGTTGTGTCCGTTGGAGAATCAGCCACACTAGGCCAACTACGAGAGCAACGAAGAGTATGATGGCCAATCGACTGTAAGGGAGAACAACACCATACAAAACCTCTGTTCCGCCTGATAACCAGGCCGGGTTCGCGACTTGTACATTTTGTGCGCCAAAAATGAGCCGTACGCTCTGTATTAGGACCAAACTGATACCCCAAGTGGCCAGTAAGGTCTCTAGCGGACGCCCATATAAAAAGCGTATGACTCCGCGCTCGAGGATCATGCCGGCTAGAAGGCAGACGACGAAAGCAGCAGGAATGGCAATGATCAAGTACCAATCGAACCAGTTCGGGAGGTAGTCAGCAAAAAAGCCTTGTACGACGTATGTGGCGTAGGCTCCCAACATCAGCATCTCACCATGCGCCATGTTGATGACGCCCATAAGACCAAAAGTTATGCCAAGTCCTAGTGCAGCTAAGAGGAGAACACTACCAAGACTAATGCCATAAAAGAGGTTTCCGACACCGTTAATAAGGAGTTGTTTTCGTTCGAAATTTGCGAGCGTCTCTTCGGCAGCGTTCCGTACGTCTTCTTCTTTTTCTGTGAAAGACCCGTCGTCTGATATTTCAAGCAACTCTTCGAGTTGCGGCCGAAGCCCGAGATTGCCAGAATCCGCGATCATTTCAATTGCGCGGAGGCGTTCGGATTTGACAGGGCTACGCAGCTGCATCTGCGCAAGGGCTACCCCGAGTGCCTTCTGCACCTCTTCATTTTCCTCTCTGTCGAGAGCGGTTTGAAGGGGTTCCAACATTTCTGGCCTTGGACGTTTGGTAAGTTCCGTGGTGGCTGCGAGGCGCACGGAAGCTGACGGAGAGGCTAGTTGTAGTTGAGCGATAATAGGGCGTAGCGTACGCCTGATCGAGTTATTAATGCGCGGTTTGCGGAGCGCAGAAACGTCTATACCCGGGGCTGGATTTCCCAATACGTCAAGGGGACCGGACTCGCTGTCGATGTATAAGTTGCCCTTCGCGCCTATCCGGAGGCTGCGGTTCCCAAGCGCTTGTAGGGCTGGTAACGCGGCCGGATCGTTGATCTTCCCCAGTTCCTGAATCGCCTCCTTCATTTCTTTGCGACTTTTCTCACCAAGTCGGCCCAGGGAATCCATGAGGGTATATTCGTCGCCGATTGCCGGCAGGGTGCTGAGTAACAGAAAGCTACCAAGCAAAAGAATGAGCGATCGGGCTTTCATTCCGCTTTTTTAGTTCTTACCGCAGTGCGGGGTCACCTTGGGGCGGTATAAATACCGCCCCAAGTCGATGTTTCATTATCTTGGGGGCCTGGCCTGTGTCCGGCTGCGGCGACGTCCGTCTAGCGATGGCTAACCCTGCTCCGCCGCGCGAAGCTTAGTTTCTGAATTTGGGCTCCGTGCAGTTACCACAGACCCATGGGTATGTCCAGTCGGCCACCTTTTCTGCGCTGTCTGGAATGAAGGGACTCCAGGCGTCAGCACGGACCGGCCCTTCTGTATTCCACACGATGTCGAACTGGCCATCTTCACGAACTTCGGCGATCAATACCGGCTTGTGGAGGTGATGGTTTTTGGCGTCCATGACAATGTCGAAGCCTGAAGGCGCTCTTACTACCTGATTCCCGACGGCTTGGCGGACGGCATCTATATCGGTGGTACCAGCTTGTTCGACCGCCTGTGCCCACATACGAATACCTATGTAGGTGGCTTCCATAGGGTCGTTGGTCACACGCTTGTCTCCACCAGGCAGGTTGTGTTTCTTAACATAAGCCTGCCATTTCGAAACAAAGGATTTGTTCTCCGGAGTATCCACCGACATGAAGTAATTCCATGCGGCGAGGTGCCCGACGAGAGGCTCGGTATCAATACCCCGTAGTTCCTCTTCCCCAACCGAGAAAGCCACTACCGGAATATCCTCCGCCTTGAGCCCCTGATTTGCAAGTTCTTTGTAGAACGGGACATTCGAATCCCCATTTATGGTCGACACGACCGCAGTCGATTTCCCGACTGCAAACTTCTTGATGTCAGCGACAATCGTCTGAT
>CAYWPF010000029.1:0-18903 GCA_964460065.1 uncultured Enterobacteriaceae bacterium
TCCGGCCTCGCCCTAGTACCGTTTTTTCATCAATTAGGCCGAGTCTTCCCCACATCACCTCTCCGGCAAGACACAAACGCTCCAGGTCCTCCGGATCGTAATTTACGACACGCGACGGCAATATCGTCTCTTCCCAACTCGGACCCGGCAATTCAAGCCCTTGAAACAGAGATAGGACTTCCCTTATTCCTGCCTCGGCATGAAGGTGTGTACCTTCTTCCAGATGCTGCCATTTGAACAGAAACCGCATAAAGTGCGCCGGCGACACCGGCTCTATGGATTTCCGCAATCCTTGGATCGTGCGCCTATGAATGCGGGACAACAAACCCCGGTCACACCATTCCACGCCGGAACGCCCAGAACGAAATACTCCCTGTAAAACCGTCCCTAGAGATTCCAACCGGAACAACGCCGCATTCACCTTTAAAAGGGAAATTTCCAGTTTGGTGGATAACTCCTCACCGCTAGTTGGTCCCAAACATTCCATCCATCCCCGAATAATTTGGACCACTGGCTCCTCCGACCCGCCGTAATCGGATTCTTCAACCGCCACAGAAGCAGAGAGCTGAAATTGATACACAACGCTAGCAACTTCGAGCCGCTCGGTTGGCGCTACGAAACTCTTGCTAGTACTGGTCTCAAACAGGCACAGGCGCCCAGACCCCCTTAGCTCGTCTACGTAACCGCCCCACGATGGCGGCATCTCGTGCGTCGGATAGATGCACAGGGTGAGTAACAAGTCGTGCAGTTCTTCGGCGGACCGAACCTCGGGCCATGCTTGGTTCTTCACCTCATCGATAGCATTCTGGTCGAGTGCCCCTATGCCATTAGCAATAGTAGGGTCAACGCGTCGTAATGACACTGCCCGTGCACGACGCTCCTCAAGGGGAGCGTCATCAAGAAATGCATAGGGGTTTGCGTTGAGTATCTCGTGCGACATAGGGGAAGGATTAGGTGTCTCGGCAACAACGGTTTCGGTGGAGCCGGAACGGACATTCTCTAACAGTTTCTTGAGTCCCGGAAAGTCCATCGCTTCAAAAAGACAATTTGAATTCGTTTCATCGACCAGGGGATGCGCCGGCAGCGCAACCGGGCCAGGGTGATTATCTCCACACGCCGCCTGTTCTGGGAACACAGCCGCCAATAGGTCGTCGGCTCGCATACGTTGCAATGGCATGGGCACGCGTTTCCCTCCCGCGTGCCTTAACAATGCGAGCGCACGCGTGCTGTTCCAACGCCATCTGTTGGTAAACATCGGAGACTGCAGTGCAGCTTGCACCAAATCGGCTTTGACTGTGTTCGAAGAGACCATTGAAAAAACAGATTCCAAAGGAAAGCTGTGTTGCTCACCGAGCGAAATCACCACCCCATCATCGGTCGCCGCAGCCTGGAGTTCGAAGTCGAAAGAAACACAGAACCGCTTCCTCAAAGCCAAGCCAAGCGCTCTGTTGATCCGACCCCCAAGAGGCGAATGTATGACTAGTTGCATTCCTCCGGCTTCGTCAAAGAATCGTTCGACTACCATTCGCTCACCGGTGGGGACGGCGCCGAGAATTGCTACCGTGTCTAATATGTATTCTGTGATCTGCCTCGCTCCCCATTCTGTTAGGCCGATCTCTTTTATCAGCCAATGCTGCGCAGCAGCATTGTCCGGTAGGTGCCCGGCTACTGCCTCTCTCAAACTCGACACCGCGTTAGAGAGTTCATAAGTTCTGGCGGGCGCCTCCCCCAGCCAAAAAGGAATGCTCGGAGGCGCGCCTTGAGCATCGACCACACGGATGCGCCCATTCTCAACGCGGCGAATTCGCCATGAACTATTACCAAGTAGAAAAATATCACCTGCAAGACTTTCGATTGCAAAGTCCTCATTAACAGTGCCTACGAAGGTCTCATTGGGCTCTTGAATGACTCTATAATCAGCAACATCTGGAATCGCACCGCCGCAAGTAATCGCCGCGAGACGGGCACCCCTTCGAGGGCGCAATATCTTGTTCACACGATCAAAATGAATATGAGCCGATCGCCTTCCTCGTCGGGTCGATACGCCGTCCGCCAACATTCGGAGAACTGCATCGAAATCTTCTTTTTGCAGAGTATGGTACGGATATGCTTTTCGTACTAAAGACCACACAAATTCTTCTGTCACTTCATCGTGAGAGGCAACGAGTGCGACTATCTGTTGGGCGAGTATATCGAGCGCATTTTCTGGGACCTGGATGCGATCGAGGTGCCCGGCACGGACGGCCCACACTGCCGCGGCAGACTGCACCAAATCGTCCCGGGTAAAAGGGAAAATGATGCCCTTTGGGACGGCGCCAAGAAAATGTCCGGATCTACCAACGCGCTGAAGCAGCGCAGCCAGGGAACGAGGCGCACCAAGGTGACAGACCAAATCAATATGCCCCACATCGATTCCCAATTCGAGCGAGGCAGTGGCTACTATGACCGGCACGAGGCCGTTTTTCAGGTTTTCCTCAGCACTCAACCGTGCGGTACGGGACATGCTCCCATGATGTGCAACTACCTTATCCTTACCAAGCCGCTCACTAAGCGCGTGAGCAACACGTTCTACAAGGCGTCGAGTGTTAGCAAAGACAATGGTAGTCCGGTGGGTTTCGACCAACCGAACGAGACGGTCATACGTTTCATCTCTGATCTCATGGGAGGCAATAGGGCCGAGCTCGATATCTGGAGTCGCAACAGAAAGGTCCAATTCCCGCTTGTGTCCAACATCGACAATCGTGCACTGAGGCGTGGAATGAATGCAACGATCCTGCCCTACAAGCAGCCGAGCAATCTCCGAGATGGGCCGTTGAGTGGCAGACAAACCAATCCGCTGAACCTTTTTCCCAACCAGTGCATCCAAGCGCTCAAGAGTAAGTGCCAAATGAAGGCCGCGTTTATCGCCTGCTACGGCATGTATTTCATCGACTATCACGGTTTCGACTTGGTCAAGGATTGCCCGACTCTTCTCAGCGGTTAGCAGTATATAAAGAGATTCCGGCGTCGTTACAAAAATATGTGGAGGACGTTTGAGGTGCCGTTGCCGATCCTTCGTAGGCGTGTCGCCGGTACGGACACCATGCCGAATCTGCGGCACAGCGTAAGGACTATTTTTCGCCATTTCTTGCACACCGCGCAAAGGCTGCTGCAACGTTTTCGCAATGTCATTCCCAAGTGCCTTGAGAGGAGAAACGTAAAGGACATAAGTTCTGTCCTCCAGGTGGTCCGCCACCGACGCACGAACCAATCGGTCAATAGCACATGCAAAAGCAGCAAAAGTCTTTCCAGAACCGGTAGGCGCAGCCAGTAGGGTGTCTTCGCCGGAGTAAATGGACTCCCACCCCTCTGTTTGTACTGGAGTAGGCGTTCCGAAAGTTTCATCGAACCAATCAGCCACTAAGGGGTGGAAAAGTCTCCTGTGAAGATCCGGAGGGCTAGGCATCATTTAATAGGTTCCCTAGTTTCGCATTCTCACAAGAACGGGATTGCACTCATACCTCGGAGCTGAGGTATACTCGCAAATCCTGATCAACGACGCAACGTTATCGAGGCTATAATCCAAGGTTTCCAAACACAAATCAGTGCTTCTCCGTTAAGTCGCTACTGCGCGAGCACGAACTCTAGTACCTTCGCAGGATGATCGGCTGCCTTTGCCACTCTTCTCCAATGTTTCAGGACTTTTCCATCCGGCCCAATCCAGACCGTAGAACGTATAACGCCCATAGTTTTTTTTCCGTACATTATCTTTTCTCCAAACGCTCCGTACTTAGCCATAACCGTCTTTTCAGGATCACTAAGGAGAAGAAAGTTCAATGCTTGCGCGGATATAAATCTTTGGTGTGAGCTAGAGTTATCTGGGGATATTCCGACAACGCTGAATCGAAGCTCACTGAACTCGCCCATGAGATCGCGAAAAGCGCACGCCTCTTTTGTACACCCCGGCGTCGCATCCCGCGGATAAAAATAAACAATTAAATTCGTCCCTTTGAAATCTTTCAGCGCAACTTTCGCACCGGTCGGGTCATAAAGCATAAACCCTGGTGCGCGCACTCCTTCCTTAATAGCCATACATACTCCCTATAGAGTCTTTCTTGTCTTTCCTATTTCTTTCTAGTCAGGCATGCCGCAACGGTTTCTCCACAAAAAGAGATTTTTCCAGAAAGGACCTATTCCTAATAACCTTTGTATAAGGGTCGCACGAGAACCTACGCTGATGTTCTTGGTCTGTAGACGTCTGGGGAATCGGGCGTTTTTTTAGATTACCCCCGTTTCGTCGCCACTTGAAGATAGTAAACACATTACCTTCGGGACTAGCTGTTTTTATACTTCCTCTCAACGTGACCCCAGGCCACGAAGTTCCAATTCATTGAGATCTCGGGGCCAGTTCTTTTTGAGCAGTCGCGAAATAGATCGATCAGCGAGAATTTTTCCATCCGTCTGGCACCCCGGACAATAATTGACCTCGTTTTCCGCATGAACTATCCTCTGTACGGGCGCTCCACAGTCGGGACACGGATTTCGATAACGGCCGTGTACAGCCATTTCCGGGCGGAACGCAGTGATATGCTCGGGGAATCCATCTTTAACCTCTTCCCGCAAGCTATCGGTCCATATCTGAAGCGTGTCCCTAGAAGCATGAAATAACACTTCGTCCTCATCCGACGTGAGCGACTGACTCTGTCGAATGGGCGACAGCCGAGCCCGGTGTAAGATCTCGTCAGAATAAGCGTTTCCAACCCCACTAAAAATCCGTGGATCCGTAAGAGTTCTCTTCAGGGTATGATTTTCGTTATGAAGGCGCTCCCGAAACTGGTTTAGAGTGGCCTCCAAAATTTCGAGTCCACCAAAATCAAACGCCGAAAGCTGGTCATTTCCTTGGACCAGATGAATAGAAGCTCTTTTCTTTTTGCTGAGCTCTCTGAACAGAATAGTTCCGGTATTGTACCTGAGTACGGCCATGGTCCGCCCAGAACCGACTTTTACACCCGCCGGCCTCCAAAGTAATCGTCCAGCGATCATCAAATGGATGACTAAGAACATTTCATCATCAAATCCTAAAACAATACGTTTGCCCAACCGTCTCACCTCTCGCGTTTTCCGACCCGAGAACATAGCCACCGGAGGCACCACGGTTCGGAGAACGAACGGATTGATTATCTCGGTCTCTCTTAGTTCCTTTCCTACAATTCGGTCGGCCAGGCATTCTGTATAGACCGTGATGTCGGGCAATTCGGGCATTTGCTCGCCTACTCAAAAATGTGCACATTAAGGCCGTAACGTACCGGAACAATCGCCAGGTCCATCCTAACTGATTCTGCTGGAACGCAACGTAGGCAAGAACCGTTTAACACTAATCGGCATCTAGCCCTATCAGACGGAGAAATGCTTTTTCGCTAATAATGGGAACTCCCATTTTCTTCGCCTTCTCGAGCTTGGAGCCCGGATCATTTCCAGCGATTACGGCCGTCGTCTTTGCAGAGACCCCAGATACTATTTTTCCACCCTCCGCTTCGAGTTTCGCACGGGCCTCGATCCGTGACATAGCTGCGAGTGTCCCGGTAAGAACGAATCTCTGGCCGGCAAGTCGGCCACCCGCCGGAACCATCATTCTACGGAATATCACTCCGGACAGGAGAAGTTTCTCCACGGCATCTCGGTTCTGCGGCTCCTTGAAAAACCCTGCAACACTTGCAGCGACCTCCGGACCGATGTCGTCCACTTGCTCCAAGTCGTTTTTTTTGGCAGCCATCACGGTTTCCAAGTCGCCAAAATGCTCCGACAACTGTCGGGCGGTAGCGTCCCCGACATGCCTAATGCCCAAGGATGTCACAAAACGTTGTAGTGTCGTCGTTTTACTTCGCTCCATCGCCTCCATGAGGTTTTGCGCCGACTTCTCGCCCATCCGCTCCAAAGAGAGTATTTGATCGAGTTTCAAAGAATAGAGATCACCAATGTCCCGGACGTGGTCCTTGTCAACGAGCTGCTCTATTATCTTCGTACCTAACCCTTCTATGTCCATCCCGCCTCGGCCCGCAAAGAATTTCAAAGTTTCCTTGAGCTGAGCCTTGCAGCCAAGCCCAGAGCACCGAAACGCTGCCTCGCCCTGTTCTCGTTGGACTCTCGCGCCACAGACCGGACAGGTCGTCGGCATGACAAATTTACATTCCTGACCGGTCCGTTGTTCAAAAACAACCTCGACAACGTAAGGGATCACATCGCCCGCTCGCTCTACTATCACGCAATCGCCTATACGTACGTCCTTGCGTTCGACCTCGTCCATGTTGTGAAGGGATGCATTTCTTACCGTTACGCCGCCGACGTGTACGGGCTCTAATTCGGCAACGGGCGTGAGCGTCCCGGTTCTCCCGACGCTGGCGGTAATATTTTGTACGCAGGTGGTAGCTCGTGCCGCCGGAAACTTGAAGGCAGTAGCCCAACGAGGTGACCTCGACACCTGGCCCAGGAGCATCTGTTGAGAGAGTTCGTTGACCTTAATCACCGCCCCATCTATTTCATAAGGGAGTGCCGCCCGATTGGTCTGTAACTCCTGAACCACAAGAAAGATATCTCTGAGAGTAGAACAAACGCGTCCCTTCGGAACGGGTTTTACTCCCCACCCATGAACGGCCGAGCGTAAGTGCCAATAAGTTGGCAGAGAAGCACCCTGAATTTGACCAAATCCATAGCAAAAGAAATCGAGCGGCCGCGCCCGCGTCACAGCAGAATCGAGCTGTTTAAGTGAACCCGCTGCTACATTGCGTGGATTGGCATACTGAGGAAGCCCTTCTCTCTCCCTATCTCGATTCAAGAATCGAAAAGCCTCCTTTGGAAGAAACACTTCCCCACGTAATTCTAACAAGGATGGGACTTTAGTGTCGGCGGCCCGATGAAGAATAAGCGGTATTGAACGGATGGTTCTGAGATTTGCAGTAACATCCTCGCCCGTACTCCCGTCACCTCGGGTTGACCCGACGACCAGCCTTCCTTCTTCGTAGACGATTTCCACTGCTACGCCGTCTATTTTTGGCTCCACCACATATTCGATTAGTCCTTCACTTCCCAATTGGCGGCGGATTCGGTCGTCAAATTCTTCTACTTCATCTTCTGATGTAACATTAGCCAGCGACAACATTGGAAAATGATGACTTACTTGAGCGAATTCTTCGAGTGGTGGTGCCCCAACCTTCTGTGTAGGCGAAGAAAGGTCACGAAATTCGGGGTTCGCTGCCTCTAAATCGATCAGTCGCCTGAATAATTCATCATACTCGGTATCGGAAATAGTAGGCTCATCTATGACATAATACCGATGGTTATGTTTATTGAGTTCCTCACGTATACGCGACACTTCCAGTGCCAAACTTTTTTTTTTCATACGTACCCAACGCCAGACAGCACCCACGGGACGCCACGTCGAACCGGAAACTATCGAGCCGGAGCAACCAGATTCCCTCACCTACCACTGACACGCCGACCGAGTCAAGAAAAAGCCGTAACAATTAGACCGGAAGAACCGACATTTTCCCCGCGCCTCAAAACTGTAAGACCTCGAGCATCAAGTCAGCCGACAAGACGCGATTTGTCAGGGACGGCGGCGAAAACGCTCGTCCACGCTCGAATATTTCCGCAGTACGTCTGAAACGTAAACACTAGGGTCGGCTTCATTCATTTGCCGGGTATAACGAAATCCACCTCCACAGTGTACTTCAAATTTCTGTGCATCGGACCAGAATTCCCGGATATAGACGTCGGTCACTCTGCTGCATTCCCCCGATGAGCGTCTTATTCTTTCCGCAATAACAAATCGATCAAAATCGTTCAGACCTGCGGGCACTGGCAGGTAGTGCAGCCCTAATGTGCTCAAAAAAACCACGAATAAACAAAAAAGACTCCAAGTACTTTTACCCATGT
Source organism: uncultured Enterobacteriaceae bacterium (assembly GCA_964460065.1). Classification (GTDB taxonomy): domain Bacteria; phylum Desulfobacterota; class Binatia; order Bin18; family Bin18; genus Bin18. The sequence continues at coordinate 7,912 of CAYWPF010000029.1, forward strand.
GAAAACAACTCCATCTGACCGTCCGTAGCCGGCCGTGTGAATAAATCCGATCGGAGATAATTTCGTTTTTCGACAAGGCCCGACCGCCTACTCGCTATTTGAAACCGCCGCGCGATCATTTGGGCGTATGCCCCAGTGCCCCACATGCGGCGGCCATAGGAGGAATCGTAGAGATTTCCTCCCCGCGTTGAGGAAACCAGATTTAGAACATGCTTTCTTCTCTCAGGAAAGTGGCATTCTAGCCATTCATCAAAAAGCTTTGGAAGTTCGTTTGGCAATCGGAGAAGCACATAACCTGCACTTTCTGCTCCGCAACGGGATGCGGCATCCAAAATTGCCTCTATTTCACTATCATTAATGGCTGGTATCACTGGTGCCACCATCACGCCGACAGGCACCCCCGCCGCCACAAGCCTTTCGACCGTTTTGAGGCGTTTGGCAGGCGCAGCTGCACGCGGCTCCAGAATTTTTTTGAGCCGCGAATCAAGGGTCGTAAGACTAATATAGACATTCACCAGGTTGTCCTCCGCCATTTCAGACAAAAGATCAACGTCACGCACGATCAGTGACGACTTCGTCACAATAGACACCGGATGTTTGCAGGATCTCAACAATTGAAGCACCTGCCTCGTCAGCTCAAGTTGTTCCTCCGCGGGTTGATAAGCGTCAGTATTCACACCAAGGGCAATTGGGGCACAGGAATACTGACGATTTGCGAGTTCTGCTTTTAGCAGTTGGCTAGCGTTGGGTTTGTAGAGAATCCTTGTCTCAAAATCCAGCCCAGCCGAAAAACCAAGGAATGTATGTGTCGGCCGGGCAAAACAGTAAATACATCCATGCTCACACCCTCTATATGGATTTATTGACCTGTCAAACGGGACGTCGGGAGACACGTTATAGGTAATGACACTCTTTGTTGTATCCACTAAGAGCTTAGTCGGAACGGCAACTGTTTTTGATTCTCTGTACCACCCGTCGTCCTCCTCTACGTGAACCAACGACTCGTACCGCCCATCCTGATTACTGAGGGATGCTCGGCCCTTCTTTTTTGTTCCGGCCAGACTGTTACTCAACATGCCCCAATTCTAACATAGGCGAACAAAAAGCGAAAGTCCTTGTACAACGTTGAAATAGCAGGTTTTTATAAATTATAACCGCGATGTGTGTTCTAAAAGACGCTTCTTACCCGGCAACTGGCTGCCACCCTTTTCCGTATCGCGCAAGGGAGCGGGGTTAGTCTTGCACAATCGGAAAGACACCTAGTAACCATGTATACAAGTGCACGAACGTCTTTCTGCCCGTTGAGCTTGGGGTGTTTTTCGTGTGTTTTGAAAATTGGAAGGCCACTTTAATAAATGAACTTTGCAATAGTTTCGGAACAAAACCCGCAAGGAGATCAACCGACCGCTATCGAACAGCTCTGCGAGGCTCTAGGACTGGGGGCTCGTTCACAAGTTTTGTTAGGGGTTACAGGGTCTGGGAAAACCTTCACGATAGCGCACGTTATCGCTAGAATGCAGCGCCCGGTCCTCATGATGGCGCCAAATAAGACCCTAGCCGCCCAGCTTTATAACGAATTCCGAGAAGTGTTTCCCCGCAACGCGGTACGATATTTCGTAAGTTACTACGACTACTATCAACCCGAGGCATACGTACCACAGAGCGACACCTACATAGCCAAGGATTCTGCGATAAACGACGAGATTGACAAGATGCGGCACTCAGCAACCAAAGCGTTGCTGGACCGGCGAGACGTTATCGTTGTCGCTAGTGTTTCATGCATTTACGGGCTCGGATCACCGGAGTCCTATTTTGACCTCATCGTATTTGTAGAAGAAAACTCGCAGGTCGACCGCGAAACATTCATTCAGCGAATGATATCCATCCAGTATGAACGCAGAGACCAAGATTTTCATAGGGGCACATTTCGAGTCAGAGGAGACACGATAGACGTGTTCCCGTCATATGAAGACAAACACGCAGTACGCCTTGAATTCTTCGGCGATTTGGTCGAAAGAATATCCGTTATCGACCCGCTCCGAGGAAAGGCAGTGCGAAGAATAGACAAGATCGCCTTCTACCCGGCCAGTCACTACGTTACGCACGCGGACCGGCTAAAATCGGCAATTCTCTCTATCGAGAGGGAATTATCGGAGCGGACCAAACAACTAAACGACGAAGGGAAGGTCCTTGAGGCCCAGCGGTTGAAACAACGCACCTTGTACGATCTCGCTCTACTAAGGGAAATGGGGGTGTGCCCGGGGATTGAAAACTATTCGCGCCACATTGACGGGCGCCAAGCTGGACAGCCGCCGCATACACTCCTGAGTTATTTTCCGAAGGACTATCTGACTTTCATAGATGAAAGCCATGTAACGATACCGCAAATAGGTGGAATGTATCGTGCCGACGTGTCGCGTAAGCAGAATCTGGTAGATCATGGATTTAGGCTGCCTTCCGCAGTGGATAATCGTCCCCTCAGTTTTAAAGAATTCGAGACAAAGTTAAGTCAATGTATCCATGTTTCGGCAACACCTGGGAAATACGAAATTCAGTTAGCGAATCATAAGGTCATAGAACAGCTCATCCGTCCAACAGGCCTGCCAGATCCCAGGGTATTGGTTCGGCCAGCGGAGTCACAAGTAGAAGATTTGCTCACAGAAATTAGGTCGAGAATAACAAGAAACGAACGAGTCCTGATTACAACCCTGACAAAGAGACTGGCAGAGGAGTTGACCGATTATTATGCACAATTAGGACTCCGGGTTCGATATCTCCATTCGGACATTGATACGTTGGAGCGGGTAGAACTCATTCGAAATCTGCGAAAAGGCACGTACGACGTGTTGGTGGGAATCAATCTCTTGCGCGAAGGCCTAGATCTACCAGAAGTTTCGCTCGTGGCGGTGCTAGATGCAGATCAAGAGGGTTATTTGCGGTCTGTGACCTCCTTGATCCAAACCATCGGCCGGGCCGCCCGGCACGTCAATGGCTGCGCAATTCTCTATGCCGATCGTACCACTGGTTCCATGCGTCAGGCCCTTGCCGAAACAGACCGACGGAGAACGGCACAGCTATTGTACAACAAAGAACACGGCATCACTCCGAAAACTATCAAAAAGGGACTGTCGGCCCCGCTGCTTAAGTACACTGGTAATATGGCACCGGAGAACGATGGTTTGCGGCCCGATGAAGACCCGAGAAGCAACGAAGAGTTACACGCGGCTATGACCGATGCGGCGAGACAACTTGATTTCGAAACGGCTGCGCAGATTCGCGACCAATTGTTAGAACGCCAGGCGAGAGAGATCGGCGTCGCGGTTGCAACCGACCGGGTGTAGCCAACAACTTGCGCTGGTTCGTGTATTAGACCACGCCGCGCTATCGCCTTCAGCACCGTTTCGAAAAGTGACATTGTTAGACGCGATACGCGGGTCAAAACATACGAAGACCTGTCGTTCAACTCAAAGGAGGCCACCAAGATCAAACTCGCACACAACAGGGGTGTGGTCCGACGGCTTGGTCCAGCCTCTTGGCTCCTTGTCCACCGAGGCGGCAGCAAGCAGATCGGCAGCCTCAGGGGAAACTAGGAAATGGTCGATCCTCAGACCTTGGTCTTTGTTCCACCGCCCCGCCTGGTAATCCCAATAGGTGTAGAGGTCAGGCGCCGAGTTGAATACCCTTAAAGCATCCACAAAACCGCTATTGGTCAGTTCCCTATACAACTGTCTGGAAAGCGGTTGACAAACGGCATCTTCGGCTAATCCTTCCGGGTCGTATGTGTCCTCATTAGTCGGGCAAATATTGTAATCCCCGCACAGAACAAGCGGCTCTTCGAATCGAAGCAATTCTTGGGCATGGTCTACGAGCCGCCGCATCCAAGAAAGCTTGTACGGGAACTTCGGCCCATCGGTCGGGTTGCCATTTGGCAAATAAATTGACCCGATACGGACGTTGTTGATCTTGACCTGTAAGTAACGCGCTTCTGCGTCGCCGTCTCCACCGGGCAATTTGACCTCTTCGACTTTGGCTTTCTCTTTTGCCAAAATAGCGACCCCGTTATAAGTTTTTTGACCGGTATACACACTGTGATAACCGCACTCCGACAATACCTTTTCGGGAAATTGCTCGTCCGTCACTTTTGTCTCTTGCAAGCACACCACGTCCGGCGAAGCGCTCTCAAGCCATCTGATCAAGTGTGGGGTGCGAACTCGGATAGAATTCACATTCCAAGTAGCGATTTTCATAAAAGTATTAGTGTGCCTCCGCCCACGATTTCCCTGACCCCGCATCAACGACTAAGGGTATCCTAAACGTCACGGCGGGCGTTCCCGCGTCTTGCATCAAGGGCCGGACAAGAGCAACGAGTTTGTCAGCCACTTCTTCTCGTACCTCAAAAAGTAACTCATCGTGCACCGTCAATAATAATCGAGCCTCCTCAGCAATCCCGGCCCGACTTAACGCCTCCGGTACGCGTGAAATTGCGCGCTTAAGAAGGTCGGCACCTGTCCCTTGAATTGGAGCATTTATGGCGGCACGTTCGGCGAACCCCCTTCGCGAATGATTACGGTCGTTGATTCCAGGGATCAGACACTTTCGACCAAAGAGCGTGCGGACCGCCCCGTTGGCCTGACAATACTGCTTCGTGATCTCCATATACTCGCGTATCCCTGGATAGCGTTCGAAGTAGTTCTCAATATATGCTTTGGCCTCTCTCTGCGGAATCCCTAATTGCCGAGCAAGACCAAACGCACTCTGGCCATAGATGATACCAAAGTTAATTGCTTTGGCCTTCCTTCGCTGCTCAGAGGTGACCGACTCCAGGTCAACACCGAAGGTTTCTGCCGCCGTTTTCGCGTGAATATCCTCGTCATTACAAAAGGCTTCTAGCATGGGTTCTATGTCGGCGATGTGGGACAAAATCCTTAATTCGATCTGCGAGTAATCCATAGAAACGAAAACACTCCCTGGTGCAGGAACAAAGGCTTTGCGGATCTTCCTGCCTGCCTCCGTGCGGATGGGAATGTTCATTAAATTTGGGTCTACCGACGAGAGCCTTCCGGTAGAGGCAGCAGCCATAGCAAACCTACTATGAACCCGTCCCGTCTTGGGGTCGATGTGCTCTGGCAACGCGTCCGTGTAGGTGCTTTTAAGCTTACTCAATTGGCGCCACGACAAAAGGCTTTCGGCAATCAGATGGCCCTGGCCAGCTAGTTTGTCGAGGACAGCCGCGTCCGTTGAATACGAACCGCTCTTTCCTTTCTTTCCCCCTTTTAAACCTAATTCTTCAAACAAGACTTGACCTACTTGCTGGGGCGAACCGAGATTAAATTTTTGGCCTGCGAGTTCGTAGCATTCTGTTTCATACCTTGCCATTTCTCCCGCAAGTTCTTGTCCGATCATTTCCAATGCTTGACCGTCGACCCGGATACCCGTTCTTTCCATGGTACTCAACACAGCGATAGTAGGCTTTTCCACGCGCTCATACACCGTCGCCACACGACACCGCACCAACTCTGTCTTGAGAATCCAATACGCCCGTAATGCGGCGACCACGCGCCCGCACAGGTACGACGCCGCTGTTTCGGTGGGGATTTGGCTGAATGGCACGGTGCTTTTCCCAGATCCAACAACATCCTGGAACCGTGGAAGTGTCAGGCTCAGCCACCGTTGTGCTATTTCCTCGAGCGTCCCGGTGTGTGTTACACCTTGGAGAGAAAATGCCATTAACTGTACATCGTCAAATGGTCCGACGTCGGTACCGTGTTTCCCCAAAGAAACCAGATCCCGTTTTATATCACATCCTATTTTCGCAACGCTGGGATCCCGAAACAACGGTTCAAGCGTCCGAAACAGATTCTCCGCCGTGCAATCTCCCTGCCCTACCGGAACATAGACCGCTCGCTGGCGATCACTACACATCGCAAAGCCGACCACCTCTTCGTTGATGTAGTGTGGGGTATCGGTTTGAACTGCCATAGATATTTCGCCTGTCTGGACCACGTCCTTCACCCACGCCTGGACCGCCTTAATTGACGCAAGAGTACCTACTTCCGTGTTGATTTCGGATCCCACCTCCTCCACAGCTGCTGTATCCGCCGCTTCAATGCCAGACCGGCTGCGAACCCTCGAAATCACGTTCTTAAACTCTTGCGCCTCAAGAAATTTCAACAATGTCGCGTCGTCCGTCCGGTGGCCAAGTAGTGATTCCAACGCTTCTATATCTGGAACATTCTCATCAAGCCTCACGAGTTTGCGCGAGACTCTCGCTAAATCGGCGTGCTCGATTAAACTCTCCCTGCGCTTCGGCTGTTTAATCTCGTGTGCCCGGTCAAGAAGGGTATCCAGATCTTCGTACTCATTAATGAGAATAGCGGCCGTTTTAACACCGATACCCGGGACTCCTGGAACATTATCCACAGAATCGCCGGCAAGCGATTGAACATCCACTACTTTTTCTGGTCCGACTCCAAACTTTTTTACAACTTCAGCGCGTCCTATTTCAATATTCTAAGACGGATCACACATGGACGTGCCAGGACCGATCAGTTGCATCAAATCCTTGTCAGATGAAACAATCACAGTTCTTATGCCCGACAATTTTCCCAATCGCACATACGTGGCGATCAGATCGTCTGCCTCGTAGCCCTGCTTCGAAACCGCAGGAATATTGAATGCCTCAACTGCTTCACGAATCAGTTGGAATTGGGGAATAAGATCGTCCGGCGGCTCGGTACGATTAGCCTTATAAGCTTGGTAAATATCGTTACGAAACGTTTTGCGTGCTGTGTCGAATATTACGGCCAAGTGCTCGTTATCAGCGAGGTCGTCAATAAGTTTCATCAGCATAATGACAAAACCGAGAACAGCATTGACAGGTGTTCCATCCGAACGTGTAAGTGGAGGCAACGAGTGGTATGCCCGAAACGTGTAGCCGGAACCATCTACAAGAAAGAGAGTCTCATTACCTTTACTGGTCATTGCCTGGTCGCGCTTTCTTTACTTCTGTATTGCTACCCTGGAACAATACCCGGTAAGGCCCCAATGATTTTCTTCAGTAATACCGGTCCCCGGGCGCAGTCCTGATTCTACTTCTGTCGGTCTGCTTTCTTCCAAGGAATCCTTACCGCACTGTGCCCATTTGGCGCAACAAAGGGACTATCTCCTTGCCGAAACGGACGGTATCGTCGTAATACGAAAAAAAGCAGGCCAACACACCGTCCATTCCGAACTCATACATTCTCTTAAGTCCAAGAGCGCACTGCTCAGCAGTACCAACGATAGGAACTGCTCCCCCACCAAGAGCAAGCATTTCTAGAGTAAATTTGTCAAACGAGCCGCTGCCCAAGCCTAGGCCCTTGGCCCAGTTACTCGTGGCCTCTACGTCCATGTGTTCAAGAATTGCTCGGCACTCGTCACGAGCCTCCTCTTCCGTATCTCTCCATAAGATAAAGGCATACCCTGCACACTTCACCTCACGGTCAAATTCCCTCGCCCTGGATTTTATACCCCTAGTCAATTGCCCTACATCCTCCAGAGAGGGAGGGCTAATAAATGCCCAATCGCACAAGCGGGCGACCATTTCCCTCGCATCATCGGACGTACCAGCGTTCACAATTGGTGGGTGCGGTGCCTGAACAGGCTGGGGCATAACGTATCCCCCCTGTATGTTGTACCATGGGCAGTCATAATTAAATGTACCGGGCTCCCGGGTCCATAATCCTTTCAAAATTTCAACGAATGCGCTCGTCCGAGCGTACCGCTCACTATGGGGTAGGATATCGACGCCCATCATTCCAAATTCTTCCTTGCTCCATCCGCTAACAAGGTTGAGACCCCAACGCCCTTCACCGATATGGTCCAACGTCGCCCCCATCTTCGCCACTACGAGGGGATGGAAAACTGGAACGTGGACGGTTGAATAGACAGCGATCCGGCTTGTCTCCGCAAGGAGAGCAGAAGCCCACGTCATCGTTTCTAAAGAAAGGCCAAGGAAGTTAGTCTTTCCACCAAAGCCGCGCCATCTACTAACCGGAAAGAGAAAATCGAAGCCCGCAGCCTCTGCGGCTTGGGCTATCATTTTATTGGTCTCGTAGGGCCATTCGTCCGGTTCCTGACGATAAGTACTTATCGAGTACATATTGCTACAGTTAGGCATAAAAATACCCAGCTGTAGATCTTGGCGCTTCTTTTGTATCATTTGGTCAAACTCAACTTACGACGCACACGGGACCAAAGGGCCACGCCGCTAATAAGGTACTTCCGCCTAGCTCTTTCACGGGCAAGGTAATCCTGGAATACTAACGGACTCATGGAAGAAGAAAAAGAGCGTATCGTATTGGCCAACCAGCACCGGATTCCATTACACCTGATCACGGGATTTCTCGGCAGTGGGAAGACGACATTCCTTCGTCACTTACTCGATTATTGTCTAGGCAATGGCCTGAAGCCCGCTATCATGATGAACGAATACGGAGAAATTAACATCGACGGTACACTGTTAAGAGGACAAGGGTATTCAGTCCGGGAAATGACCAATGGGTGCATCTGCTGCACGATCGGAGGAACCTTAGGCCTCGCCTTGCAGGACGTCGCCGCGTTGAAGCCAGACGTTATATTACTCGAGGCCACTGGCCTGGCGGACCCCGTAGAACTAATCGACCAAGCGACAAAGGAAGAGGTCCTACCATTAGTTTGCTTAGCCTCCCTGGTCGCCATTTTAGATCCGATCAATTTTGAGCGACTATCAGATGAACTGCACGCTGGTATTCGGAGCCAGACGGAAATGGCCGATTTCGTGTTATTAAACAAGAGGGACCTAGCAGATTCGGACACCCTCAAGGAGTACGAGGCAAGGGTCCGAGAGCTGAATCCCCGTGCGAATATTATCAAGACCGAACGAGGCTTGATGGACTACAAAACTATTTTAGCAAGGCGCCAGAAGCGCACACAGAGCCGATTACTTCGGGACAAAGCATCACTGCATGACCATTTCCACACGCAAACTGTCTTATGTGAGGCGCCCATGATCCGAGAGCGTTTCGAGAATATGTTGCGAACGCTTCCGAAAACCATATGGCGTGCAAAAGGATTTGTGCGCTTTACGGACTCGGAAGAGCAATGGATGTTTCAGTTTGTCGGTGGGGATTACGATATGGAATGGGTAGATTTACTGCCTGAGCCCCAAGAGCATATAGTGTTCATTGGGAAACAACTGGACAGGATACGTATCGAAACAAAATTACGTTACTGTGAGGAACAGACGTCCAAGGAGAAGACGTATGATTTATGAAGTTCGGACCTATCGTCTGCGGCCTGGTACGCTTTCCCAATGTGAGGAAGTGTTTGGTGAGCGGCTCGGAGAACGGGAAAAATTCTCAAAGCTTGGAGCTTTTTGGCATACCGAAGTGGGACAGCTCAACGAAATTATCCACGTGTGGCCATATGACAGTCTTGACCAACGCGTCGAAGCCAGAACCGGGGCAATGAAGAGCGGGGCCTGGCCACCGCCGATAGGCGATTTCATTGAAGAAATGAAATCGGAGATATTCATACCTACACCGTTCATGGAACCGCTGGAACCAAAACAACTTGGCCCCGTGTACGAAATTCGCACATATCACTATAAACCAGGTGCTATACCTGTAGTGATCGATCGTTGGAAAAGCGCTATTGAATCTCGAACAAAATTGTCGCCGCTTACGGCTTGTTGGTTTAGTGACGTAGGCGAACTCAACAAATTTGTACACATTTGGCCGTACGCGAGCCTGGAAGAGCGCTCCCGCGTTAGGGCTGACGCAGCACAGCTCCCAGAATGGCCTCCGAACACTAAGGAATTTCTGATCAGCCAGGAGAATAAAATAGTTGCACCGTCCTCCTTTTCTCCGCTTCAATAGCCAAATATCTGGCTACATTTCCGCAAGGCCGGCAGCGTACTCATCCAATTGAGCGCCGGGAGACATGTGGTAGTTCACTGGTGAGGCGGCAGTCACAGACGAAGGAACAAATGCTATGACCTGGGAAAAAGAAGTGGCCGGGATCGGGGCGCGTAAAGGATTCGCCCAAGAGCTGGGCGGGGCCGAGGCCATACAGAAACATCACGACCGAGGGCGGTTAACAGTAAGAGAGCGGATAAATCACTTACTGGACAACGAATCTTTTAGAGAGCAAGGCCCGATTGCTGGCGGCTCAGAAACCGACGAACAAGGTGAACTAAAATCATTTACCCCGGCCAATTACGTGGTTGGCTTTGGGAAGATAAGTGACCGTCCATGCATAGTTGGGGGCGAAGACTTTACGCTGAAAGGAGGTTCCCCTTCTTCGGCAGGATTTCGGAAAAGTGTTTGGGCAGAAGAGCTGGCATGCCGCTATCGTTTCCCGCTGATACGCTTTCTGGAAGGCGGGGGCGGAAGCGTCCCACGCGGAAACAATAAAAGCGAAACCACGGGAAATATGGAATCGGTCAATGCTCCTCCGCGATTCATGTCGGTTATGCAGGCTATGGCCACCGTGCCGGTTGCCTCTGCAGCCCTCGGTGCCGTCGCCGGTCTTCCCGCCGCACGCCTTGTCGCATCACATTTCTCTGTAATGACTCGCAGCTCATCACAAGTCATGATAGGCGGGCCAGCCCTGGTAGAGCGGGCATTTGGACAACCAATCACCAAAGAGGAGTTAGGCGGCCCAGACATACATTTACGAAGCGGGGTTGTGGATAATGTTGCCGAAGATGAGCCTGGTGTCTTCGCGCAAATCCAAAGATTTCTCAGCTACCTACCCACCAATGTCTGGGAACCAGCACCTCTCGAGCCGGCCGCGGACGACCGGAATCGCCAAGAAGAAGAACTGATAGATATTATACCTCGCAACCGGCGTCGGTCTTATTCAATGCGCAAAATCATAGACTGCGTCGTGGATCACGGATCCTTCTTCGAAATTGCTCCGTTGTACGGGCCCTCGCAGATTACCGGTCTTGCCAGGATAAATGGACAGCCG
>CAYWPF010000030.1:0-33569 GCA_964460065.1 uncultured Enterobacteriaceae bacterium
ATGGGCGCAATCGCTGTCAACTCTCGCAAAAATGCGCAGTTGAATGACAAGGCCTATATGCAAGGGCGCCCCCTAGACATGGAGGACTATTTAAATGCTCGGTGGGTTTCGAAGCCATTTAGATTATTTGATTGTTGCCTAGAAACGGACGGAGCAGCCGCTGTAATCGTCACCTCCGCCGAGCGCGCCAGCGATATGCCGCACGATCCAGTGTATATTTCCGGTGTAGCGGAAGGCCACCCCTACCCGGCAGATGACATACCTGCTCGCCCAGACCCCTTCAAAATCGGCCTGAGCTTTGCAACACCAAATGCTCTGAAGATGGCAGAAGTAGATTTGAAGGACCTCGATTTTGCAGAGATCTACGATTGCTTCACTTACGTCGTGCTTTTACAGATGGAGGCGCTTGGCCTGTGTAAAAGAGGAGAAGTTGGAGATTATGCGACACCAGATCGTTTTGACCTTCAGGGCGAATTGCCACTAAACACGCACGGAGGATTACATTCTGAAGCGCACGTGTGGGGCCTCAACCACGTCGTTGAAGCGACGCGGCAGCTCCGGCACGAAGCCGGTGAGCGACAGGTAGCAAACGCCCAACTCGGACTAGTTACGGGTTGGGGAGACTTTGGCGACGGAAGTTTAGCTATCCTGCGCCGATGATGCAGAATTAAGATTGGAGAGCCTTATTATGGCGAAAAACGAATATACAAGACCCGTTCCAAAAATGCGGGGCTTCGCTGCCGAGTTCTACGGGTACTGCAAGAAACACGAGCTGCGATTCCAACGGTGTACCAATTGTAAAACTTGGCGCCACATACCGAGAGATATGTGCGCGAAATGCGGTTCCTTTGATTGGGAATGGGCCGCCTCGACAGGCAAAGGCAAACTCTTTTCATGGACCACGGCAATGCAACCGATGTTACCACAATTCGCAGACCTAGTTCCGTACAGCCCAGTCATAGTAGAACTCGAGGAAGGGGTGCGGATGTTGAGCTGGCTAACGGACGTGGAAGAGAGTGAATTAAGAATCGACTTACCCCTCCAAGTTACATTTGATGATGTAACGCCAGACGTCACACTTCCGAAGTTCAGAGCGCGGGCTTAGAGACTATTGAGCGCATATTGTTCGGCGCACAACTTCTTTCGTACGGGAGGAATTTTCTAAATGACTAATTTCGCGGGCTACAGCCTCCCAGAAGAACTGAAGTTGCTGCAACAACAAATCCGTCGTTTTGTTCGCGATGAAATTCTTCCAGCCGAACAAGCGGTCGACCCCGACGCTGCGGACCTTCCTACCGAAGTATACAATCGTCTATCCGCAAAGACGAAGGCAGCTAGCTTGTGGTGCCTCGGTGCTCCCACCCAGTACGGCGGTGGAGGCATGAATACCTTTGCAATGTCCGTTGCCCTAGAAGAAATGTCCCAACACCGAATGGGGTTATACAACCCGGGCTGTGGTACGTTTGGTCGCTACCCACCGAATCCTATCTACGCAGGCAATCAGGGCCAAATCGAAAAATACGCAGTCCCAACGCTAAAAAATGGTACCTACACGTTTTTTGCTATTACAGAACCGAGTGGAGGATCCGACCCAGCAGGCGCAATTCGGACACGAGCGGTCCGAGACGGAGACAGTTGGGTTATCAACGGTTCAAAAATATTCATTTCCCACGCGCACGAAGCAGACTGGGGCGTCGTGTTCGTCCGGACAGATCCTACGAAGGGGAGGAAAGGCATCAGCTGCTTTATCATAGATAAGGACACCCCAGGTTTCACAGCTAGACCTTTTCGCACAATCCGCACCGTATCCTTGCCAAACGAGGTATCTTTCGAAGATTGCCGCGTTCCGGCAGCCAATATGATAGGGGAAGAAGGACAAGGACTATACCTGTGTTTTGATCTGCTCACGAAGGCTCGTTTTCCCTACTCTGCAGCCAATTTGGGTGTTTCCTTGGCTGCTCACAGAATGGCAATCGCGTACGCGAAAGAAAGAGAAACGTTCGGAGAACTCCTCAGCAAACGACAGGCGGTCCAATGGATGTTAGCCGACGCGGAAGTAGAGTTGCGCGCGACGAGGTGGTTAATATGGGATGGAGCCTGGAAGGCCGATAGAGGCGAAGACGCTCGCGTTGAGGCATCCATTGCGAAATTGTTCTCGAGTGAAGTTTTAGGTCGGGTTGTCGATAACGCCGTGCAAATACACGGCGGCTACGGCGTTTCAAAAGAATTTCCCCTCGAACGATGGTACCGCGAAGCTCGGGTAAGACGAATAGGAGAAGGGCCTTCGGAAGTCCGCCGAATGGTTATTTCCCGTGCGCTCTAACACATTTTTTAAAAGCTCGAAGGCTTACACAAATCGACACCGGTGTGGTATAGACAACAGACCTCTGCGGAGCCCTAGCGCAGTGCGCCGGTCCTCCCCATTTATTGCTCTCTTGGCTATGCTGTTCTCGACGCTAGCGTCTGGAGCAGAACAGTCCTCCGATGCTCGTACGGCACCCGCCGGCGCATCTCAACGACAATTATCTCCACCGCCTCCCCATGAACGATTAGCGAAGACACATTCACTCGATTTGACTGGCATAGGCTACCAGCTCTTTGACGTACCACACGGCCGGGTTATGACTAGCTATAATGGGGACAAATTACTGATCCCGGCATCCACCGCAAAATTGCTTACCACACTGTGGTCCTTGTCCGTCCTAGGGCCTGCGTTCCGATTTCAAACGCATCTCGAGTCCACCGGTTACATCCACAAAAATACGTTAAAAGGGGATCTTTACTTGGTGGGTGGGGGTGACCCGTCGCTGACAACGAACCACCTGTCGGGCTTTGTGGACGCCCTTTTGAAGGCAGGTATTAGAAAAATCGAAGGACGGTTTTTTTTTGACGACACCCTAATTCCCAGGAGCCCTTACATTAACGCGGACCAACCGACAACGGCAACTTACAATCCCGGTCTAAGTGCGTTGTCAATAAATTACAATCGTGTGGTACTTACGTGGAAAGCAAAGCCCGGAACAAATAGATTTGCCCCAGCTTTCTACTCGCCCGCTGACGGCCAGCTGTTGCCTGTGCACGATATCTCCACAGAAGTGGGACAGGATAATTTGGATGCTCGCCCGCCTTTTATCCTCGCGCCCGGAAGAACAGACAAGTGGCTCATATCCCCTACCCTACCAGAGCACGGCACGAAGGTATTGCCGGTAAAACGATTTGCCGGGCTGGTAGCCGCCTCAGTGTTCCGGACGTATTGCGAGCGCGAAGACATCTTGATGCCCAAGCCCACGGCCGGCATAGCGCCGAAAAGCACCCGCGTTATACATACGCACTATAGCCAACCGCTTTGGAATGTAATGAAAGGTGGTTTAAAGTATAGTAACAATCTTACCGCCGAGCTCGTCGGGCTCGTGACATCGCGGAATTCCGCAAATGCCCGAATGCAAATGCCGGAGTCCGCCGCGCTCATGACGCACTGGATCCGCGGCATGCACCCTCGGGTGGATTGGGACGGATTCTCTAACACTAACCATTCAGGTCTCAGCAGAGAAGCGCGCTACTCAGCACGCCATTTGGCCCATATACTCCGGCATGCGCTCGCACTCTATCCTGTAGATTCTACGAATGACGAGATCCATTCGCCCGGATTCGAGGACCTGCTACCTAAACTAAATGGGGAGGACGAATTCGGGCCCGGACCCACAACGATGGCCGCGAAGTCAGGCACGATGAGCTACGCCGATGGGCTCGTCGGGATTCTTCGAACACGCCGGAACAACACCCTCGGATTTGCAATCCTTGTTACTGACTTTGAAAAGCGCGAGAGCTACGATTCACAAAGGCTCACGGCCCATACTACCCCCTCCAAAAAGGCGATGGCCTGGACAAAACGCGCCAAATCGTTTGAAAAATCCCTCCTCAGAAAATGGAGCACACTCTACTAGGCCCCAGAACTAAACCCCAGGGTTGACAATTCCCCTGGGAGGACCAATCTTGTGTAATAGGCCGGTCCGGAATGTACTAACACTCGGCGCACTAGGGCCTGTACTTGTGCGCCATACCCAGACAGAAAACAGTATTGTATTATGGCTACACGAACTACGCGAAAGAAAAAAATATACAAAGTCGTTTTTCTAAACGAGGGAAAAGTTTATGAAATCTATGCAAAGAGCATAAGTCAGGGAGGCCTGTTTGGCTTCGTCGAAGTAGAAGGGCTAATGTTTGGAGAAAAGACCACTGTTGTAATAGACCCATCCGAAGAAAGTCTCCAGCACGAATTTGAGGGGGTAGAAAGAACTTATATTCCCCTTCACTCCATCGTCCGAGTGGACGAGGTAGAAAAGAAAGGCCCAAGCAAAATTCATCAATCTACGGATTCTGAAGGAAAAGTTACCAAGCTACCTACTCCAATCTATGCTCCAACTAAACCGGAGTAAGCAACATACGGTTTCGGACCTCACAGTTGTAACGGAATTATCAGCATTACTACTAAATTAAAAAGAACCATGAATCCGGCGAGGACTAAACAATATCCCATTATGTCCCCGAAGCGTAAGCCGGCCACGGTCAAGATGGGGATAGCCCAAAACGGCTGTAACAGATTCGTAGTCATATCTCCGTATGCATAGCTCATAGTGATGGTGGGAATCGACAGACCGAGCGCCGTTCCGGCCGGTATGAGGTATCCTGCTTCCACAATCCATTTAGACCCTCCAGAAGGGATAAAATAATTCAACATTCCAGAGTATAAGTACACGATACCAGGGAAGGTCCGAGGTGACCCCGCTTCCACAAACACCGTGGTTAACTCGGTCGCTAAGGCGGTGTAGGACATCAGCCCAAAAATCCCCGCATAGAGAGGATACTGGATAACTATTCCCCAAGTATTTTGGATACCTTTTTCACACGCCAGCAGGAAAGACTTCGGGTACCAGTGAAGCAACAACCCTACCGCCATAAAAATTAGATTATAATTATCTATCGTCCATGCCGAGCCGAAGCCTCGTTGTTCCACATCGTTTATAAAATACGCCAGCATCGCTGCCGCCATAATCAATGACCAGCCCGGCCACCACTCCAACCACTCGCCAGGGCCCGCATAACTCTCGGGTCTCCTTATATTCTGCTCGTTCGTACTGAGACGTTCCGCCTGTTCGCTCGATATAGTTACGGTCGCGTCTCCGGACGGGACAAGCCACCCAACTACCAAGACACCAAAGAGTCCCGCACCAAGCGAATACCATAAGTTGAAATCGGTAAACACTGTTCTGGTCGTTGGAATAATCTCTGATACGACACCTGCTTCTATCAAGAAATTTTCAGGTGTAGCTAAAATAAGCGGGGCAGAGCCTGACAGACCCGCGTGCCATACTGTTCCAACCCCCAAATACGCACATGCCACTAATAGCCGAAAGTCCGCGCGGGGATGACGTTTGACTATGTAGGGTAGAAACGCTGCCGAGATGACCAAACTCAAAGCCCAATTGACCCAGGCCGTCACCGTGGAAAAGACGGCCATCAGGATGACAGCCTGATGCGCGCTTTGTGGTGAAGGAATCGACGCCAACCATACGAATACCCTCTTTAATGGCGGTGAGACCGCACATGCGTACGCCACTACCATCATTACGGTAAACTGCATTGTAAGGCTGAGTAGGGACCAGAGGCCTTTGCCCCAAGCCGTTATTGCACCAATAGGTGAGGCCTGTCCAACGGTTAAAGCCAGCGAGGCGACAATTAGCGTCAGCATCACCGCAATTACCCAAGAATCAGGAACCCAGCGCTCCGTCCAACGGGTTAATCTCGACGCCAGGCGAGGTAGAAATATCATCCTGTTTTTTCTCGCGAATTTCGGCTAGCGCCCGACGCCCAATTCCCGCAACATACCTGGACTGTTGGTCCATCCCTTGGATATTTTGACAAACAACTCTAGATATATCTTACAACCAAAGAACGCCTCCATCCGTTGGCGAGCTGAGCGTCCTATAGCCTTCAAGACGGCCCCTTTGTGTCCTATCACTATAGCTTTCTGGGAGGGTCGCTCAACGTAGATTGTTCCATAAATGCGCAGCAATCTACCAGCAGCTATCTCTTCAAAACGGTCTACCGCGACAGCGGTAGAATAGGGAACCTCCTGCTGCGTGTGAAAGAAGAGCTGTTCGCGAACCATCTCTTGAGCCAACACTCTCTCACTCTGATCGGTCACCTCGTCGTCCGGATACAAAGCAGGTCCCTCGGGAAGCTTAACCGTGAGCGTTTCCAAAAGCTCGCGCATATTTTCGCCGTTGAGAGCACTAATGGGAATGACATCTTTTCCAGGAAACAAAGTGCCAAGGCGATCAAGCAGCGGGAGGAGCTTCGCTGTCGGTATTAGGTCTATTTTATTCACGGCAACTAACGTATGAGTTCCTATCTCAAGGAGGCGAGCCGCGATTCTTTCGTCGCCGGCGGTCACTCCTCGCGCCGCATCGACAAGAAAGAGTACGTTGTCCGTCTCCTCAACACTTCTGAGTGCGAGACGTACCATATGCTTGTTCAGGAGCGTGCTATGCCGACCATGGATTCCTGGCGTATCAACGAATATAAGCTGAACATTCTCTCTTGTTCGAATCCCCAGAATCTGGGTTCGGGTAGTTTGTGGCTTAGGAGAAACAATAGCGATTTTTGCACCTACGAGCCGATTCAATAGTGTTGACTTGCCCACATTCGGTTGCCCTATGAGAGCAACAAAACCGCACCGATGACCGGATTGTGCAAGGGAAGCCATTGCGTGTTTAACGGTCAGTTCGCGATGCCTTAGTAAACGCAATATACAAAATACGCCTTTTACCAACACGTAATAACAGCCTATCGTTCGCCTCTACGAGCTGGTCTGAATCCGACACGCGTTCACCATCCACCTTGACCGCACCTTGCCGGATCAATCGACGCGCCTCGCTCGTAGACTTCACCATTCCAGACTCTCGTAACACATGGCAAATCCAAACCTGCGGTTCAGAAACTACCAATGTACATTCGGCTATATCTTTCGGAACTTCGCCACGTTGAAAACGGCTCGAAAACTCCTGCCGCGATTCTATCGCGGCCTCAGCACTGTGAAACCGTTCGACGATTTCGGAAGCTAAATCTTTTTTGGCTTCCATCGGATGGATCTTACCTTCTCTGATCGCCCTAACCGTCTCAGCATCCTTCGTACTGAGTAAATCATAGTACGTGAACATAAGACTGTCAGACACTGACATGATCTTCCCGAACATCTCCCCCGGCGTGTCCGTAATGCCAACGGCGTTCCCGAGGGATTTGCTCATTTTTAGTGTACCGTTAATGCCCTCTAATATAGGCATCGTCAGGATAGTTTGTGGTTGTTGGCCGAAGCCGCGCTGCATTTCACGACCAACCAGAAGATTGAACCGTTGGTCTGTCCCACCGACCTCAAGGTCCGCTTTCAAAGCCACAGAATCGTAACCCTGCAGGAGGGGATAGAGAAATTCGTGCACAAAAATAGGGACACCACTTTTGAAGCGCTTCGAGAAATCGTCCCGCTCGAGCAATCTGGCTACGGTGTAGTGGCCTGCCAGCCGTACAATGTCGGTCGGCGAAAGCTGATCCAACCATTCCGAGTTAAAGCGTAGTTCTGTCCGCTCCGGGTCAAGAATTTTGAACACTTGCTCTTTGTAAGTCTCTGCATTTTCATTGACTTGTTCTCGGGTTAACGCTTTCCTCGTCTCAGACCGGCCGGTAGGATCCCCAATCATGGCCGTGAAGTCCCCTATCAAGAAAATGACCGTATGCCCTAGCTCTTGAAAGCTGCGCAACTTTTTCAATACGACCGTATGCCCAAGGTGTAAATCAGGAGCCGAAGGGTCTGCCCCCCACTTTATCCGCAGCGGCTTCCCCCGATCCAATTTTTGCTTGAGCCCGTCCAGAGGAACAACGTCCACCGTCCCTCGCACGATTTCACTAAGGTGTTCCTCCAAGGAGCTGGAAATTTTACTCATAATCGTTGCGACAGCAGGCCACCCTCTTGAACGGTACTACTAACGTTCGTTACTTCTAAATTCTCGCGGCTGGCCCAGGCTTCGCCGCGCGAGACCGTAGCATTATCTTGCGTATTCCGTTGACCGCGATTCCCGAATCACTGTGACTTTTATTTGGCCAGGATAAGTCATTTCACTTTCGATCTGTTTAGCCACATTTCTCGCGATACTTGAAGCGTCCCCATCCGTGACCGACCCGGGATTGACCATAATTCGTATTTCACGGCCCGCCTGTACAGCAAACGATTTTTCTACCCCATTGAAGCCCCCGCTTATACGTTCTAAATCCTCCAAACGTTTCACGTAACTTTCCAAAACCTCCCGCCGCGCACCCGGTCGTGCGCCAGACAATGCGTCCGCGGCGTCCACGATAGGGGCCAGTACTGTCTCGGCCCGTACCTCTTCGTGATGAGCAGCAATCGCATTTACAATCTTGGCCGATTCCCCGTACTTCCGCGCCACTTCACCCCCAATAATCGCGTGCGATCCTTCAATCTCGTGGGATACTGCCTTGCCTATGTCGTGCAAAAGGCCCGACCGCTTGGCTTGTTTCTCGTTCAAACCTAACTCCGCGGCTATGATACCGCATATGTAAGCCGTCTCTACGGAGTGCATGAGTACATTCTGGCCGTAACTGTACCGGTACTTGAGCATACCCACGAGCTTGACGATTTCGGGATGCACCCCGTTAATTCCTAATTCCAGAACGGCACGCTGGCCGGCTTCCCTGACAGATTCCTCAACTTCCCCTTCAGCCTTCTTGACAACTTCCTCTATCCGTCCCGGGTTTATTCGGCCATCAGAAATCAACCGCTCCAGTGCTACTCGCGTTATCTCTCTTCGAATAGGACTGTGGCTGGAAATCAGGACCGCCTCTGGCGTGTCATCGATTACAAGGTCAACGCCGGTAGCTGCCTCAAACGCTCGGATATTACGCCCTTCCCTGCCTATTATTCGACCTTTCATATCATCGCTCGGAAGATGGACCATTGAAGCAGTTCTTTCCGAAACAAACTCGCCCGACAACCGTTCTATCGCTATACTAATAATCTTCCGAGCCCGTCTGGTGGCTTCTTCCCTGGCTTCGTCTTCCACGGTCATAATTCTTCGAGAGGCGTCCTGCCTCGCCTCGACCACCATCTGGTCCACAAGGACTTGCTTTGCCTCTTCACGGCTTAGGCCAGCAACCTCCTCCAATCTGTCTCTGGTCTGGTCTATCAACGCTTCGCACTCTTTTTCCTTCTTTTGATTGTTGTCTTCTTTACTTTTAAGATTCTTTTCGCGACGATTCAGACTTTCGTCTCGGTCCGCCACCGCTTCCGACCGCTTTTCCAACGATTCTTCTCTAGTTTGAACCCGTCTTTCACTTCTCTGGATTTCCTTCCGTCGCTCATTCGCCTCTTTCTCTGCGGCGGCTATAGTCTCCAAGACGGAGTCTTTCGCTTGCACTTCCGCTTCTCTCTTGATTACCGCACCTTCCTTTTTTGCCTCGTCCAGAATCTTTTGCACTGTCTCTTTCGCACTCAGAATTGTTTCATCACTCCATTTCTTGCGCACCAGTACTAGTCCCAGTGCTGCCGCAACACCAACCAAAACTCCCCAAACCATTTCCATAATCGACCTCCTTACCATGGCGAAAGGCTTTCCTTCACCGTGGCGGCTATGTCCCTACTTCCAATTTTCTATTCGGTTAGTCGCCCCAGTTCAGCATCCACCTACCTAAGTGAAGTTCTCTTCGCGCCCCGTGCACCTTTCCGCAAGAACGACTTGCAGACTCTGCGTAGTCCCTCCTGTCGCCTGTGAGGGTAGCCGGCGGCTAAGATACGCGCGTCTGAGCGACGCCTACTTATCTCACGACGCGGCGGGAGCGAACTTCTTCTCTTCACTACGGAATTTGGCAGACGAATTCCCGGAAGACTCCGAATCCACGATTGTCGATTCGGGCACATTTTTCGCTAGTGCTTCAGCCTTCTCTAGGCCTTGGAGCAGCCTTTCGGATATGGATTCAACTTCAAGAAGCACCTCGTTCTCTTCTTGAATAGACCCTCGGCTCCCAGATTTAGCTAGATCGTCTGCAATTCTCATAGCCGCCATTATGGCGACGCGAAGAGGCACGGTTCCCTTTGCGCTACCCGATATTTCACGCATCCGTTCATCAACCAATGCCGCAACGTTCCGAACGTGGTCTTCCCCGTCTTCGCTATCCAAGCGGAACGTTTGTCCAAATACTTCTACTTCCATTAGACGCTTCATCACGCGGTCTCAATCTTTCGTTCCAACCCCTAACCTACTAAATTCACTAAGAATTTTATCCAGACGGGACCTTATTTCGCTACGTTCGGCCTCGTACCGTTCTACCCTTTCGCGGAGCAAAGTGTGCTCACGCTCCTGGCTATCTATCTGGACCAGAAGTTTGCTATTCTCCGTTCTAACCTTCGCGTGGCGTGCTATAAAATCGCCTAGCTTTGCTTCAAGAAGTTTTAGATTTTCTAGCGCCATACGATTCTACGATAAAGTGTTCCTTTATTGTTACCTTATTGCGTCTCCGTCCCTTCGTCAAGCAAATTATTACCCTCTTCGGGTTGGAATAGAGCGTCAACAAAGGAGCGAGCCGAAAAACGCTCGAATTCGTCAATTTTTTCTCCTAACCCTACATATTGTATTGGTATTCCAAGTTCTTCGCTTACAGAGAACACGATTCCGCCCTTCGCCGAACCGTCCATCTTGGCGAGAATTATCCCCGTGAGCGGGACCGCGGCGTGGAAATTTTTAGCCTGCAAAAGGGCGTTCTGCCCGGTGCAAGCGTCTAGCACCAAAATCGTTTCGTGCGGTGCCCCTGGTATTTGTTTGTCAATAACCCTCAGTACTTTTCTGAGTTCTTCCATGAGTGGCTGTTTCGTGTGGAGTCGACCTGCCGTATCCACGATAACTATATCAACCTTTCGCGCGAGAGCTGCCCGCATACCATCAAACACAACTGCGGAAGGTGCGGAACCGTGTTCGTGTCTAATCACGTCGATTTCCAAACGGGTTGCCCATATCGACAATTGTTCGATTGCCGCCGCACGAAAGGTGTCGCCAGCAACCAAAAGCACTTTTTTGCCTTCCTTTTGGTATCTGAAGGCGAGTTTCGCTACACTAGTGGTCTTCCCGACACCATTGGCCCCAACCACCATTATGACACGGGGTATAGCCGGGATCCCCGAGTCTCTCTTCGCTTCCCGTGAATCGACGCTAGACGAATTTCTCCCTTTTTCGAGTTCCGACAGCAATTTTTCCTTCAGGCCTTCGCGAAGAACACTAACGTCAACTTTCGGATTGGTAAGTGTCATTGTGGTCCTAGCCGCAGAGCGCAGCTCTTCGACCATCTTGATCGCCAGTCGTACGCCCACATCTGCCTGAACAAGGGCCTCTTCTACATCGGACAGAAATTGTTCTTGGGATCTCCGAGCACTCCGTGCCTTTTCAAAAGGACGGCTCAACACCTCTCGTAGGCGCGATAGGCCACGACGCCAGCCACCACCGCGTGCATCTGCCTCTAACGGCCTCGCCTTTTCTGTACCGATTAAAGCGTCTTCATGTTCCTGGTTTTTGGCATGAGCCTTACCGCGACGCGAAAACAATGCCATTATGCCACACGCACTGAGACCATAGTGGAGACCCCCGGCTCTTGCATCGTCACACCATATAAAGTATCGGCTACTTCCATTGTACGCTTATTGTGGGTGATCAAGACTATTTGCGTCGTTTTGCTCATTTCCCGAAGCAACTGATTGAACCGTCCTATATTCGCATCATCCAACGGCGCATCAACCTCGTCAAGAATGCAAAACGGGCTCGGGCGTATTAAAAACAAGGCGAAGGTAAAACTGAGCGCCGCCAAAGCCTTTTCCCCGCCAGATAAAAGTTGCATGGACCGAAGACGCTTTCCCGGAGGTTGCACCTCCAAATCCACTCCGGTTTCCGCAAAATCCGATTCGTTCGTGAGGCGAACACCGGCGGTACCTCCCTCTACTAGTTGCGCATACACTTCTCGAAACTTGCCATCTACCAGCTGGAGCGTTTCGTAAAAACGGTCTCGTGACTCTCGGTTAAGTTTGTTTATTGTGTTCTCGAGATCGTTTATTGACTTTAGCAAATCAGCTTTTTGAGAATCTATGGAACCCATGCGTTCTTCTATTGATCCAAGCTCACTCAATGCGCTGGGGTTAACTTCTCCAAGCTTCAATAGCTTCTCGCGCAATAATTCGAGCTGGCATTCGGCCTCGTCCGTCGCTACCTCAGCGCCGCCATATTCTTCGCAAACCTCTTCCACTTCCAACCCGTAGCTTTCCCTTACGGATAATTCCACATGTTCCCGATTAACCCTCATTTCAGCCCGTTCGACTTCAATTCGACCCTTTTCTGCAGTCAACTCTAAGGATAACTGCCTCGTCTTTTCAATCTCATTTTCAAAAGCCGCACTACTCGAACGAAGTCGTTCATATTCGACCCGGCGGCCGGACTGAACCTCTCGGCATTCCGACAGCTCTTTTTCCATACGAACGGTCGAAATCTCAAAATCTACGATCTCAGCCTGCAAGCGAACGATATTCTCCCGGCCCGTATTAATCTCTTCTTCCGCCTCCTGTTTTCTTTCGTTTAAATCTCCAATTTGGCTTTCTAATTGGCGCATCTGCACCTGCAAGCCTTCATATCGTTCCCTATTTTCTGCAACTTTGACCCTAATCCCATCTATTTCTGTCCTTCGTTCATCTAGTTCGACGCGCGCCTTATCCAATCGTCCTTTAACTTGATTCAAAACCGTCTCCCTATCCGTCCGCTCGTCCGCGATCCTACCGTTTTCCCGGCGGCATTGAGCAATACCCTCCTTGAGCAAGTCGTTTTCTCCGGCAAGTGTACGCAACTCGTAAGAAACGTTCTGACCGCGATCGAGTAGGCGACCATACTCTCCCTCTAGTTGGCCAGCCTCACGGTGATGCAACTCATTTTCCTGAGTGAGAGACCGAGCGGCGTGCTCAATCCCTCTTAGTTCTATTTGCAATTCCTCTCGTCGTTCCTCAGCGACGGTACGGTCCTTCTCTACAGATGCGACAATTTCGTCTTGGCGGGCAAGTTTCGTCCTCAAACCCCGGATTTGCCGTCGCCTTTCAAGAAGTGCAGTTTCCGGCACTTCACCGCTGCCTCCGCTTACGCTACCCGAGGACGATATGACATCTCCGTCTCGCGTGACATACATCATACCTACTGCGCCTTGTTCGTATAGCTCCAAAGCAGCCTTCAAACTCGGGACCAGGACCGCCTGCCCCAACAAGGACTCTATCAAGTCCGAATATTGTTCTTCGACATCTACGCAGCTAATTAGACGGGACACTCCCTCGCCCACCGTAGTAAGGCCGATCCCTGAGGCTTCAGATTTAGTTAGAACCTCCAACTCCCTAGCGTGAACCGGGAAGAAACCTCCGTGGCCTAAGCTCGACTCTTTCAAGTAATCCACAGCAAGGACGCCGGATGCCACGTCCGGAACAATCATGTACTCCAGCTTTTCCCTGAGCACCGCGGCAACCGCACGCTCGTATTCCTCAGGAACATCCACCATCTGGGCTACTACCCCAATTAAAGACAAAGGAAATTCCTGTTCCGCCATTACCGATTGCACAGCAGGGTCATAACGATCGTACTCGCGCTCCATTTCCTCCAAAGTAGAAAGTCGCGCACTAAATTCAGCTCTCTTCTCTAAGGCCTCTGAGACGTTTCCCTCAATTTTCTGATTTTCACTCACCACAGCGCTTAACTTTGCACTCTTGTCATCCATCTCCATTCTCGCCCGTTCCAATTTCTCACTCACTTCTTCCGATTCTTTCTTGACTTTCGCAAGCCTTTGTTTCGCCTGCGCTTCCTGCACAGAGAACCTTTCCGCTTCGGCCCTTAAAAACTCCAAACGTTCCGTGATCTCATGCGACCGACTCATCGAATTGCCCAGCGTATTTTGGGCCTGAGCCTCACTTGTCTTCAACTCAACAATCTCTGTCTTCGTTTCTTCTACCTGGGCCTCCAGATCTTTGACGACGGTCCGCGTCTCTTTGACGCCCACCTCCTGATTGTTCAACAGAGTGGTCAGATCACCAATCTGACCACTCGTTTTCTCCATAGCTGTCCCTAACGCAGCAACATTAGACTGAGTTGCCCGCCTCTTCGCCGTGACCGAATTAACTTCTTCTTGTCTGTTGAGGATCCGCATTTCCGCTTGCTCTATCTGTTCTGCGGCAAATCCCTGTTTCTGACCGAGAGTTCGGTGTGCGCCCTCCATGCTGTGCACCCGATCTTCCAACTCACCGAGGGCATCTTCTTCCCGTAATAAAACTTCATTCGTAGATTCCCTCCGATCATTCAAAGATCCCACTAAATTCGCTAGCCTCGTCGACTCGGCTTGAATATTCTCAGATTTGCCAGTCAAACCCTCCAGCACATCACTCAGTCTTCTATAACTCCGACACTGCAACACCAAATCTAATTCTTTGATTTCATCCTTAAGAGCGCTATATCGAGCAGCCTTTTGAGCCTGACGACGCAGCGAAGTAGTCTGACGTTCGAGTTCTTGGATAAGGTCAGATACGCGGGACAAATTTTCTTGAGTGCGCTCAAGTTTCCTCTCTGCCGCTAGCCGACGATTGCGGTATAGACTTACACCCGCCGCTTCCTCAACTAGCATTCTGACGTCCTCAGATTTGGCATTAATGAGAGCGTCAACACGCCCTT
Source organism: uncultured Enterobacteriaceae bacterium (assembly GCA_964460065.1). GTDB lineage: Bacteria > Desulfobacterota > Binatia > Bin18 > Bin18 > Bin18. Next base: position 14,796 of record CAYWPF010000030.1, read on the forward strand.
GCTCTATGATAGAGTACGCCTTCGTGCCTGCACCGGTTCCCAAGAAAAACTCAACTATATCTCGCAGACGACAAGGTATCTTATTAAAAAGATACTCTGAGTCACCAGAGCGGAAATAACGCCTCGAGACCATAATTTCGGGCCAGTTAGACGAATTTCCGTTGTCTTGTGAAACGTCTACACCGTTGGAGACACAATTCTCGCTCTGCACATCCTCTAACAAAAGAGAAACGTCGGCCATCCCCAAGGGCGCAGTTTCTTGGTTACCGGCAAAGACAACGTCACTCATTTCCTGGCCACGCAGATGCTTCGCGCTCTGCTCGCCCAGTACCCAGCGTAGCGCGTCAACGATATTCGATTTGCCACAACCGTTTGGCCCAACGACCGCAGTGATCCCCTTCGGGAACGCAAGCGTTGTCTTGTTTTTGAAAGACTTGAAGCCTACCAACTCGAGCTGCTTGATCCGCATGTCCACCTCACAACCCTTCTAACCCTGCCTACAATTCTCCGACCGCCTGTGCGGAACATACCATAGCCTGTGTCCACGAATTACGCAGGTACTATATCTTGGGTTTTTGAGGAAATCTAGACCGATGTTAAGTCTTCATTGCACGGACAGCTCGGCGTTCCAATATGCTACGTCAACCTCGTTCAGGAAAGGCCCCCACTCTTTATATTTGTCAAAAGTAAACACTTCTAACATAAATGGTGTCCAGTCCGGACGAATCGGCTCACGTATAAGTTGCATCCCCGCCTCTTCCGGTCGCCTCCCCCCCTTTACCCGATTGCACCGGAAACACGAGCAAACTATGTTTTCCCAAACGGAAAGACCTTTTTGCGAACGGGGGATGACGTGATCAAGATTTAGCTCGTTTCTGGAAAATCGAGTTCCGCAATACTGGCAAGTATTGTTGTCCCGCGCAAACACATTGTGACGGCTGAATCGCACTCGTCTGCGGGGTACTCTGTCATAGGAGAGAAGGAGGATTACCCGAGGGACCCTAATGGCACGTCCTATCAGGCCAACGGTATCGTCTTTTACGGATGCCGATAGGGCACGCCAGCTCTGGAAATCGAACGTTCTATATTGATGATCAACGGCTTTGGCAGCGCCCTGATAGAGCAAAGAAAAAGCACGACGCACTGACGTCACGTGTACCGGAAAGTACGATTTATTGAGGACGAGCACCTTACTATTCAGAACGCTCATTTTCCCCTCACCGCGCAACTACCATTCTTTAAATGGCGCCGCGAACGATTTTGGCCCTCATAGCCACCGCCCGTCAAACTGTCAAGCTTCCCACCTCATCAAACCAAGACCAAACTGCATCACGTGGTTATCCTTGCGTGTCCCAGGAAGTTTCCGATATAACGGACTATAGGCTGTGGAGGAGTATGTTAAGCACACGGGGACGAACGGCACTTAATCTTAGAAAAGCGTATGAAGCAATACTGCCATTAGTGGAACAGCCGTCGCGGTACACCGGCGGTGAGTTGGGAACTACGGTAGATGAGAAGTCGGGGGCTCGGCTCCACTTTGCGCTTGCGTTTCCTGAGGTGTACGAGATCGCGCAATCACACTACGGGCTCCAGGTCCTGTACAGCCTGCTGAACAAAAGAAACGATGTCCAGGCGGAACGGGTGTTCGCGCCCTGGATGGATATGGAAGAGCAGCTACGCAAGCGGAACCTACCGCTTGTCTCCCTAGAGACTTATCGCCAACTCGGCGCCTTCAACATTGTCGGATTCAGCCTGCAGTATGAATTGACCTACACGAACGTCCTAACAATGATAGATCTTGGAGACATTCCTCTCCTTTCTCGCGAGCGAGATTCTTCTCACCCTCTAATAATCGCAGGGGGCCCCTGTGCATTTCACCCTGAGCCTATCGCCGACTTTATCGATGCATTTCTCTTGGGAGACGGAGAGGAAGCTATTTTTGATATCTGCGATGCCTATCTTGACTGGGACGGCGCCAATCGGAACGTCCTCCTTGAACAGATGCGAAACATTCCCGGTCTATACGTTCCAAAATTCTTCGAGCCTAGATATACGCCCACTGGCACACTTGAGTTCACCCAACCGCAAGATTCCTCGCACGCGACCGTGAGTAAACGCATAGTGAAAGACTTAAACAGTGTTCCAGCTCTTGATCAACAAATCGTGCCAAACCTAAACATCGTGCACGATCGAGTTGCCGTTGAAGTTATGCGTGGGTGCGTACGTGGATGCCGATTCTGCCAGGCCGGATACATCTACCGCCCCCTCCGAGAGCGCGACCCACGAGCACTTCAAGAACAAGTCGAAACTCTAGTCAAAAAAAGCGGCTACGAAGAAGTTTCATTGCTGAGTTTGAGCACGGGAGATTACAGTTGTGTCAACCCCCTTCTGCGGGCAATCATGAACCAATTCTCAGATCTCAAAGTTTCCGTGTCTCTACCTTCCACACGAGTTGACGCATTGTCCCCTCACATCTTGGAAGAGATAAGGCGTGTTCGAAAGACGGGCTTTACACTTGCACCTGAAGCGGGAAGTCAACGACTCCGCGATGTTATTCAGAAAGAATATCAAGAAGAAGAATTAATTGAAGCCGCCAAGTTACTCTTTGGCTTAGGATGGAAAAGTGTAAAGTTATATTTTATGTTAGGGCAGCCAACCGAGACCGTTGAAGATCTAATGGGTATAGTGGAGCTGTGCCGCAAAGTTTCTGCCGCCGGGAAGCACCAAAGGAAGGTCACCGCAAGCGTCTCTACGTTCATACCGAAGCCCCACACTCCATTTCAATGGGCAGCGCAAGTCGACCTAGAAGAGACTGAAGGCCGGCAACGTCTACTGAGACGAGAACTGCGGAAAATTGGTGTCCAATTCAAATGGCACGACGCGCGCCTCTCTCAACTAGAAGGAGTCTTCGCACGTGGAGACCGCCGCTTAGGAAAAGTCTTATTAGAAGCTTATCAGCTCGGCTGCAGGTTCGACGGGTGGACCGAACATTTTCATCTCGAGCTCTGGAACCAAGCGTTCGAAAACTGTGGCATTGACCCCAATTGGTACCTTCGGCGCAGGCTACTCGATGAAGCCTTACCTTGGGATCATTTGGATAGTGGCGTTACCAAGAAATGGCTACAACGTGATCTGGCAAAAGCCCTGGAAGGAACTACTACTCCCGACTGCAGCGTCGAACGCTGTTCTTATTGCGGCGCGTGCGATTTCGAAAGTGTGAAAAACGTCACGTACCATAAAGGTGGAGCGAAGGGCGGTGCTCACAGGGGTTCCGAAGTTAACACTTGGGCGAGTAGCATGCTGCCAGAACACGACGCGTGGGGAACCCGCCAATGGCAACTCATGCAACGTAAAAAATCCATTCAACAGAAAAAGAAGGTGGAACGATACAGCGGGATTCTGGACCCGAATAAACTCGAAACCCGGCAGTTGGAACCTTCTGCACCGGTTCCTATTCTCGATGACCCGGTAACTCACGACACATCAGGAAACGCTGAGGAGTGGCTCGCAGGTGACCCCAATAGTATCGCCTCGAGCGTAGCAAATGCCCCTATAGGACGGGCACGATACAGGGTCGGTTATAGCAAACTTGCATCCGCACGCTTTTTAGGGGCAAAGGAAGTCTCTAACGTGTTTGCCCGGGCCTGTCGGCGAGCCTCCATACCGGTCGCCTATAGCCAAGGCTTTCACCCCCTCCCTCGTATCAGTTTTGGACCTGCTCTTCCTGTAGGCATGGAGAGCCAAGACGAATTGCTGGACATCGTCCTCGGCAGCGAAGTCGAGCCAGAGGTTATAATGTCACGGCTAAACGCCGAACTCCCCGACGGTTTCAACGTGACAAAATTAAATCGAATCGCTTTAGACAAGGCCAGCGTGGACAGTGACATCCTCCTACACTCCTACAAAGTGAATCTCCAGTGCCTCCCTGCTTCTGTAAGGAATACGAACTTTACAGAAGAAAGATTACGGCAGTTTTTTGATGCCGAAACGTACCCCGTGCACAAACGAACTCGTCACAGGGAAAGAACTGTTGATGTGAAAAGCCTTATCAAATCCATAACATTTTCCGATCCGGCAACTCTTACTATCGATGTGGCAACCGGTTCCGGAGGATCAATCAAAGTGACTGAGTTTCTCGGTGTTTTGCTGGCTCTTAGCGGCGACCAGATCAAGATGCTACGGGTAATAAAAACCCGAACACATCTCAAAGCGGCCCCTATAACCCACGCGGTACAATCCGAAAACCCGACTTTGCGCAACAACCACCTCAACACGAGGAACCAATGACAGTACGACAGAAAATCATCATCAATTCAACACCACAAGAGGCCCGAGTGGCTCTTCTTGAAAATGATACCCTCGCCGAGATACATATAGAGCGCGCGCAACAGCGGAATATCGCCGGAAATATCTATCTCGGCCGGGTCAACCGTGTGCTCCCTGGTATGCAAGCCGCGTTCGTAGATATCGGCCTGGAAAAGGCGGGCTTTATTCACGCTTCGGACGTCTTCGGGGGATCACTTCCGGACGTTACGGAAGAGAGTGATGGTAGCCCGAGCATGCAGAATGCTCTCCTTAGCGAATTTGACATTGAAGGAATGGAGCACGAACCCGAAGGAAAAAACAGTTTCTCGGAAAGCGAAGGAACCGACGACGATAGCAACAACGAACCTTCCAGAACTCGTAGGCGGAGGAGTCGACCAGAGAATCGAGTTCCCTTAGAACAAACACTAAAAAAGAATCAAGAAATACTAGTACAAATCGCTAAAGAACCAATTGGGACGAAGGGACCGCGCCTCACAGCACATCTCTCCCTACCTGGACGACAATTGGTATACACGCCGACGATGGGACATATAGGGGTTTCTCGTCGCATAGCTGACGGAAAAGAACGAAAACGATTGCGCGACGCGGTGGAAAGTCTGAGGCCGACTGAGGGAGGCTTCATCGTCCGCACGGCTTGCGAGGGTCTTACGAAAAAAGAAATTCATGACGACATGAAATTCTTACTAAAGTTGTGGGGACGAATTACAAAGAAACGAGATCATAGCAGCGCACCAGCACTGGTTCACGATGATATGGACGTAGTACTCCGCATCATCAGAGACCTTTTTACTCCTGCAATCCACGAAATTTGTATCGATAACCCAAGCGATTACGAGCGGATCAACGAATTCATCTCAACTTTCATGCCCCGGTTGACCGGTAGAGTAACTCTTCACAAGAAGGCCGGTCCTATATTCGAACACTACAAGGTCGAGCAGCAGATAGCCAAGGCGGTGGGGCGCCGGGTACAACTTAAATCTGGTGGCCACATCGTAATCGACCACACTGAAGCTCTCACCGCGATAGACGTAAACACTGGGCGATTCGTTGGCAAACGGAACCAAGAAGAAACGATGTTCCAGACCAACCTCGAGGCGGCACAGGTGGTCGTAGAACAGTTGCGTCTAAGAAATATTGGTGGACTCATTATTGTTGATTTCATCGACATGGAACGCGCGTCGAATCGAACAAAGGTCACAGAGGCACTCCGCACGGCTTTGAAGAGGGATAAGACGCGTAGCAACATGCGAAAAATAAGCGACTTGGGCCTGGTCCAGATGACTCGTAAAAGAACACGTGAGAGCCTGCAACAGCAGCTTTGCGCTCCATGCAACTACTGCGATGGCCGTGGACATCTCCAGTCCGTACCAACAATAGCCTACAACCTTCTCAGGCAATTACGTAAGGAGATTTCTCTCGAGCCTCATGCACAAGCCGTTACCGTTCACGCTCATCCAGAGGTGATCGAATTCTTATATACCGAGGGAGAAGAATGGTTGGATGATCTAGAAAAACAGCTGAACGCTCGTTTCTTTTTTAGGACCGCGCACGAGTTCCACCTTGAGAGCTATGAGATAGAAATTACAGAAACTCGGCCAAAGCCGAAGGCAAAACGCGCCAGGACAAAACGTCGTAGCGCCCCCCCCAAGCGGCGCGCAGACAAAGGGACAAAAAAATCCACAGATACAGAATCTAGCCCCGCGGCTGCCCTCTAGTAATCCCTCACCCTAACGTCACCCCCCCGTCCACTATGAGATTCTGACCGGTCATGAAATCGGATGCCGCAGATACCAAAAAAATAGCAGTTCCCACCAAATCTTCTGGTTCTCCTATACGACGTAACGGAGTCTGTTTGATCATTTCCCGTTCAACCTCGGGCCTCGTCAAATGCGGCTCTGTCATTCCACTTCTCACGTAACCCGGGCTAAAACAGTTCACGTAAACGCCGTGACGCGCCCATCGCATAGCCAGGACTCGAGTCAGTTGTATTACCCCCGCCTTGGCCGTCGAATATGTTAATCCCGAGTTCACAACCAATCCAGAAATGGAAGCCGTATTAACGATTTTTCCTCCACCACTGCCGATCATATGCCGACCTGCCGCCTGAGAACACAGAAAAACTCCGGTAAGGTCGACTCTGAGCTCTTCCTCCCAGTTTTTTTCACTAATTTCCTCCGGTTTCTCGAGCTTCAAAATACCAGCATTATTGAAGGCAAAGTCAAGGCTGCCCCATTTTCTTACTGTTTGTTCAATTAGGCCCTCAACCTGAGTTTTGTTGGCAACATCCACGCACAAGGTGGTAGCACGTCCCCCAGCAGACTGAATCTCTTCCGCAACACTTTCTGCACCCTCACGTCTAACATCGCTGACAAGGACGGAAGCTCCGGCCTTGGCTATTCCGCGCGCAATCGCGCGACCGAGTCCCGAGCCAGCCCCTGTCACATACCCACACTTGCCACTTAAATCGAAAAGGCCGCCAACACTCATTTGAACCCCTTTCTTCGTACTGACCGCTTCTTTCCCCAAATGTTCGCTTGTGGACTGGAAAATCTGCTCTGTAAGACAAATGTCCCCGTGATTGAACAAGCCCCTCTACTATGACATACGTAAACCTATGGACGAATCATTGCCTTACTTAACACCTTAAAATCGCAAGGAATGATGTGAACCACATGCGACACTTTCAAACCCCGAAAAATACTACCTCTTACACTTCCTTATTTTTCCTTCTCACACTATTCGTTTTTTATTTGGCTGAAGCCAGCATAGCATCAGCTGCGCAACGACAAATCAATTGGGACAGCGTAGAGAAAGAAGCGCAAGAACTCCTTCAGGCCGTCGTTCGGATCGACACCACGAATCCGCCAGGAAACGAAACCGAGGCGGCCCAGTTCTGGTATGACGTCCTGCAAGAAGAAGGGATTCCAGCCTCTATTTATGAATCTGAGGCCGGGCGCGGAATCATTTACGGACGACTGGAAGGGTCTGGAAAAAAAAGGCCCCTCATTTTACTCCACCATCTAGACGTCGTTCCAGCAAATCCAAATGAGTGGAGTTTTGACCCTTTCGGGGGGGCTATCAGAGAGGGTTACATTCATGGCCGCGGCGCAATCGATTGCAAAGGCGTGGGTGTCGTTCAATTCCTCGCTATGGCCCTGGCGAAAAGGACAGGTGTAACGTTCGACCGAGACATAATATTTCTTGGGACGGGAGATGAAGAAACCGGAGGCACTAAGGGCGCCGGATGGTTCGTCGACCACCAATTCGATCAAATAGCTGACGCGGAATATTTGCTTACGGAAGGCGGCGGTATTAGACAAGTCGACGGGATTACAACCTATAGAATCGCTGTAGCAGAAAAGGCGCCACTTTGGTTAGAACTCGAGGCGAAAGGACCTGCGGGACACGGATCATCCCCGGTCCCGGAAACCGCTGTCAACCGCCTCGTTCGCGCATTAGACAAGATCCGCCAGCATGAAACTCCTATCAAAGTCGTTCCGGCTGTAGAAAGATACTTCAACACCTTGGAGAGCCAAACTCACGGCGATGCTCCCGTTAATGTGCCGCCGCTGAACGAACGCTTACAGAATACCTCGTTTAAAACCTCTTTCACGTCTGTACCAAGTCAAAATGCTTTGGTCCGGAACACGATATCCATAACCGTCTTAGACGGCAGTACTAAAACAAACGTCGTTCCGGCGACCGCACGAGCACAGTTGGACTGTCGGCTTTTACCGGGAGAGGACGCAGAGAAATTTGTAGAGACTTTACGCAAGTTGGTGAATGATCCCAACATAGCATTCAAAAAATTACTTAACTTTAAGTCCGTAGCGTCCCGACCAGACACACTGCTGTTTTCCGCAATTCAGTCCGTTGCTACCAAGATGGACACCGAGGCATTAGTGCTTCCAAGCGTTTTGGGCGGCTTTACCGATACTCATTATTTCAGAGAAAAAGGTATCGTTAGCTACGGGTTTTCAGGCCTCACCCTAACCAGTGCAGACGCGCGGGGGGTACACGGTCTGAACGAGCGCATATCCGCGTCGTCACTTCGAGCCGGGATCGAAGTTATATTTAACGTCTTACAGTCCCTTAATGCGACAGGCGAAGGAGCCCAAGCCCAATGACTATTAATGAAGAGCTTCTAAAAATACTGGTGTGCCCAGAAACAATGCAACCGGTGCACATGATGGCCGAAGCCCAAGTTCTTAGCCTGAACAGAGCTATCGAGACCGGGACCTTGAGCAATCGCACGGGCAATTCCGTGTCCGAAACCATTGACGGAGCGCTCGTTCGAGAAGACCAAGCCTTTTGTTATCCAATCAGAGACGATATCCCGATCATGCTCGTAGATGAAGCCATCCCGCTCCCTGTTCCAGGTACCAGCGATAAGACGTGACCGCACTCGGCAAGGTCGTTTAGTGATGCGGTCACGAGCATTACAAATCAGAAGGTGGTTCGAAACCCCAGCGTGACCACCCGCCCCGGCTCAAAGACCTCCCTACCCGAAAAGGGGTTTTCTCGGGTCAGGTGGTCACTGTAATTTTTGTCGAACAGGTTAGCGACAAAGATCCTTAGCTGATATCGGTCAAGAAGTTGCAAGCCTGCGCTAACATCAACGGTCACATGTCCTTGTGTTGTGTCTTCGCCGAAAAGCGTATCTACCCGATGCTGGCTTTGTACCAGACGAAGCATAGGATTAATCCATGCGTTCCAATGAGCGTATTCATAACGCATACCAAGAATACCCTCGAGCGGTGGGATTTCCGGGAGCGCGGTGTCTTGCTCCTCGTTCTCTCCTCTCACATACGCAAAGGATCCGTGAAGCATAAGATCCTCACGCAACGCATAACTCAAATCAAAATCGAAACCCATTAATGATGCGTAATCAATATTGCGAAAACCTCTTACATTATCGGACTTACCGTCCATATTTACGTCCGCACGGGTTAGAAGATACTCTAAAATATAATCATCAACTCGGTTGTAAAACACGGCTCCACTAATGCCAATCCGTCCCCATAAACCGGAGAAACCAACATCTACTTCTAAGCTCTCCTCTTGATCCACCTGCGGATTCCCCACAAAAAATCCGCCAGGTCCAGGCCCAAGTGCAAAATAGCGCTCGGTCGTATCCGCAGTCCTCACTGCGCGCCCGACACCCACGAACACCTCAGCCGCGGAAGATAAGGTATAAATGAGACGGCCGTTCGCAGATACATTTACCTCAAACTCACTGAAATTCGACGCCCCAGATCCGTAAAAACGATTAAACCCCATCCTTGCCTTCGCGTCTGGATTTGCTCCGGTGTCGACGAAGTCCACGCGTGTACCAAGGACTAACCGGAACCGCGGGAGTATTTGGTAGGCGTACTCCCCGAACAACCCACCATCCAGAATGTGCGCATCCGGCCAAGAATCAAAAAACATATTCATTCCTGCCCTCGGTCCTTTTAGGAACGACACGTGATTCGTTCCTTCCCGCTCCAGCCGATAAATATCTCCGCCTACTGTCAGTCGGCCCCCAAAAACAGATGGAATAATCGCCTGTAAACGTCCTCCAAAAGTTCTCGCATCCAGAGGAAAGACAACCCGCATCATCCCGCGGGTCGGCTTGTGCTCGTTGTTCATCCTGTGGTGTACGTAATTATAATAGGCGGTAAATTCCAAACTCTCCACAGATTCCACGGGATCTGCGATTCTATAAGAGACCGACCCAAGATATGCATCGTCTTCCTCAAGACTGAGTGGTAATGTTCCGAATCGCGCATCACGATCAGACTCTCTGCTCATTGAGACTCGTATCCGGTGGTCAACATGAGGTTGCCAAAGGAGCCCGCCGGAAACCGACTGACTTTGAAAACCGGAAAGAACACGCTCTCCGTCCCCCGAATCATAATCCTGGTAGTCGCGGTAACTCCCTGAAAGCCTAAAGGCCAAAGACGGTCCACCCGCGGAAACAGTCGCCCGTGTACCCCAACCATCATGATTCGTCGCATAGGATGCGCCGACCGAGCCCCGCGCGTACCAGTTTGCGGACAATTCGGGTTGCTTAGTTACCAGGTTTATCGTGCCGCCAATGCTACTCGGCCCCCGAGTAACAGAGTATGGTCCTTTGATAATCTCTATCGATTCGAGCTCGTCGATGTCCAAAAGTGACGTTGGTGGATCCATCCGAAATGGGCCTCCCCCCCATACTTTCGTACCGTTGGTCATCACGCTCAATCTATCCTTGCTCAGGCCACGCACGACGGGTTCTAAATGCATACCGCCGATACGTTTACCTGTTGCACCTGCGACGCTCATTTTAAGCGCTTCGGCCACGTCCTTCGGTTGGTATTCCGAGTATTCCTCAGCTGAGACGACCGACACCGCGGCTCCCTCGGCTGGGGTTATGCGTTCCGCCGTAACGACTACGGACTCTAGGGCAACAGGCTCTTCCAACTGTCCCTTTCGCGAAGATGATTCAATTTGATCTGTTGCCTGCGAAAACCCAGGACTCGAAAACAGCAAACAACCGACATTTATAACACACAGTGGAATACAAACCCGGCTGCGCAGAACTCTGAAAGAAATAAGCATATGGTACCCCTATAAACAGGAGGCGGCTTCGCCAAACCGTTGGTAACAAACGTCCGCATTACACCAGGACCGCTGTTAACCCCGGATCAAAAGCGCGAACCGCAAATGGAAGGGAGGTCTCTTACAGTTGAATTAAGACCGTCGTCGGGAACGAACTAAACGCGACGAGGAGGGGGAGTATCTAGTGACCACTCTGAACACGCATCAGCCCAATCGTCTTCAAGCCTTTTTGGGCCACAAAAAGTATCGTGGCCTCTTTTTGACGCACTCTGCGTTAGAAACTCTCGTGGATCCGGAAAATTGGAGACTGGCGACATGGGTTCCGGGCATCGCCTGAAGACGCACGCACGGACTATATCCCGGCCGTTACCGGGATGCCTTCCTTCATGATAGGTGATTGGACAACTTCGCTCCTCCTCACAGCACTCATGACCGCCAGGAACAGGCCCGGCCGCAGCCAAAGGAGGGAACGTGCCATTGTGAGACAGCGCCAATACCAAAAATAAGAAACCCAGTCTCCTAACCATTTAAATTCACCGGACTGCGCAACGCGATTACGCTATGCGTTCCCGTGCCGACATATCACGCGAATCTCCCGCCAGCAAGAGCGCTTCCCCCCACCCACGCGTCCTACATCACTTTTCCCGGCGAAGACAATCGCTAATTTATTTGAGCCAGTCGGTCTGGGAACAAAGGGTATTGCGGATGTCGAGACAACCATTACTGTGGCAGCGTCTGGCGTGGTTCAATAGCACCGTAAAAAACTTCCGAAGTCATTTTACTTTCGCTATTTTTGCTTTCGCTCTACATTCTTGCCCGCACCCAACGAGTAGTCATAATCAATCACTAACGGCGCATGATCTGAAAAGAATTTTTTTCTATAAATCATTGCCTTCCTTGCCAGCTTGGCGAGACCGGGAGTCGCTACTTGATAATCAATACGCCATCCGACATTCTTGGCCCGGGCCTGACCGCGGAATGACCACCAAGTATACTGATCCTCTTGCTGATTTAGGCGCCGAAATGCATCCACCAGCCCGGCCTCATCAAATACCCGGCTCATCCATGCGCGCTCTTCCGGCAGAAAACCCGAACTATTTTGATTCCCCCGCCAATTCTTTATATCTTTCTTGGTGTGAGCAATATTCCAATCACCGCATAGTACAACATGCCGACGACTTTTCCGTAAAATCTGCAACTGAGGGTACAGTCGTTTCATGAATCTGTACTTCGCGGCCTGCCGAATTTCCGAACTGGACCCAGAGGGTAAATATAAAGAAATTACCGAGAGACGTCCAAAATCAGCGCGGAGATACCGTCCTTCAGCGTCGGCTTCCTTCCATCCCCAACCGACTTGGACTCGGTCGGGTTCACGCCAAGAATATATACCGACCCCGGAATATCCAGGTTTCTGAGCATAGTGAAAAATTCCCGATAATCGGCCAGCCCTCTCGTAATGCGGAATCACATCCTTCGCCTGCGCTTTTAGTTCTTGCACGCAGACTATATCCGCCCTCTGATTCTTTAACCATTCGAAGAAACCTTTGCGAGCCGACGATCGGATACCATTCATATTACAACTGATGACACGCATCACAACTCCAACACTTGCTTGTTTTTATTTTCCATAAGGTGGTACTGCGCGGCATAGTAACACTTCATGGGTTGCTACCGCACCCCTCCCCAAAGCTACAAGGGAAGGAACTTTTCACACGGACCCTCATGACACTTCGCGTTAGGCGGCGTACCATAGGCTGGCACATTAACTAGTAATAGATAGGAGCGTAGGGCATGGACGTACTAGAAATCGGCGGGGAAGTGGATACTCCCAAAAAGTTTGACTTTACGAGTCTGCATTCTCTACCAAACCAAATCGAGAACGTTAGCAAAGTACTACCAGGGAAAGAGGGCGCCGCGGTATCTCTGCAGTCGATCCTTGATCATGTAGGAGCGACGGGAGCCGCGCGTTATATCACCCTCGAATGCACAGACGGGAAATTCTCCGCAAGCGTCCCACTAAACTCGGTACGAGATGCCATCATTCTATACCGATTAGAGGGGCGCCCACTCCCCGCAAACAAAGGCGGTCCATATAGGTTTCTCATACCGCAGGCATCCGAGTGCCATGTCAGAGACGTCGATGCTTGCGCGAATGTGAAATACCTTGGGCGAATAACATTTGATGCGGTTCGGGGAAAAGATACCCGCCCGACAAATGAAACGCTGCACTCAGCGCACCACCAAAAAGAAGGCCACGAACACTTGTCCTAACCCCCTGTCCGGATCCAGAGGGCCTTCCCCTATTGCCGCATGCGTCCGTGTCGCCTCCCTATTCCGGCACAAAAAACGGATCGGCCCATCGCTTGTCTCGGTGAGGTAGAATCGATGGAGACACGGATGCCTCGCCGAGGTTACAAATTTATCGCGTAAAATTTAGTTTGAGACCGGGTCTCGGCCAGTCCATTGCTACGAGCTTTCCCGTACCGGACAACGTGATAAAGGCTGTCTTCTAATCGGGCCCGCCGAAACAAATGTTCGTGACTACGGGATCGCCCGGTACAGCGATATGCTCCACTGATGACCCATCGGGCGCAAACACGGTGATACCTCCATTGAGTATTGTCGCGACACACACGTTCCCGTTTGCCTCTACAGCCAAAGAGTCCAACAGTTGATACCCAGGGAGCCCGGATACCAAGACTCCCCCGCCCGGACCCGCTAATAGAGGTCCTCCCGCCCCTTCAACCCTCTCTAATTCTCCCGGACTTTCAACATTCCAACCCCACACACGCGCCTCGAAAGTCTGAGCAGCATACAATCGTGCATCGTTCGGCGCCAGGCCAATCCCGTTAGGCCCGTCAATGGGAAAAACCATTTCTTTGATCATTGACCCATCAGGCTTCGCATAATAGAGGCCGCAACGGTCTCGATCACGGTCTCGCACCTTGCCGAAGTCACTGAACCACATTCCTCCCGCAGCATCGAAGACGATGTCGTTCGGCCCACACAGTTTATTGCCATCGCACGCGGTATAGATGGTCTCTACGGCGCCCGTATCAATATCTGCTCGCTGGATGTACCCATTAGTATAGGTATCCGGGATACCGTGCGGGACCGTCAATCCGCCGGCCTCAATCCATTCGAATCCCCCATTATTACACACATATATTTTGCCATCCGCCCCAACCGCTGCCCCGTTAGGGCCGCCGCCGGTTTCAGCGACAACCTCTTTAGTTCCGTCTGGTTTGACTCTAGTCAGCGTCCCTCTTTTTATCTCAGTAAGGATCACGCTGCCGTCATCCATCGCGATAGGCCCCTCCGGAAACTCCAGACCGTCCGTAATTTCACGTATTTCTGCCATTTGTTCTCCCCTTTTTTCGGTGTTCCGATGTGTCTAGCACATTGAACTGTACCATGTCATGTGCACACGGGTGATACCGCCATCACCAGCCCTCCACGAAGGACGTATATGAAAGTGGGTATTAGTACACTTACCGGGCGGCGTTTACACGATACCCCCTACATAAAAACACCCTAATCAGGACCCGTACTTCTGTTTCACCGTCCACACACCCGCGGTCCGCCCAATTAATTCTAATGCGGCGCCACTACCGGCATCGGGGCCCTTCTCAAAATCGCCCGCCATCTGGCCCATTCTATTCGTAATCTGGGCGAAGGATACGATGGATTTTCCTCTTGCCTCACCAAACGCATACAGGCCCGCAACTTCCATCTCGACAGCGAGGATGCCTCGTTCCTCCGCTATATGAATAGCTTCTTCGGTTTCCCGAAAGGGAGCATCAGTTGTCCAGCTAGAACCTGTATATACCGGCGGTTCCAGGCCGCGAAGACCACTACGAAACAGATCCAGAAGGTCAGGATCTAAAGACACGTACTCCGCCGGGGCAAGGTAATGGTAACTCGTACCCTCATCGCGAAAAGCCCTTTCCACTAAGATAAAGAAAGGTGGCTGCGCTCGCTGAACAATCTGACCAGCCGATGTGACATGAATCAGCAGTTCGCACCCGGACGCAAACAGCTCCTCGGCAACAAGCACGGCAAACGGAGCGCCCACAACATGCCGAACTATGCCCAATTCTAGGCCATTTAGCTTAAAGGTATAGAGGGTGGTATGGTAACAGGCCCACGTTTGCTCTTCTCTCATCGATTGGTTGGACCGTAATCCGGCTACAATATCACCGTCGGGATCCAACACACAGACCTTGGGGACCGTGCCTTCGTTCAGCCCACACTGTCTCCGAGCATCCCGCAACAAACTCTCAGCACGAAACCGTGAGGGCATCGTATAAGCTTTATCCCGTAGAATGGGGGGAAGCCTCTCCTTGTCACCCATTGAGACTCTCTTCTCACTAAAATAGGTATGCCTTAGAAACTTCTAAGAGCGAAAACTGCGGTCGTAGCGCGTAGATTTTTATACCACTGATTGTACAAGCGCCGACTCTTGCATAGATACGTCTGTTCAATAATTCTGAATCCAAAGCGGTCACAGAAATCGCCAAAGTCTGCCACTGTAAAAGCTTGCCACCGAGGCGGCTCATACCAATGCTCAGCAATATCAAATGCGTCCGGAACACGTCCACCAAAGAGCATTTCTACACGACAGCGCCAGAATCCCCAATTTGGAAAACTTACGACAGCGTTACTACCCACTCGGAGCATTTCACTAAGAATCATCGCGGGATCGTTCAAGAAAGCCAATGTTTGACTTAGAATGACGGAATCAAAGCTTGAGTCCGGGTAATCAGCTAAACCCTCCTCGAGATTTCCTTGCCGTACGCTTAATCCCCGTCGTACACAGGCCAACATACCCTCTTCGCTACGCTCGACTCCGCGGCCCATCACACGCTTGGTTCGAACCAGGTGCTCCAGCAAAGCCCCGTCACCGCAGCCCAAATCCAAGACCTTTGACCCTTCTGGTACCATATCTGCGATAGCTAGCAGGTCCGGCCTTAACTCGCGGGATTCGTCGAAAGACAACATCTCGTCCTCACGCGCAGTGACATTATCCTCTCGACTCATCCGACGGACTCCGACCTTACGGAACGATCAAGGAAGGCCTGAGGGTCTTCGCTCGGAAGCGTTATATTCTCGGACTCAATAAGCCGATCTAAGAACCCACTCAACAATTCTGTCATCGTCTCGACTTCCAACAAGAAGGCATCGTGTCCCCAAGAGCTCTTAACGTCTAAATACGTCACATCAGCGCCGGCGGCGGTTAGTGCGCTCACGAGGTCCTTACTGTGATAACTCGGATATAACCAATCGCTCGTAAAACTTAGGACAAGATACCGTAAAGTCGCAGAGTCGGCGAAAGCCGTCGCTACAGAGCCAGTCTTGGCCGTTAGGTCGAAATAATCCATCGCCTTAGTGACATACAAATAACTGTTTGCGTCAAAGCGCCGCGTGAAATTGTGGCCCTTGTACTTCAGATAGCTTTCTATCTGAAACTCAGATCGAAATTCGTAGCCGTACCGTACACGGTCTTGAAGACGTCGTCCAAACTTCTCCTGCATCGATTCTTCACTGAGGTAAGTAATATGGCCCACCATCCGCGCAACGGCCAACCCGGCGTCTGGTTTTATTTGGGAGTCGTAATAATCGCCGTTGTTCCATGCTGGATCGGCATAGATTGCTTGACGTCCTACTTCGCTGAGTGCGATTAACATCGGACTATGGTGTGCCGTCGTCGCTATCGGTATGCACGATCTCAATCTTTCCGGGTGGTTGGCGGCCCATTCCAGCGCTTGCATCCCTCCCATGGACCCTCCTGCAACGCAAAGAAGAGTCTCTATACCTAATTTATCAATCAGCTCGATCTGCGCGCGGACCATGTCGCCGATGGTCACGATGGGAAAGTGCATACCATACGGAACCCCCGTATTAGGGTCGGACTCGGAAGGTCCCGTTGAACCATAACAACCACCGAGAACATTGATACAAATCACGAAGAACTTATCGGTATCAAATGCTTTCCCTGGGCCGATGCAATCATCCCACCAACCTTCTTTGGATTCGTCGGCACTATGATAACCGGCCGCGTGTGCGCTACCGCTGAGCGCGTGCGTCACCAGAATCGCGTTTGTCCTCCCCGCGTTCAACCTCCCGTAGGTCTCGTACGCTAATGTTACGGGGCCGAGAGAGGCCCCACTATCCAGCTGAAATGGCTCCTCTTCCGCGAACGTAAAGGTCTGCGGCACGACATACCCCACTGAGTCGTTTTCATTCATATTCGGCGTCTGTACCATTTTACTCTGGCCATTCAAAGTTTATCAGGAATTTGACGCCTGCAGCGCCTGTTCCAGGTCCCAAATAATGTCCTCCGCATCTTCGAGGCCAACACTCAAGCGGACGAAGTCAGGAGTGACTCCCGCACTGATTAATTCGTCTTCACTGAGCTGACTATGGGTAGTACTCGCCGGATGAATTGCTAGGCTTTTCGCGTCCCCCACGTTGGCGACGTGGCTGTGGAGCTTCAGACTGTTAATAAACTTTTCCCCTGCGCCCCGACCACCCGTTATCCGAAACCCCATTATCGAACCTGGACCTAAGGGTAAATATTTTTTTGCCCTCTGATAATCGGGGCTCGACGGTAAGCCCGGAAACGAGACCGCACTAACACCAGAGTGTCCGTCTAAGAACTCCGCCACTTGTTGGGCGTTGGTGAGGTGTCGTTCCATCCGAAGGCTCAGGGTCTCAAGGCCCAACAAAGTAGTAAAACTGTCAAACGGTGCCTGACACCCTCCGACGTCCCGTAAAATTTGAACGCGCGCTTTTAAAATCATCGCAGGAGGACCTAGTTCGGAATATACTAAACCGTGGTATGACGGGTCCGGTTCCGTAAAATTTTTGAAACGGCCACTAGTCCAATCGAAGTTACCACCATCAACCACTATTCCTCCGATCGCCGTACCATGCCCACTAATAAACTTCGTCGTGCTATGCGTGACAATATGCGCGCCCAATTCCAAAGGCCTGCATAAATAAGGGCTCGCAAATGTGTTATCGATCATAACCGGAATGTTGTATTCCTTAGATATCTCGGCAACCTCGTCAAACGGGAAAACCGTAATGTCTGGGTTTCCCAATGTTTCCCCATAAATTATTTTTGTGTTCGGCTTGATCGCCTTTCGAAATTCTACAGGATGTGTAGGGTCAACAAACGTCGACGTAATACCCATTCTTGGGAACGTGTGGGCAAACTGGTTAGATGTCCCCCCGTACAACCGGTTACTCGTCACGATATGGTCGCCTTGCTCGCATAATGCCATAACTGCCATCATTTGCGCTGCATGACCACTACTCGCAGCCAACGCGCCGACTCCGCCTTCAAGGTCGGCAACCCGCTGTTCAAGCACGTCATTTGTCGGATTCATAATGCGCGTGTATATATTCCCGAACTCTTTCAGCGCGAACAGGTTTGCCGCGTGTTCGGTGTTTTTAAATTGGTAGCTCGATGTATGGTATATTGGGACCGCGCGACTCCCCGTGACCGGGTCCGGGACCTGGCCAGCATGTAGTTGCCGAGTGTTAAAACCGTATTTTCGTTGGTTGTTTTCGTCAGAACCCATTTAATTCTCCTCTCGGTTGCTTCACACGAATTGAAGGTAATGTGGTGCACTTTAGCCCTAGGGTACCCTATCCGGCAAGTGCGGTCGGGTAGACTATGAGGTAAAATCCCATTCTTTGACGTGCAGCACTGAAACGCTTAGGTACCAAGATGTCTCCGCCTTTCTAAACTTTATCGAGCTCCAACAAGTTTCCCGTTTCGGCCTGTTCCTTCCCGGGACTACATCTTCCTCATATTGTTTGTAGAAACAAGGAGAGAACATCAAGAGAAAAATGCGG
>CAYWPF010000031.1:0-12220 GCA_964460065.1 uncultured Enterobacteriaceae bacterium
CGGAGTTTGAACGATAATAAAAGTCGTTCCCACATTCCGCCTGCCACACATCCACTAAACTTATATCCTTTTGGAGTTGGTTGTTAAAATTATTCATTACTTCGGGTCGAACGTCCATCCACGCGAGGTTCTCATCGGCCAAGCGACCGAGTTGTCTCATAATATAGTCGCATTGTCGTTCCAACATGAACAGAATAGACCCCTGGTTAGTGTTAGGCCCGTACAGCATGAAGAGATTGGGAAAGCCCGCAGTCGTAATGCCAAGATACGCTTGAGCCCCGTCGCTCCAAGCGTCTTTTAGCGGTCGACCGTCACGACCGGTTACGCTGAGCGCGTTGAGGTACGTTGTTGTCTCGAAGCCTGTTGAGAAGATAATGGTGTCGACTTCTCGTACTTTCCCATTAACCGTCGTGATACCGGTAGGAGTAATCCCCTCTATGGTGTCCGTAATGAGTTCTACGTTGCTCTGGTTGAAGACAGGATAATAAACGTCCGAGAATAGGGGTCTTTTACAGCCGAATGGGTGTGTCGGGGTGAGCTGTTTCCTGACTTCTGCGTCTTTCACGATCGCAAGTCGCTCGAGTCCGGCCCGTTCGATTTCCGACAAAACTTTTTTGTCATTAAACGTACACAGAGTGTTCCAGTTTTGATATATCTCCTCGCGGCTTTGCTGAACAAGCTTGGGCTCACGAGCGAATCGTTCGATTTGTTCCTGGGAATATGGTGTATTTTCCTTCGGAACCACCCAATTAGCGGTTCGCTGGTAGAGATAAAGCTGATCCACTTTTTTGGCAATTTCGGGAACGAATTGGATCGCGCTGGCGGCGATACCGATAACTCCAACCCGTTTCCCCCTCAAATCATGCGTATGGTCCCACCGGGCTGAGTGGAAGTACTTGCCCGCGAATTTGTCTCGACCTGGTATGGATGGCCAGACCAGGTTGTTGAACATTCCCAGCGCACTGACGACCACCCGCGATTCGCAGTTTGTGCCATCGGCGGTTGTGAGTAACCAGCGGGATTTATTACTGTCCCACTGAGCCGATGCGACCTCTGTCTCCAATAAAATGTGTTCCCGCAGATCGTACTTATCCGCAATAAGATTCAGGTATTCGAGGATTTCTGCCTGACCGGCGAAAGGTCGAGACCAATCATTCTTCTGTTCAAACGAGAAGGAATAAAGGTGTGATTGTACGTCGCACTCGGCACCGGGGTATGAATTATGCCACCAGGTTCCTCCAATACCGCTTCCTTTCTCTAATATGACGAAATCGTGAATGCCGGCCTTCTTCAGTTGAACACCCATACACAAACCGGCCGATCCCGCGCCGATAATTACCACCTGCTTTTTTTCTTCAAGTTGCATAAAAGCTCCCTTTGCCTTTTACTGCCGGATCATTACTTGTTTCGCAAATCGATTTTATTGGTGTTGTAAGGTATTATAATAGCAGGAGTTTGGCAAGTTGTTTAATGTTGTTGCCTTACCCCTGTTGCCTGAGAATGTTGGTCCTCGGCTTCATTCTCAAGGTTCCCGCTGTCGTTCTACAACAGGGAGAAATGGTCTAGTTGATAGTTATCCAGCCTTGGCCTACTAAAACGCAGGCTCCTCCTACCCAGGTATTTCTAACTTCACCGTTTTCCTTTTCAGCCCTTGCGTGGATCGTGCTTGCGCGTCCCATTTCTATGCCCTGGGCGATAGTCCATCGTGACATGTCGGTTTCCTGGTTATCCAAATGGCAGAGGAGGCCCGCAAGGGCACCATTGGCACTTCCAGTAGCAGGGTCTTCCCGCACACCAAGTAGCGGTGCGAACATACGTGCGCGAAGATCGAACTGGCCGGTACAGCGCGTGTATAGGTGGATGAGACCCGGAACGCCTAGATTAGTGAGATCCTTGAGGCGTTCCGGGTTAACTTGCGCTTGCGCAAGTGTGGGGAGATCGCGAAGCTCGGCTATAAGAAAGGGAAGGCCCACAGATACCACTTGTGGAGGGTGGTTAGTTGTTAAAATATCTTGGTTGGCGATATTTAAAATGTCCGCCAACAGACCGCTGGGGGCAGTTCTGCCTATTGAGAGTTTTTCGGGTGCCTTCAGTTCACAAAAAAGCGTCCCCCCGGGTCGTTTTTCGATCATGACGGGTACAACTCCAGCTTTTTCTTCGAACATAACAACGGTGGATCCGTCGATCTTGCCCAGACGCCCCGTGGTAGCAAGTATGAAGGCTGTGCCGATGTTTGGATGGCCGGCGAATGGGACCTCTCCTCCGGGGGTGAAGATTCGTACCTCGTGGGAACTCTCCTTACCCGCGGGAAAGACAAAGGTCGTTTCTGAGTAGTTAAACTCACGTGCGATTTGAAGCATAAGCGGTTCGCTGAGACCCTGCGCGTCAGGAAGAACGGCCAATTGGTTGCCTCCGAATCGAACGCTGGTAAAGACATCACACGTATAAAATTTGTAGCGGGTCATAGTTCTCGCCCCCTCGTTACGAAGAAATTCTGGTCCCAGACCGTGGGTCCCGCATCGTAGCAGACACTTGTAAGGTGTTTTTTCGCAGCATTGACAAGTGCTTGCCAACGTTGAGAGTATGGCGTGAGATGCGCCCTTGTCCACTAGCCGAGATGGTGGTTCCGGCAATGTGGGGTGAATGGATTGCCTTATAGAAAATCAAGGAGTTCCAAATGCCAATTCAAAAATTTGCACAAATGACGAAGAACTTTGCCACTTTCGATTGTGATGCTCATGTTACAGAACCCCCGTGGATCTGGGACCAGGCCAAGAACTGGCTCACAAGAGACGAATTAGAAGCGCTGAAAACCACAATGTGGTTTGACTCAGCTACTAAACAGCTTATCGTGAACGGCCATGCGGGGGCAGGCTTGGGCTCACAACGGATTGGTGGTACGCCGGGTGTGGTAAATATATTATCGCTTGCAGGGCCGGGTCTCAAGCATGACATTCAGCGCGCGATCAATGTTCGTAATCTTGACCCAGGGACAGCAATTTCGCATGAGCAGGCGGACTATCTGGATCATAAAGGGTCGTATGAACCGAAGGCGCGCCTGAAAGATATGGACACCCAAGGTATTGACCAGGTGATGATAATTCCCACCGATATTGATACTTACCCGTGGCTTCAGAATGCTGTGGGCGCAAAGGCCATGTGCAAGGCGTACAACGAATGGGCGTATGAATATTGCCAAGAAGACCCTGAACGTATTTTTTTTGCTGCTCTTTTACCAATGCAGGACCCAGTGTTTGCTGTGGACGAGGTTTACCGTGTGGCGAAAAAGGGCTGTCGAGTCGGCCTAATACGACCCATAGACGCGATGGGTAATTATCCCATCCAACCCAAATACGATATTGTGTGGCAGGCCATGGAGGACACGGGCGTAGTGTATGGAATGCATCCCTTTCCTGCCTTTGGTGCTCTTAAGCCCCCGGGCTATTCCGCGCAGTATTCTGGCGCTGAACTGATAGCCCGAACGGTGATATCGGCTGGACTTCCGCACCAGTTTCTGACGAATGTTCAGAACTTTCAGTCTGAAGCGGCTTTGTGGGTCGTCATGGTCTTGATGTCAGGATTCTTCGAAAAGTATCCGAAACTTAATGCAGCAGTATTTGAAGCGTCTTCCACCTGGCTCAGCTTTTTGTTGGATGAGTGCGATAAGATTTACAAACTATATCGGAATGAGCGTGAGTTACCTCCGCTGAGACGATTACCGAGTGAAACGTTTTTTGAGCATTGCGTTACGGGCTTTGAAGGCGATGAGGCACCACCATCGCGTCTTCCGGAGTTCTATGGGGACATATTGGCGTGGTCGTCCGACGTGTATCATCACGACGGTGATGACGCGTGGCGTGCGATTGAGATGATGCGGGATTGCCAGCTCCCAGAAATTCAGCAAGCTAAATTTCTCGGCGAGAACGCGCGGAAACTCTACAACATAGAAGCGCCGGAAAAATTCATCCGTGAACGTGTGACAGAAATAGCGAGGCCGAACTGGTGGCCGACAGAAGGTGAAATTCAACGCTCGCTTGAGCCAGAGGCATCTGTTGTTCGCCCGCGGGGCGAAGCGGGAATTAGCGGGAATGGGCGTCCGGTCGAAGGGGACCAGGCATGACCTTAAAAAAAACGTTCGCAGTCTTTGACGCCGACACCCATGTCGTGGAACCACCGGTTCTTTGGGAGGAATACCTGGACGGCGAATTTAGGACGCTTGGGAAAACGGCTTTATGGCGTGAGAAGGGAGACTACGGCTCCTATCTCAAGGTTAATGGAAAAATATTCCGCGATCCGATGAGTTCCAATATTCCCCGACACGCCATTTGGAAGCCGGGCATGACCTGGGATCAGGTAGGAGAACTCGACCCACACAGCCATCATGCGGAAAATCCTGGGGCTTCGGACCCACGCGCCAGGATCTCCGATATGGACACAATGGGCGTCGATCAAGCGTTTTTGTATCCGACATGGTTCGCGGAAGGGTATCATTTGATCGAAGACCCCGACGTCGCTCATGCACTCGCCCGCGCATACAACGATTGGATCCTTGATTTTTGTGCGGTCGCGCCAGACCGTCTTTTTGCTGCCGCTGTTTTGCCTCTTCAAAACATGGATTTTACTATCCAAGAGTTGCGGCGTATCGCCGCACACCGGACCTTTCGTGGTGCTTTCATACGCCCGATGTTCGTAGAAGGGCACTATTTTACACACCCATATTATGACCCCCTGTGGGCGGAGCTGGAACGGCTCGGCGTTGCCGCCATGGTGCACCCTACGCCCGGCCTCTGGAATCCTGAATGGACCTCGCATGGACCCTTTATTGAAAAGATCAAAAACCGGCTTAATCAACATGCAATGGTGAGCGATTCAGGTGGGGGTCCCGACGCTGGAGGTGGCAACGGGTACGCGAACTTTTCATTCTTTGCCTCTCCTCCAATAGGCCACCCTGTTTCTCCTATCCTCTCGGGGTGGCTCGACAATCATATGTTCGTTGCATCAACACTGATAGGCTTTACGGTCATGCAGCGTTTTCCTCAAATGAAGGTGGTAGTGGCGCACGGAAAGGCGTCTTGGATGGAAGAGGTTTTGGAAAAGATGGAAGCATCAGCCAAAACGATTCCACTTCTTAACTATTATCCAGTCCGGACCGACCCAGAAAAAATGTGGGAAGAGGGTCGAGTCATGCTAGGCTTCGATGCCGAAGAACGCATGATTCAGAAACTGCCAGACGATTTTGCTGAAAAGATCGTCTGGGGGTCAAGGTATCCACATCACGATACAACTAGTGCCTGGGATGCCATCGACCAACTGACAGGCGCGGAAGTGCCGGACACGCTCATTGCCCGGATGTTGGGTGGAAATGCCGAGGAGCAGTTTGGGCTGGAGTTGAAACAGCACGTCGGGTCATGAGTCGGCGAGTTAGCGACGGTTGCGGGTTATGGACTGCGGCGTGTATCCTACAGGAATCTTAGGATAACGCGCTACAGATGCGATTTTGAATGCTGCCTCTATAGGCATCCCCTTTCGCTTAGGCTCTTTTTATAAGCAGTGAGCTATGATTCACTATTCGAATCGGGTGAAGCACGGCCTTCCACTGCCCGTACGTTTCATTATATCCTCAACTACTTCGCACTCGATAACTCTTGTTTGGTTGGTAGTTGTGAGCTGTATGACGTAAGATGCGCCGTCGGTACATTCTGCGTTCCAATAGGACGCTTCGTCTTGGTCGGTTCCTTGAAGGAAGGTTCGGGAGACGGCTTCGCAAGCTTTGTTGCTAGTGTGAAGAATCCCTGCGATCGTGGTGGCACGTTCATCTCTTGTCTGGCTCAATAGAAGCAAATGGCCTTGGTTGGCGAAAGCCAGTGCGGAGAATGTTGATACTACGACGCAAACGATTATGATCCTCATGATGCGGACTCCGTTCCTGTGTGAAAATCGCCGTGTGACTTTTACCTAGACTGGTCTCGTGCCGGTTGCAAGCGAGCGGAGGAGTGTCAGAGGTGCGATAATGCCGCCCTTAGGCAAGTCAAAGGAACCGCTATTATTATGAATTGCTGGCTAAAGCGCCGGCCTAAGCGACAGTCCTCGTTTTCCTTCCCCCTGTTATTTCTTGCCGGGTGTTCCGCTCATTTTTGAATTTGTTTCAGAGAGCGTCGGATATCCGTTGTAAAGCAGTCTCCACGTTTTCGTGGCTGTTGAAGGCACTCAGCCTTACGTAGCCCTCACCGCACTTACCGAAACCGGAACCGGGTGTGCATACAACGCCCGCTTTTTGTAGTAAGAGATCAAAAAATTTCCAAGAATCAGATTTGGTGTGGATCCAGACATAAGGAGAATGAACGCCTCCCGCGCATGTGTAACCGAGCGCAGTCATGGCGTCTCGAATCCGAGTAGCGTTTTCGAGGTAATAGTTGCTCAGTTCACGGATTTGCCTCTTCCCGTCGCTGGTGAACGCAGCTTCTGCGGCGCGTTGAACGGGGTAAGAGACACTGTTGAATTTTGTCGACTGGCGTCGGTCCCAAAGGCTGTGCAGTGGGTGTGCGGCCCCTTTGGAATCATAGACCAGACATTCCTTTGGAACTATGGTATAGGCGCACCGAGTACCGGTGAACCCAGCAGTTTTGGAGAGACTTCTGAATTCCACCGCGACTTCTTTTGCGCCGTCTATTTCATAAATGCTTTGGGGGAGGCGGTCGTCGCGAATAAACTCAACATACGCGGCATCGTACAGAATCAGACTCTTATGATCGCGAGCGTAGTCCACCCAGGATTGTAGTTGGTCTTTGGTGACCATGCTCCCGGTGGGATTGTTTGGGAAACAGAGGTAGATTAGGTCAACAGGTTTGTCGGGAAGAGCCGGGATAAAGTCGTTAGTCGCGGTGGATTCTAAATATACAAGGCCGCCGTAACGACCATCTTCCCAGCCGGTGGACCGTCCGGCCATCACGTTTGTATCGACGTACACAGGGTAAACTGGGTCAGGAACAGCTACCCGTGTATCTACCGAAAAGAGTTCTTGAAAATTTCCGGAATCGCATTTAGCACCGTCGCTCACAAAGATTTCATCAGCCTCGAGTGTTATGCCCCGGGGCCGGAAATCGCCCGATGCTATAGCTGTTTGCAAGAATTCATATCCTAATTCTGGCCCGTATCCGCGAAATGTTTCATCGTTGCTCATTTCGTCGACCGCGTTTCGGAACGCGGTGATGCACGCGTCTGGTAATGCGCGGGTGACATCACCAATCCCGAGGCGGATGATATTCTTATCAGGATTCTGAGATTGAAAAGTGTTGACTCGCTTCGCAATGTCAGAGAACAGATAGGATGCCTCGAGTTTTAGATAGTGTTCGTTCATGGTTATCATTTTTAGTGTCCTCCGATTTGTTCCGGACTGGGTCGATGATGATTATCTTTAGTATGTAGCCGTTAAATCTTGGGGATTATTTCCTGAGCGCACAATTCCAGGTGTTCCATGTCGCCAAAGGCGGGATTGAATAAAAGGTGTTCCGCACCCGCGTGTACGATTTCCCCTATCTTGTTCACGCATTCGTCGATGTTGCCCCACACCGCTACATGTGAGGCCATGTCGGCGTTTTTATACCGGATACCGAACCATTCTCTGAGACGGCGTTCGGCCCGGTCACGGTTATTGTCAACCGCGATATAAACCCTTTTGGAAACGGTAAAGGCCGCCGGGTCCCGGTCTGCTTCATCTAAGTATTGTCGAATAAGGATTGATTGCTTGATGAAATCTTGTGTTGAAGAAGATCCTGCCCCCATCCAGCCGTCTCCGTGACGTACGGCCCTACGGAGCGGCCGTTCTAGCCGCGCGCCGAACCAGACGGGAGGATGGGGTTTCTGTAGGGGTTTGGGTTCCATTGAGACGTTTTCAAAATCCCAAAATGTACCGGTGAAAGTGGCTTTTGGTTCTGTCCAGAGCGCCTTGATAACCTGGATGCCTTCGACAAAGCGGCGCGCACGAAGTTCGCTCGAGTAACCGAATACTTTTTCGGGAACGTGTCCACCGACACCAATCCCCAAAGTCAGTCGGCCTTTGCTCATTTGGTCGAGAGTTGAGAGACTTTTGGCGAGCTGGACGGGGTTCCGGAGCACGGTCAACAGAACGGAAGTTCCGAGACGGGCTTTGGATGTTATCGCCGCGACGTAATTGAGTAAAGCGACCGGTTCAAGAATAGGAAAGTCACTGACAATAGTCTCTTGCACCCAAAGACTTTCGTAATTTAACGCTTCGGCCCTTCGTACGAAATCTCGTATGAAAGTCATGTCGACATCTGAGTCGGTAAATACTTGTGGAATCGCAATGCCACACGCGACAGGGGTGCTGGGCATGGTAATCGTCTCCTTAATTCCCGCCTAACGTTCTGCGTTGCCGCATCATGCCACACAATGCGCCGCGACAGAATGCCACCCATTTAGAAAATACTATCTACTAGCGCCGATCCCTATAGCTGTTTTATTTGCTCCCGGCCCGTGCTCGAAAGGCGGATCGTGCGCTGCCAAATACCCGCAGTGCGGATATAACCTAGACGGTCGAGCCGATTAACAATGACGCTCAGACGCGATGGCGGGAGATCCGTAACTGAGCTCAGCTCTGGAAGGCTTTTCGGGCTGTCTTCGAGTCCCTTTAACACCGAGGTTCCGTCACTCTTGGTACCGGTCAAGGCCATTGTCTTTGTTAATGCAGTGATTGCCGAACCAGACTCGGAATAGGCGCCCGCGCCGGCCGCCGGTTCAAATGTGAAAGAGGCCAATCCAGCATTCCCCAGGCGTTGGACGAGCCCGGCCCTGATTAACCCTTGAATGTGCTGGTAACACCCAGAGGCAGTAAGGCCAGTGTAATCACTCAATTCAACCATGGTTGTGTAGCCGTTCTGAATGAGAACGAGGATCTGTTCTTGTTCACGGCAAAGCCGCGCCGGGGTCCTCTCGCTGTCTAAATCGGGTGTTGGCTGAGGACGCGTCACCAGAGACACCCCGAAGACGATTGGAAGGGTGACCGTGGAGCCAATTATGACGGTATGTGTCGAACCTAAATCCACGCCCGCGAGGTTGAGGGCCTCGTAGACGAGCATAGCGAGAATGCCTGCCAGGGTTCCCCAGAATGCACCAGCGGAAGTGATAAACTCCCACCGGTGGCCAATGAAGAAAATGAAGGCCGCCGGGCCCAGCATGGCGCAGCTTACAGCTAATAGATAGTAAGGACCTCCTGGATAGAAGCTTAATAACCAAATAGCGGCTCCTGTAAGGACAGTGAGTATTCTGCTGGCTCTTAGGACCTCAGCGGAGGATGCGTTCGGCCGGACAAAGCGTTGGTACACGTCGCGCGCAAGCGAAGAAGTAATGCCCATATGCGCGTTGCTGGTCGTAGAGATGGTAGCTGCTAGGGCGGCCACCAGGCCCAACAATGCGATCCCGGCGGGAAAATCACGCATGAGGAGACCATATGCCGCCATCGGATTAACTGGATTGGTAGGATCGAGAAACGAGTCTCTGTATATGCTCCCCGCATACAAGCCTAGGATCCCAATTGCACCGTGAATAACCAGCACTAAGATCCCGCCGATAATAAATTGAGATCGAGCGATCGACTCCGTTTGTGCTGCGGCTGCACGTAACCAGTAGTAATTCCCTCCCCATTGGATAAAAAAACCGACGACCAGCGAGACAGTTAATACGCTCGGGTAACTTAGACCTACTATTGGGAATGTGCCAAGTAGACCGGTTGACAGGGGGGTCTCCGTGACGAAATCCTGTGAAATTAGGTCCCAGCCACCGTAGGTCGTAATGCAGTACAGGGCGAGGCCGGGCAGCAAAATAAAGCCAAGGAGGACCTGGACCACGTCCGTGAGTGTTAATGCCCACATGCCGCCCAGTAAAATAAATGTGAGATGACCTACAAGAACGACACTAATCATTACCCACAGAGGCGCCCCGAGAAACCCCTGCATGATGAGTGCCATCGCCACCACGTTCATCGCTACTACGCCGGCCACACCTAAGAGCGTCGCTGCACTGACTACCACGCGCGTCCGGACATCGAAGCGCATCTCGAGCCACTCGGGAATGGTGTATGCCCCGGATCGTCGGATATAAGGCCCTGCGTAGAGGCCGTACAGAGTGTACCCAATGACTAAGGGGAGGCTTCCGCCGAGGATCCAGCCCATGAAGCCGTATTGTATGGTCAGGCCCGGAACAATACTTGTCATGCTCCCGGCGAAGGCGATCCCGCAAATGCTTGCTATGCCGGGAATGAGAGTGACTTGTCTCCCAGCGAGTAAGAAGTCACTGTCCGTTTGCACCCACCGCTTCGCGTACCAGCCGAGTGACCACAAAATAGCGATGAGAACGATGACGGAGGTAACGAATGTTGCCATTGGTAATCTCGGCTACTGCTTCCTGATGCCGTTAGCCATAAGCAGTAACAGCGCTATTATTTGTACTGCGTGAAAGCAGACCATAACAGAAAGGATCAGCATAACCACATCTGTGAGGTTTGTGTAACCGGCGTATACGTAGGCTTCGAAACCGGACAGAAAAGCGAGACAGACTGCGACCGCGATGTTTTTGGATTGACCAAGAAACAGAATGGAGGCAAAGAGGACCAGACAATCGAAGAAAGGACTACCGATCCACATAAAAGAAAAAAAGCTGGCCGTATCTAGGCCGCCGCTGTCATTGATAAAGCTAGGTATGGATAAAAAGAACAGAGTCAAACCCGCGACGGCGGCATAAGCGACCATTATTTGAATGGTCCGTTCCACTGACCTATCCGCCTGATTGGGATTGTTTATGTCCCCCTGGGAAATCCCGGCCAATACGCGTAGGAGGGTATCGCTCGTTCGGGAACGGACGGGCCTCCATGTTCTTTTCTTCCCGGGGTCCGTGTGTTGAGGCATAAGTGCGGTACCAGGCCAATAAGGGGGTAACCCTGCCGATCCTACGCCGTGAGGAGTGAGTACGCAAACTCTTGTTTGATTTTTAGATCGAACATAGAAAGAGATCTGTTATGAATATGGAGATGCCTAAATGGTACAGCCAAAAAATATCCCGCCTGCTTTGTGTGGTAGTTGTCCTTGTGACAGTCACAAGTGTGCTTGCGGGCGATCTTCTTGCGGTCACAGAAGGTGCCTCAGGGCCTCCGGAGGGTAGCGGCAGCGTCATTCAACCGCTGACATGGCACGTAACCGGCAAACCCGATCAACAACTGAGAGGGGCCGTTCGGCAAGTCATCGGAAATCTGAAGGGCAGTGGTTTCCTGAGAGAAGAGGATGACTTTTTTGCGGTTACCCTTCCATCAGAAGCTCTTGAGGCGCTCAGCACAGCACTTGAGCAAACCGGTATAGCTGTTCAGTCCCCACGAAAAGGGGGTTACCCGGCGCCTACGACATTGCTCCGAATCGTCTTTCCTTCACACACACCCTAAAGGATCCGGCGTGAGCCTTGTGGGGCCGATTGTGGATTCCTTTCCTCTGTTCCTGTTTTATGCCCTGCTGTCGCCGCGATACCCGGTCTAGTGCGCTTTGATGGAAACTTGGGAGATAAACCACCAGGATTTTTATAGGCTAGACTGTCGGTCGCTTAGAACCTTTTTCCAGGGAGATGGACACAGCGGTTCGGTGGCGGCTATTCTCACCGCACGTTTCCGAGCGAGGAGTTAACTATGAGTTTGCGGACGCCAGAACAGTATAAAGAAAGCCTTCGAGATGGCCGGGAAGTCTACTATCGAGGCGAGAAAGTGGAAGATGTGACTACGCACCCCGTGATAGGTAAAGCGGTGCAACACGCCTGCATAGATTACAAGATGGCAGAGGATCCTCGATACCGAGATTTGGCGGTGGTCACGGATCCCGCTACTGGCAAAGAGTATTCCCGGTATTACCAACTTCCGCAAAATGCCGAAGACCTGCTGCAGCGCAGTAGGCTCATAGAAGCGAGCACGCGAGAAGGGGCCACCTTGGTGGTTTTGATAAAAGAAATCGGGACGGACGCGCTTCTGGCGTTGCACATTGTGGCGGACGAGATGGCAAAGCATGGTGCCGGACAATACCGGGAGCGGGTCCAAAAGTATTATGAAATGTGTCGGGATAATGACTACGCGGTAGCGGTCGCTCAGAGCGATGTTAAGGGAGACCGAAGTTTGGGCCCGCAGGGTCAAGAGCACCCTGATTATTATCTACGAATCGTTGAGAGACGAGAC
>CAYWPF010000032.1:0-7119 GCA_964460065.1 uncultured Enterobacteriaceae bacterium
GCCCAGACGACATTGCCAACATGGCGGTCTTTCTCGGATCCAACGAAGCTATGAACGTTACTGGCCAGTCATTCAACGTCGACGGCGGATTAATGTGGGATTAACCCCACGGCCAAACAGCCAAGGAGGAACACAATGCCAAACGGAATGGACCATATATTGAGTGATTTGCGAGTTTTGGATTTCACTCGCGCACTTGCTGGACCGAGTTGCACCCGAATGATGGCAGAAATGGGAGCGGACGTAATTAAGGTTGAGTCGGGGCCACGCGGGGATATGGTACGCGGTATTTCTGTGTTTGATGAAAAAGAACGTAGCCTTTACTTTATTCAGCAGAACCTCGGCAAAAAAAGTTTGTGCGTGAACATCCGTGACCCGAAGGCCATGGAGATCATCAAGGAACTCGTCGCACAAATGGACGTGGTGGTCGAAAATTTCAAGCCGGGTGTGATGGCAAAAATGGGCTTGGGCTACGACGATCTAAAAAAAATTAAGCCAGACATTATCCTATGCTCCATTTCGGCCCTCGGTCAAAGTGGACCCTTATCGAACAAGCCCGGCTACGACTATATCGCTCAAGCTTATTCCGGCGTCACCGCCATGATCGGGGACCCTGATGAAGCGCCTTATATACCAGGCGTCGGAATGGGAGATGTGAGCACCGGCGTCCATGGCGCACTCGCGGTTGTTTCCGCTCTGCGGTACCGCGACCGCACAGGTAAGGGACAGCACCTCGATATCGGCCTGTTAGACGTTTACTATCATTACCATGAAGTGAACGTCCACCAATACAGCGGCACACAAGGGAAAATGCAGCCCAGCCGATCAGGACGCCATCTGAGCTATGTATGCCCCGCCGGCGTTTTCCGTGCAAAAAAAGGCTCGGTCGTCATCATGGCCTTTTTACACCACTGGAAAGACCTTTGCGCCGCCATGGAAAAACCTGAACTTGTTGAACATGAGCGATATTGCAACGATGTCCTACGACTGCAGAACCGTACAGAGGTCGTTCAAATCATCGAAGATTGGCTGATGGAAACATTTACAGACGCCAGTTCGGCGGTCGCCCACATGGAGGAATTTGGAGTCCCGGTCGCCCCTGTGCTGTCGGTCGCGGAAACCACCCAACATCCTCACCTTCGCGAACGAGGAACCGTACGAACCATCGCGGACCCAATAGCCGGAAAATTCGATATTCCAGGAATGCCGCTTCGCTTTTCGCTTTTCCCAGAGGATCTTCCACTCCAAGCTCCCACGCTGGGCCAACAAAACGAATTCATACTAACTGAGTACTTAAAGCGCTCGCCCGAGGAGGTTCAAAAGTTGCGGGACTCGGGCGTGTTGTATGAGAAAGACTCTTAGATCATAACCTTGTCTCCGCGACTCTGGCGCATTCAGGGTAGTGCGCCGGAGTGTCTTCGAGCACAGGCACAGAGGGCGGCTCTCGTGTAACCCTGCCGTTCCCGGCCAGCCAGAGGAGACAATTCAATAATCCGGATCCATAGTAGACACCAGCAAATGACTACATATCTGCTGGCCTCTTGCCGGACCATGGGCACGTGCTCTCGAGCGCAGCAGACGCCCGGAGTACATCTTCATCCGCAAACCTGCGCCCCACTATCTGGAGACCGACCGGCAACCCTGATTTTGTGAACCCGCACGGAATCGAAACCGCTGGATTCCCAGTCAAATTAAACGGAAATGTGAACGAGAGCCATTCGTAGGGTGCAAGCCGAGTGCCATTGATTAACCTGACGTGCTCCCGTCCGACGGGAAAGGGAGGACAAGGAAGTGTTGGCGTCAAGAGCAACGTATACTTTTCAAAGAATTGTTGTACGCCCGTGTTCCAATCCAACCTCTTGAACCAAGAATCAATATAATGCCCGCGCTTCCATTCTTGCGACTTCTCTATCAATTTTACGAGTCCAGGGTCGATGGAAGCCCGGGTTTTTCTCAACGCTCCTTCAAGACGGGCCGCTATACCGCCACAAAACAACCCTTCCCATGCTCTCTGGGGGTTAGACCACTCCGGCTTAACGGTATCCACCCGGCATCCAAAATCCCGAAAACGCCGTGCAGCGCGAGCACAAATAGATCGTACCTCGGGGTCCAGTGCCTTCGTAAAACCTAGATCATCCGACCACGCTACCCGCCAGCCTTTTAGG
Organism: uncultured Enterobacteriaceae bacterium; assembly: GCA_964460065.1. Taxonomy (GTDB): domain Bacteria; phylum Desulfobacterota; class Binatia; order Bin18; family Bin18; genus Bin18. The sequence continues at coordinate 2,166 of CAYWPF010000032.1, forward strand.
GAGCCGCGTAAGTTCTTTAGATAATCAACGCCACTGTGCGGGAGAGAGTACTGGTCGTGCAGGTCTGGTCCAGCGGCAACCTGTAAAGCAAGAGCGGCGTCCTCAACGGTGCGTGCCATCGGGCCGATATGTGAAAGACTCCATGCCCCACTCGGCGGAGAGACCGGAATCCGGCCGAAACTTGGTTTGATCCCAAATACACCACTGAAAGACGACGGTATACGAATCGACCCTCCGCCATCTGTCCCTATCGCTATAGGGCCTAACCCGGCAGCGAGTGCGGCACCGGCTCCCCCGCTCGAGCCGCCGGGAGTAAGCGCCGTGTCCCATGGGTTACGCGTCACGCCAAACAAAAGGTTTTGCGTAACCCCAAGCCAACCGAATGTTGGCGTATTTGTTTTCCCTAATTGTATCGCGCCCGCGGCCTTCATCCTAGCTACCATCGGCGCATCATCCGACGGGATGTTCTCCGCAAATAACGGGGATCCAAAGGTGGTGCGTATCCCCTTGGTGGTGACTAGGTCTTTAGTAGAAAAAGGAACGCCGTGTAACGGGCCTAATGAAGCTCCACGCCGCATCAATTTCTTTTCCGCCGCGCGTGCGCTGCGCATGGCCGTACGATCAGTCACGGTCACGAACGCATTCAGGCCGGGGTTAATTCGTTCGATGCGATCCAAAACGGCTCTCGTCACTTCGACTGGGGAAAGCTGTCTCTGTCGGATAGCTCTTGCTAACTCAGTGGCCGACATCCAACATAGATCATCGTTTGTTGCCATATTGTGCCCCTCTTCCAACGAAGATCTTAAAACGCCTGATCCTCTATCAACCCTGATTCCTCCAAAACACGCGACGGCCGCGAACGCGAGGCCTCTATTCTAGAGATGCTGCAGGTCCTGCGCCACGCTAGGCATGACCTTTGTACATGGCTGTAATAGCCATGCCAACGGCTCAGACCTTGCAGGGGCTACGGCTGAATGATAGCCTCCCGTTTCGTTTCACGGTTCAGACCTGGCGTGGCGCCTCCCGCATTTCTCCTTAGAGAACTCGACTCAGAGCCTCAAAAAAAGGAGCATGCACAGAAAATGAGACGGGGTCGGCCAATGCCCATAGACTACGGCCAAAGAAGCGTTGCCTAATTCGGGCGCATTCAGGAGGTACCAATGCCGGCACAGGGGTCCGACACGCTACTAGAGCGTATCACCTACGAAGTTGAGGAAGGCCTAACTATTGTAGCCGACGCTTGGGGCGATCCCGATCACCCGCCAGTGCTACTCCTACACGGGGGAGGGCAGACGCGTTTCGCTTGGGGAAACACCGCCGAAACTCTTGCTGACCAAGGATGGTACGCCGTATCTTTGGACTTACGAGGACACGGGGAAAGTACCTGGGCCCCCGACGGGAATTATAATATCGAAAAATTCTCGGAGGATTTGCACGCTATACTAAGAACTTTCGACAACAAGCCGGTGCTAGTTGGGGCATCCCTTGGCGGGATCACTTCCATGTTAACCGAGGGCGAGGCGCCTGAGCCCGTCAGCTCGGGTGTAGTGCTAGTTGATGTTACCCCCCGCGTTGAGCAGAAAGGCGTTGACCGGATCCGGGCGTTTATGACGGCACGGCCAGAGGGTTTTGGAAGCCTGGAGGAAGTTGCCGACACCATAGCTGAGTACATCCCGAACAGACCCCGCCCAAAAGACGTTACCGGGCTTGCGAAGAATCTTCGAAAGGGAGAGGACGGAAGGTACAGGTGGCATTGGGACCCAAACCTCATGAGCCCTGCCCGTTTTCGCCGAGATCCTGAAAGGCTTCTCGCTGCAGCTCGTGGCCTACACCGGGTACCAACACTTTTGATCAGGGGAAAATTAAGTGATGTGATTAGCGACGAAACGACCCAAGAATTCTTGGATGCCGTCCCACATGCCAAATATGTCGACGTTTCAGATGCGGGACACATGGTCGCTGGAGACAAAAACGACATTTTTACGAAGGCGGTAATTTCGTTCCTCGGGACCATCAAGGGATGAACTGAAAAAGGGCAGACGATTCTTTTCCGGTGCCTCCACGATCAACCGCCTCGCCCCATCGAATAAAATTCGTCGTTAGGTTGCATATCAGTCAGATGCGCCATTCGGTTGGACAGAGCGAAGAAGGCTGAGATCGCACCTATGTCCCACACGTCTTCCTCAGTGAAGCCGTGTTCAAACAACTTTCCACGGTCGGACTCGTTGACCTTCTCCGGGGTTCGAGCCATCTTAACAGCAAACTCCAACATGGCGCTTTGCCGGCTTGTAACGTTTGCCTTGCGATAGTTGACTGCTAGTTGGTCGGCTATAAAAGCGTCTTTCGAATAAAGGCGAAGGATCGCACCGTGCGCGATGACACAATAATGACAATCATTTGCGGCGCTAGTAGCGACGACTATCATCTCGCGTTCGGCTTTGGAGAGGCCACTCTCCTTGAGCATCAACGCGTCATGATAATCGAAAAAAGCTCGGAACTCGGCCGGGCGGTGCGCGAGCGCGAGAAACACGTTTGGGATGAATCCTGCCTTATTTTGGACCTCGGTCATCCGGTCACGAACATCGGTCGGAAACTCTTCAAGTTTACCAACAGGGTAACGACTAACACGACTGTCCTGCATATTAATTCCTTTCTCGACTAGCTACCTCTCTGTTGCCAAATTTCTCTACCTTTCGCAATGGAGCCCTTTAACGGTATGGTGCCAGTTAAAAGGCAGACGCCACACACCCATGGGGGGGAGTATGGAACACAAACCAAACCACACAACGTTACAGGAAAACTATTCCTACCACGCGGTCGATGCATACAACATCAGGATGTACCTACTCCCGATTCTACGAGATCAGAAGCGACGGGCCAAGCTAATCGAAGAGCACCGGTCCCGACCCATATACGCAGCGGCACAACCCGGCGCTAAGGCCCCCATGGACAGCCCGGAACTAGCGCGTTTGCTGGATCGGCTTCGCGTCGTTCCGCAGCAAGAGAAACACGTCATCGTAGAAACCCGGCCATGGGAAGAATACCGCATTGGACTCCTGCCCGGCATCCGAGGCAGACGCATAAATATCACCAGTGAAGCCTATCCTTCGCGGGAAGACGCCGAACACGCCATCTTTCTGAAACGACTCGAATCGCTCCTCAGAGCGTACGGGATCGACGATTAACTTTCTGCAGGGAAAGGAATTCCATGACCACGCTTGGTGTCACCGGTTACAGTGACCGCATTTCGGCATACCCCGGGCAAACCGTAAAGTTCTACGTGCACTCTGAGCATGACACGCCTTACTCAGCGGACATTGTCCGGCTCATTCACGGTGACACGAACCCGGCTGGTCCAGGGTACAAGGAAGAGGAAGTGCAAACGTCGGTCAACGGGAAGTATCCGGGGCGGCACCAACCCGTTCATGCCGGCTCTTACATTTATGTTCCTCACGACAAGCGCTTCAACGTGAGTAGTTTTACACTCCTGGCATTAGTCTTTCCTACAACACCGGATAAAGGCGTGCAGGGTATACTAACGAAATGGTCCTTGCCCGAAGAGAAAGGGTATGGCCTATTTCTCGATGAGGGCGGCTGTGCCGCCCTTTGGATGGGGTTTGGAAAGGATCGGGTCCGTCGATTTCACTCGGGCAAGCCCATGTTCCGGAAAGTGTGGTATTTAATAGCCGCCACGTTTGATGCGGTTTCCGGCAAAGTCCAACTGTTCCAGGAGCCTATAGTAACCAGCACCAACGCCGGGCATGGTATGCGACTCGTCCATCCGATAGAAGAAACCTGCGCTCAAATTGAGGCGCAAAGTTCTCCCCAGCCACCCGCCTTCAATGACTGCCCACTACTGATCGCCGCGGCCACGAGGGTCCCACGGTCCGGCCGCTACATTTATGGAGGCCACTTCCGCCACTTGGACTCGCCCTTGGAAATCCCCGAACACGGGGCCAAGTTTAACGGCCGAATTGAACGACCTACCATTGCACACAGAACCCTACAACGGGAAGAGATAGAGCGTGTTCTGCGCGGGCCACGCCCCCTACCCACAGACCTGCGCCCGGCCGTTACCACCTCATTCGATTTCGGCGCTAACATCGTTCCGAATGCTGCCTCCACGCAGGTATTAGACGACTCTTTAAACCGCCTACACGGCCACGGGATTAATTTGCCATACCGGGGAATGCCCGGTCACAACTGGACATCCGATCATATGAGTTTCGGAGCCGCACCCGGAGAGTACGGCGCTATCCATTTTCACGACGACGCGGTCGACGATGCACGCTGGTTAGTAGATTTCGAATTGACTATCCCGAAGTCTATGAAGAGTGGTGTGTATGCGGCACGCTTACGCCTAGAAGGAAAGACAAGCGCAGAGAAGGAAGACTATGTCCCATTCTTCGTGAGACCGCCACTCGGAAAACCGTCCGCAAAAATCGCCGTTATCGTTCCAACGGCAAGCTATATGGCCTACGCGAACGAAAATCTGAGTGCCGATTCTGAGGTCGCTCAACTTCTAACGGGGCGTGTACCCCTGATGCAACCCGGAGATTTGTTACTTCAAGAAAAGGACGGGTACGGGTACGGCACGTACGCCGTGCATAGTGACGGCTGGGGTGTACATACCTCTTCTCGGCTCCGCCCCATTCTGAACATGCGCCCAAAATACTCGCATGTACTTTCACCCACTGTATGGCAACTAAATGCCGACCTACACCTAATTGATTGGCTGGAAGCTATGAAATTCGACTTTGACGTCCACACGGACGAGGACCTGCAGCTAGAAGGGGGAGAGCTACTCAATCAGTATCGTGTCGTATTGACCTGTCATCACCCGGAATACTGTTCCGAGGAAATGTTAGATGCGTATGAGGCCTACCAAAGCCAAGGCGGTCGTTGGTTGTACCTCGGCGCGAACGGCTTTTACTGGTGCACCGTCTTTCACCCC
>CAYWPF010000033.1:0-55486 GCA_964460065.1 uncultured Enterobacteriaceae bacterium
GTATCTAAGATCAGAGGACGGGACTAACTTATACCAGTCGGCAAAATGATTTGACAAGGGTTTATTTGGCACTAAGCGTCTCCCAATGGATGTCCCAAAAGTCCGGTAGCGGTGGTGAAAGTTCAAAGTGGCCGCCGAAGCACTGGAAACTAGGTTGGTGTGAAAAACGTTCCTTGAGGTAATGTAAATGTTCTTCTATCTCGACCGTAGCCGACTCGCCTACGTCAACCCGCTTCTCTTTGCCACATTTCTTGCAACTAATATCTACGCGCATTCGAACCCCTGGATTTGTATTGTCATACCGTATAATGAACTGCGTAACATGAGGGTCAAGGAGGTGGCAAGCGCATGCCGTCAGTAACATTTATTAAACAGGGGTTAGCTATTGAAGTAGCCAAAGGGTCTAACCTCCGCGAGGTCGCCCTTGGTAACAAAGTAGATCTTTATCCTTGGTTTGGCCCGGACCCTTTCACGGGGATGCCGTTTCCTGCAAAGTTGTTGAATTGCAGAGGAAAGGGATTTTGCGGAACGTGCCGAGTTAAAGTGAACGACCATCGCGCCCTCTCGCCAAAAACGTTGAAGGAAGAAAAACAAGTTGCCTGGGAGGGAAAGGCCTACAGGTTGGCTTGCCAGACGCAGATTTTGGATGACGTGGAAGTGGAAACGAACCCAAGAAAAGCCGCGGGTTGGATGAACCATCCAACATATCGGAAGATGAAGGAAACAACCTGATACGAGAATAAGAAAACCGCTATATATTGTGGCGACGTCGTGTTATTGCCAACTAGGTAGCGGTTTGATACAGAAAAGCATGTTAGCTCTCACCGCCTTACGAAATTACGAACCGAGCCCATTTCGTTGAATAACGAAATGGGCTTTTTTGCAGTCGCAATCAAGAGGAGTGGGCCAATGCAACCCGCAGAAATACCCGAAGGATTGACGTTCGACGATATATTGCTTTTACCCGGAGCGTCTGACCTGATGCCGAGCGATGCCGACGTTTGTACTCGGTTTACACGGGAGATAAAACTAAATACACCATTGATTAGTGCGGCAATGGATACAGTGACCGAGTCGCGTACCGCGATAGCGATGGCCCAAGCAGGTGGTATAGGCGTGGTGCATCGGAACCTCGATATAGGGACGCAGGCCGCGGAAGTTGCCAAGGTCAAGAAGCATGAGAGCGGCGTCATCACTGACCCCATAACTATCGATCCTGATATAACTATAGCGGAAGCCCGGGGTATCATGGAACGGTCACATATTTCGGGCTTACCGGTTACTAAACAGGACAAGCTAGTCGGAATATTAACCAACAGAGATCTAAGGTTTGAGAAACGGTTGGATCGTTTAGTGTCAGAGGTGATGACGAAGGAGAATTTAATTACAGCATGGCCGGGTATTAGTGGAGAAGAGGCTGAAGAAATCCTTCATAAACACCGCATAGAGAAATTGCTAGTGGTCGACGAGTCCATGCATCTGAAGGGCTTAATTACCGTAAAAGATATCGAGAAGACAAGCCAAAACCCTGATGCATGTAAGGACGAATACGGACGACTTCGAGTGGGCGCCGCTATTGGCACTGGTGAAGATCGTGAAGCGAGGACTCACGCCCTGGTTGAAGCTGGGGCCGACGTGGTGGTTCTAGATACGGCTCACGGACACGCGCGAAGTGTGATAGATGCTGTCCGATCTCTCAAGAGAGAATTTTCGGACTTGCAGGTTGTAGCGGGCAACGTAGCTACCGCCGACGGTGCCCAAGCATTGGTCGATGCGGGCGCCGATGGAATTAAAGTTGGTATCGGGCCTGCGTCGATATGCACTACGCGAGTAGTGTCCGGCGTTGGCGTGCCCCAATTAACTGCAGTGGTTGAAACGGTCCGGGTGTCGGAGCGGGCCAATGTGCCGGTGATCTCTGACGGTGGGATCCGCTTTTCTGGTGACATCGTAAAAGCCCTGGCCGCCGGTGCCGAGGCCGTAATGATAGGAAGCCTTTTTGCCGGGACAGAAGAGAGTCCAGGCGAAACGATTCTGTATCAAGGACGATCGTATAAGCAATATAGAGGGATGGGCTCGCTAGAGGCGATGCGCGAGCGAGAAGGCAGCCGGAACCGTTACTTTCAGGACAATGAAGATAGTGCATCCAAGCTAGTCCCTGAAGGAATCGAAGGGCGCGTGCCCTACAAAGGGGCTTTGGGCGTGGTCGTTGACCAATTGGTGGGCGGGCTAAAAGCGGGTATGGGATATACGGGATGCCGCAATTTGGAGGAGTTGAGAACGCAGGTTCGATTCGTGCGTGTATCGCCCGCCGGCTTAAGAGAGAATCATGTGCATGATGTGATCATCACGAAAGAGGCGCCCAATTACCGGCTGGAGTAACTACGCATACGTTACCAGAATCTTTGGCCACATATGATACTTATTCTAGATTTCGGGAGTCAATACACGCAGCTAATTGCGCGAAGAGTGAGAGAAAACGGGGTATATTGTCAAATATTCCCATTCTCAAAAAATGAAGAAGCCTTGGACAAAATTCGTCCCAATGGAATAATCCTTTCAGGTGGCCCATCTTCGGTAACTGAGGACAGTGCGCCAAAAATTGGCGGTAAAATTTTCGAGTTGGGCATTCCCGTCTTCGGGATATGTTACGGTCAGCAGATCATGTGCTCTGTTCTTGGGGGCGAAGTGCAGAGTTCTAGCGAGAGAGAATTTGGTCGGGCGACAATAAAACTTTTGAAAGATTCTTTGCTGTTCAAAGGGTGCTCTGCGCGTGGCGAATCGCAGCCAGTGTGGATGAGTCATGGTGACAAGGTAACTTCTCTCCCTGATGGATTCGAAGCCATCGCAGAGAGCGAGAATACGCCCTTCGCTGCTATCTCTAATCAAGAAAAAGGTTTCTATGGCGTTCAATTTCACCCGGAAGTTGTCCATACACCCAATGGGAAAATGATTTTACAGAATTTCACCCATGCAATTTCAGGTTGTACGGGTAATTGGACAATGGAGTCGTTCAAGAAGAGAGCCAAAGAAAATATCCGGGAACAGGTCGGGAAAGGGAAGGTGGTTTGTGGTTTGTCGGGAGGTGTAGATTCGGCAGTTGCTGCCGTTTTGATTCATGAGGCGATCGGCGATCAGTTGACATGCATTTATGTTGATACCGGACTTATGCGCCAGAACGAGACCGAGGAAGTAGTGACGATGTTTCGGGAAAATTTCAATATTCCTCTCGTCCACGTTGACGCCGGGAAGACTTTCTTATCACGGCTGGCTGGCGTCAAGGATCCCGAGGAAAAAAGGAAAATTATTGGATCCTCGTTCATTGATATTTTTGAAGCGGAAGCAAAAAAAATTGGGGGGGTCGATTTTCTTGCGCAAGGGACGCTTTACCCCGACGTAATCGAAAGCGTCTCTTTTACTGGTGGTCCCTCGGTAACTATAAAAAGTCACCACAATGTTGGAGGACTTCCCGAAAGAATGAACATGGAGCTTGTAGAGCCATTGCGGGAACTTTTTAAAGATGAAGTAAGAGTTTTAGGGGGAGAACTGGGGATACCCAAAGGTTTCATAGGAAGGCATCCATTCCCAGGTCCCGGGTTAGCCATTCGTATCCCTGGCGAAGTATCTCTCGAAAAGGCCGAAATTCTTAGAAAAGCGGACGCTATCTATATAGAAGAAATACGAAAAGCGGCACTTTACGATGAAATTTGGCAGGCTTTTGTGGTACTTCTTCCTGTACAGACGGTCGGTGTAATGGGAGACGAAAGAACCTATGATTTTGTTTGTGCTCTACGGGCAGTAACTTCGGTGGACGGGATGACTGCGGATTATTACCCCTTTGACCAAAAATTTTTGGCCTATGTGAGTACGAGAATTATCAATGAGGTCAAAGGAATTAACAGAGTGGTTTATGACATTACGTCTAAACCGCCCGGCACCATTGAGTGGGAGTGACCCAAGTTCCTGTAAGTAATTGATTATAAAGGAATAATGGGGAATTTTTTTATTAAATGTGAATAATTTAGAAAAAAATACGTAAGAATATCAATCACTTAATTTTGTCTACTACAAACTAACTACAAAGTAGGCTCGATTACTCTAAATCGATTGTTTACTACAAACTTACTACAAAGTCTAAAATATACCAATGAATTCAAGTAGTTATAGAGACATCCCTATTGAGTGGGAATAAATGTTCGCGATGGTTTTAAACCTAATTGTTTACCCGGGCGCATGGGCCAGAGGACTCGGAAAATAAGAGGGAGAGTACATTATGGGATTTGCTCATTTGCATTTACATACCCAGTACAGCCTGCTGGACGGTGCGAACAAGATTTCGAACCTCATGCCCACTATTTCCGATCTAGGTATGTCTGCCGTAGCGATGACGGACCATGGGAACATGTTCGGTGCGATAGACTTCTACCGGTCGGCTGTAGAACTAGGGATCAAGCCGATACTTGGATGTGAAATGTACGTGGCGCCGCATAGCCGGTTTGATAAACAGCGGGGCGGGGCAGAAGATCTAGAACATGGAGGTAACTTCCACCTAATACTGCTTGCAATGGATCTTGACGGATATAAGAACCTGTGCCGACTTGTCACAGCCGGCTTTACCGAGGGGTTCTATCGCAAACCCCGTGTAGACAGGGAATTGTTGCGTGAGCTGAACGGCGGCATCATTGCACTTTCGGGATGCCTGAGTGGTGAATTAGCGAAGGCTATGCTTAGAGACGACGGGAAAAGAGCCCGGCAGGCAGCGGAGGAATATGCTTCGATTTTTGATGACAGATTTTATGTGGAGGTTCAGTCTAATCATCTGCCGGAACAAGAGAAAGTTAATCCGGCATTGATCGAATTAGCCCGTGAGATGTCATTGCCGCTTGTCGCTACAAACGATTGTCATTATTTGCGAACGGAAGATTCCGAATCACATGAAGTGCTCCTTTGTGTGCAGAGTGCAAAGGTTATTTCAGACGAAAATCGCTGGCGTTTCGGAACGGATCAGCTCTACGTGAAGAGTCCCGAGGAAATGAAAGAAGAGTTCTCCCACTGCCCCGATGCGGTGGAAAATACGCTTGGGATTACGGAAAGGTGCAACGTCGAACTTCCATTCGAGCGTTTTTATTTCCCTAAGTATGACATCAGTCCGGAATCCACTCTTGAGCGGGCTCTCGAGGAGAAGGCCCTCAAGGGGCTAGAGGCTCGTTTTAATGCATTGAAGGGTAACGCGGAACGTGGCTCCGACTGGCAGTCTGAGTACCGGGGACGGTTAGCGTACGAACTGAAAATTATTGGGGAAATGGGCTTCGCTGGGTATTTCCTAATTGTCGCTGATTTCATCGGATATGCGAAGCTCCAGGGGATACCTGTGGGTCCAGGGCGAGGCTCCGCAGCCGGGAGTCTTGTAGCGTATTCGCTTAAGATTACAGATATCGATCCGATACGTTACGAATTGTTATTCGAGAGGTTTTTGAACCCTGGCCGGAAAAGTATGCCTGATATTGATGTAGACTTTTGTTATGAGCGTCGAGACGAAGTGATACGGTACATAAAAGAAAAATATGGTGAAGATAAAGTAGCCCAAATCATTACGTTCGGAACGTTGAAGGGAAAACAGGCGATCAAAGATGTAGGGCGGGTACTCGAATTTTCCTACGGTGAAACGGATAGAATTGCGAAAATGTACCCGGCCCCTAACCAAGGCAAGGATCACCCTTTAAGCGCCGCGCTTGAAATGGAGCCTCGACTCAGAGAGGTTCGAGACAAGGGCGAACGTGAGCAGAAACTGTTTCGGCATTCTATCAAGCTCGAGGGACTCCTGCGTCATGCGTCCAAACATGCGGCCGGCATTGTGATATCGCCGGATCCCCTCGTAGAACATCTGCCACTCTACGTTGATAAAGACAAGAACGTTCTCACGCAGTATTCGGGCCCGGATGTGGATGCTATTGGTTTAATAAAGTTTGATTTTTTAGGACTGAAAACGCTAACTCTTTTAAACGATGTAGTGTCTCGTGTGAGGCAAAGTCGTGACCTAGAAGTAGATTTGGCAGCCATTCCGATAGACGATAAGTTCACTTACAAGCTATTGACGCGAGGCGAGACTGTAGGTGTTTTTCAGATGGAAGGTAGCGGGATCCGTAAACTCATCACTCAACTAAAACCAAGCAGTTTTGAGGATATATTCGCGGTGATCGCCTTGTTTCGACCTGGCCCACTGGATAGTGGAGCCGCCGATCAGTTTATCAAACGCAAGAACGGAAAGGAGGCAGTGTCTTACCCGCATCCGCTACTCGAATCAGTGTTGGAAGAAACGTATGGCGTGACGATCTACCAAGAACAGGTAATGCAAATTGCCCAGATCTTGGCTGGATACTCGCTCAGTGACGCGGACAATCTCCGTCGGGCGATGGGAAAGAAGAAGAAGGAAGTCATGCAAGAAGAGCGGGAGAAATTCTTGCATGGTGCGGCCGCAAACGGGGTGTCCGACAAAGTGGCAGCCGAGATATTCGACGCCATGGAAACGTTTGCTGCTTATGGATTCAACAAGTCACACGCTGCGTCGTATGCTCTAATCTCCTATCAGACGGCTTATCTTAAGGCGCATTTTCCACAGGAATTTATGGCAGCGCTCACAAGCCTGGAGATGGGGGACACTAATAAGACATATAAAAATATCGCCGAATGTCGAGCGAATGATATTCCTGTTTTACCGCCGGACGTTAATGAAAGCGGAGAAGGCTTTACCGTACGTGGTGAGACCATTCGATTTGGTCTGGGTGCGGTGAAAGGTGTTGGAACGAAAGCGGTGGAAGTCATAGAACATGCGCGGGAGGATGGACCTTTCCGCAGCGTGTTGGATTTTTGTTCGAGAGTGCACAGCTCCCAGACGAATAAGCGTGTGATGGAAAGCTTGATCAAATGTGGTGCGTTCGATTCCTTCGGTATGCCGCGTGCCCAATTACTTGCCGGAATGGAAGACGCTATGAAGTGGGCCGCGCAGAAGGCCGGTGGAGAGGCGAACCCCAATCAAATGGGACTATTTGCGGACGGGGCACTGGACCCTGCCGAACCTGTATGGCTGGTTACCGAGGAATGGACAGATATAGAAAAACTGAATCATGAAAGGGAAACCTTAGGGTTTTTCATAACGGGCCATCCTCTCGACAAATATGCGGGGCGTCTTCATGGTGTCACGTCGACCGATACAGAAAAACTTAAAATGCGTAAACACCAGGACAAGGTGCGTATCGCGGGGGTGGTTCATTCGCTTAAGTTGAAAAACAACAAGAAGGGCGATCGGTACGCCACGCTCACATTGGAAGACAAGCACGGAGGAGTTGAGGTTATTATCTGGCCGGAAGCGTATAGGCGCTTCGAGGTAGCCGTGCATTCGGATATGCCAGTAATGATGACGGGTTCGGTCGACGTGGGAGAAGACAGACATCAAATCATCGCTAACGAGATTGTCCCTCTCGATTCGGTGGCCAAAGGTGAGGTGGGACAGTTTCATATTCAATTGCCGGCCGAAACAACCACAAAGGAAGACTTGGTGGCCTTGAAGGATGTACTAGTTAGGCACACTGGTCAGTGTGAAACATTTTTGCATTTGGTCCGTCCTGATTTATCAGAGACCGTCATTTCACTCCCAGAAAAGCTGAAGGTAGAACCGACGGAGGCAATGCTTCTTGGGGTAGAAGCTCTTTTTGGTAGCGATGTTGGATCCTTTAAGTGAAATTGCGTAATTAGAAATAGTGTGGGGGCATAATTGGGTAGACGCCGGGAGAAAGATGATGGTCGCGCAACTTTTAAACCGGAACGCACGTTGCTGGTGGGAGTTGATCGCCCTAGAGGTGGGAGCGGCAGTGACCGTCTGGCTATATCGGCCGAGGATTCGATCCAAGAGCTGAGGGAACTTAGCGAGACCGCCGGTTTGAGAATAGTTGGACATACCGTTCAACTTTTGAGAAACGGCATTAATCCGGCGTTCTATATTGGGTCGGGAAAAGTGCGCGATGTTAAGCAACTCCGGGAGAAGTACGACACTGGCGTAGTCATATTTGATGACGCTCTGTCTGCGGCACAGCAGCGAAACTTGGAAAAGGCACTATGTTGCAAAGTGATAGACCGGAGTCAATTGATTTTAGATATTTTTGCTCAGCGTGCCCATAGTCAAGCGGGAAAACTGCAGGTCGAGCTGGCTCAGTTAGAGTATCTTCGGCCGCGGTTAACCCGCCAATGGAGTCACTTGTCCAGGCTGGGCGGTGGGGTCGGAACTCGCGGGCCGGGCGAATCTCAGTTAGAAGTAGACCGACGTCGTGTACGAGAGCGAATTTCGACGCTCAAACGCAAGCTCCGGGAAGTGGAAAGGACGCGGTCCTTACACAGAAAAGAGCGACAACGTGTGCCGTATCCCACGGTAGCTCTAGTCGGCTATACCAATGCTGGCAAATCGACTTTAATGAACCATTTGACTCGCGCAGATGTATTGGTCGAAGACAAGCCGTTCGCGACGTTAGACCCCACTAGTAGAAAACTGGTACTTCCAAATGGACTAGTGGCAATGGTTATTGATACGGTCGGGTTCATCAACAGATTACCTCATCAGTTGATAGACTCGTTTAAGAGTACACTCGAGGAAGTGACCAGGGCGGACCTACTCTTGCATGTGCTCGACTCAACGGACAAACACCTGCTCGAACATAAAACCGTGACTGAGACCGTGCTTGAAGAGATTGGTGCCAATTCGCAGAGTAGGATTACCGTTTTGAACAAAGTGGACCGACCGTCAGTTGGAAAGGGTGATCTGGAGGGATCATGGCCGTTCCCTGAAGACGAAGTAGGTTCTATCGATTTCCTGCCGTCTGAACAATTAGGTGGAGCGGGGACCTATTTCGAGGTTTCAGCCAAATATGGTTCAGGAATGGAGCCGCTGCTTGCCGAAATGAGCCGTTTGCTTGCCGCCGATCAGAAGTTAGTTGAACTGGAATTACCTATAGGAAATTATAATCTAATTGCGTGGCTACGCGACAAGGGGACGGTTATAGAAGAAACGTACACGGACACGTGTGTCAGAATATCGACTATGCTTTCCGTGAAGACCGCTGGACAACTGAAAAAACGGCTAGCTATCGATTCAAATTTTCTCAAAGATTGAAATTGTATTCGAATTGATCGTAAGAGATTATGTCGTTGTTAAATGTGCCGAATTGCATCACGTTGTTGCGCATTGGAGCAATTCCGGTCTTTCTCATTCTGTTAATCGAGGCACGGTATACCGCGGCTCTGGCGGTGTTTGTTCTCGCTGGGATAACGGACTCCTTGGATGGCTTTTTGGCGCGATGGCTAGATGCTCGGACGACGTTAGGGGCCTTCATCGATCCCCTAGCGGATAAGTTGTTGCTGGTAAGCTCTTTTGTTATTTTGGCTTTCCTGGAACACATTCCGAGTTGGCTGGCGGTACTCGTAATAACCCGGGACATAATCATTTTGTTAGGGTATAGCGTCTTATACTTCGTTACGGGCCATTCAATAGAAGTGCGTCCGACGTTAATAGGGAAGGCCAGCACCTTTTTTCAGTTGTGTATGGTGATCCTGACATTAGTAAGGTTGCATGATTCAGTTTTGTATTATGGTCCACTTTGGCAAGGGATAATACTTCTGACTGGAGCGACGGTTACCGTTTCTGGCTTTCAGTATTTGGCGCGCGCCTTCGCGTGGTACGGTGCCCACAATGACCATTCGCGGTAGGGTTTTTCTTTATCGCACCGGCGCTGAACCAACTTTCTTATCCGTAAGTAAGTTATAGTTTCACTACTTCAGGGCATAATTGAAACCAAGACGGCCCGCTCGTCAATCACTTCAGCGAAGATTTCTTTGATTCGGAGCGAATTTCAGATTGTAAACGGCCTAGCCGGTATGTGTTCCAATCCAAGAACCGCGCGCTGCGCGCAAGATTGGGGTGGACGTCGGAGATCAGCCTCCACATTTCTTGAACGATCATGCGGTAATCTGGGTGGCCTTGAGGCATAGTACGAAGTTCTCCCAAGTGTATAGCCTCCCTTAGGTTCAATTTTATGTACCATCGAACCTTGTAGGCGAACGGAACGACATACTGTGCTTCTAGAGGGTAATCGACAGCGATAGTCCTGTACAAGGTGTCCGCCATTTTCATGCATTCCTTGAAAGGCTCTGCGAAGCCAGCCTCTCGAAGCTCTTCGGGCATGTCGTATCCATGCGCGGTGGTAAAATTTTGGCGCTCTTGTGTGAGAATTCGGTGACGTTGTAGGTCTCGATAAAGCCCTAGGTTACCCAGAATATCAAAGGTGTAGTAGCTGTTCTCGAGTGCCCGGCCTGGCTTGTCACGCCGGCTACCTCGGTCACCCACGTAAGTATCGAAAAGTCTGGCTCTTTCTGGACGGTTCATCGTACGCACGTAATCCCTTAGTTGGTCTAATGGGTGGTGCAGGAACCGGTAGAGTGCGGCAGCGAGGATTCTGGTTTCGGCGTCCTTGTCATAGTCAATCAATTGAACCGCTTGAGCTGTCCCTACCGAAATTTCTTTCAGTAGTGTCTGAGCTAACGATCGCGAAGCGTTGTTTGTTGCTATACGGTAATTGTCGCTCTTGGCCCTCTTTACGAAAGAAGGAATCAGGACCTTTAGCGATGAATTCATAGCCTCGCCGATGAACCGGGTTTCTGCAAGGTCATCCGAGTAGAGCTTGTTCAACATTTGTTCGAATGCCTGTCCGACACCAAATATACCGACGTTTGTCAATGTTGATGCTGGGAGGTAGGAGCGAAGAATGTCGCATGCCTGAGCCCGCACGGTAGAGCGGTAGGCCGACTCAACCCATTTGAGGAGTCGATCATCGCTTTGTGCAATTCTATAATCGAACGGGTCACCTGTTTTCGGATCTTTCCACTCGAGCGTTTCTATAGGTAGACTGTGCCGCACGAATTGTGTCATTGGCTCAATTTGTCCGGCATAGGTCTTGAATAAATGTCGCATACAACGGAGGTAGGGTTCGCGATATTTAGAGCCCATAAGTGTAGGCTCCTTACAGAAAAGGTAGTCTCCGTCTGGTCCCTTATTGTCGAACCTAACGTAACGCGACGATTTTTCCAGTGGGGCAATTCCTATCCGAGCATCCTCTAGGATTTTGGCTGCCACGTTGGATATGTTTTCGCAAGCAATGTGTGCACCCCCCAGCTGAGCTATAGAATCGTCCCCGTAACCAACCAAAACGCGGTCATAAAATGCACGAGCCTTTGCCAGGCCATCGTCATTTTCGGGAGATGTAGTTTCGCTGCGCTCTAGTTGCAGTGCTAAGTCCGAGTTGCCGAGGAATTCTTTTAGGAATATTTCTCGTAAACCATTAGACGATCGACTGTAACGTGAGAATAACGCACCTGCGACCTCTTGTGGCAGCCTCAAGCCGAAAATTGAGTCGGTGAGATTGGTAAAGAAGGGTTTTAATCTGGCGATTTCGTCGATAGAGAATGGTTCACTCATTGAGACGAATTACCTTTAATATGCCTCTGTCAAGGACTTCAGGATCCAGATTTCCCTCGCTAATCCAGTTCGACGAGGAGTTCTCCCGATTCTACGGCTTGCCCCGTCGTAACGTGAACCGTTTTGACGACGCCTTCCGCAACTGCGCGTATCTCATTCTCCATTTTCATCGCCTCAATGATTATTATGCCCTGGTCTTTTTCTACTACGTCACCCTCGGCGACGAGTAGTTGTACGACCTTACCGGGCATCATCGAACGGAGTTCCTTGTTTTGGGAACCCAAAACCCCAGTAGTTTCGTTGCCGCGGCGTGCCCTCCGTTCATCAATGACGTGCAGTTTGTGGTTTTTCCCGGAATAGCTAACAATGAATTCTTCTCCAATTGCTGAGACATCTACTATTATAGATTGTTTGTCCCAAAGAAGAGAATAGAGCCGTGCGTTCACTTGTTTAGAGTCGATTAGAGAGTCGACACCGTCAATAGTTACTCTTACTAAGTCATTGTCGAGCTCTATGACGTTAACGTCGTGCGTTTGGCCCTGAAGCGTTACTTTATACGCCATAAATTGCAAGTCCTTTTTACCAGGCGAAGCGAATGTGAATTTTTATTGCTAACGATTACCGTTCCGCCAACTAGAGGCGCGCCACGCGGAAACGGTACCGCTCGTAACCGTGCTTGAGCTGCCTACGGACCCGTCCGAGCTTTTATCCCTTGAGAAGGCAGCTAGGCCGGCTGCCGCTAAGATGACATTTTTCTCTTCGGGCGATGTGGAGTCTTCTAGGCCCCGATACTCGGCCGCAATGAACCCCGTATCTATATCTCCGGCCGCGAAGCGTGGGTGCGTCAGCGCCCATTCGTGGAAGGGTATATTCGTTATAATGCCTTCTACGGTGTACTCCTTTAGCGCGCGGAGCATGCGTAATATGGCCTCATCTCGCGTTCTTCCATAGGAACACAGTTTGGATATCATCGGGTCATAGTGGATCGGTACTTCCCACCCCTCGTAGACCCCGGTGTCGTCCCTCACTCCGTATCCTCCCGGAACTCGTAGGGCTCGGATAGTTCCTGGTGAGGGGAAAAAGTCGCGAGTAGGGTCTTCCGCGTATATTCGGCACTCGATGGCCCAGCCTCTTTGCTGTATTTCATCTTGCTTGTAGGGCAGTGGTTCTCCGGCAGCAATCTCGATTTGCGCTTTCACTAAGTCAATACCGGTTACAAGCTCGGTTATAGCATGTTCCACCTGAATCCGCGTGTTCATTTCTAAGAAATAAAAGTTCTGATGTGCGTCGACCAAGAATTCTACTGTTCCGGCACCTACGTAATTAACGGCCTTTGCGGCCTCCACGGCCACTTTCCCCATTTGCTCGCGAATCGCTGGGGTAATAGCGGTTGAAGGGGATTCCTCAATTACCTTTTGATGTCTGCGCTGCAGAGAGCACTCGCGCTCATAAAGGTGAACGATGTTACCTTGCGTGTCGCCGAGTACTTGCACTTCGACGTGCCGTGGCTTCTCGACAAATTTTTCGAGATACATACGGTCGTCGCCAAACGAAGATTTCGCTTCGGACCGAACTCCTCTCAGTGCAGATACGACATCTTCTTCTCTTTCTACAAGCCTCATTCCCTTTCCGCCGCCACCTGCAGAAGCTTTGAACATAACGGGGAACCCCAGTCCCGCGGCAGCGGCTATTACCTCTGCCTCACTTCCCAGAACATCCGTGCCGGGAACGACTGGAACTTTTGCCTTTTGCATGATGCCGCGTGCCGTAACCTTGTCTCCCATTTTTTGTATTGCGTCGGGTTCAGGTCCAATAAATGTGATTCCTGAGTCTTTGCACGCCGCCGAAAAATGAGCGCGTTCCGAAAGAAAACCATAACCAGGGTGAATAGCGTCGGCGTTACAGGTCTTTGCGGCTTCGATAATTTTTTCCGCAACGAGATAACTCTCGGACGATGGAGCTGGACCTATGTAGACGGCGTGGTCTGCCTGCTGCACATGTAACGCGGTCCGGTCCGCTTCGGAGTAGACGGCGACTGTGGTTATACCCAGGTCGCGGCACGCACGAATGACGCGTACCGCGATCTCCCCTCGGTTGGCAATTAGTACACGTTTGAACATAATGATAGCCGTGTGAAACAATTAGGGACGGGCACTAAATCCCTCATAGAGGGATGTTTCCGTGCTTTTTTCGTGGTGTATCCTCGCGCTTATTCTGTAACATGCTGAGCGATTGGATGAGTCGTCCGCGGGTTTCGGAGGGCATAATGACCTCGTCTACGTATCCTAACTCTGCAGCCTTGAACGGGTTTGCGAATGTTTGCCGGTATTCCTCTATTAACTTTGTTTTTTGCTCTTCTTGGTCATCTGCTTCCTTCAGTGCATTACGGAAGATTATGTTGACGGCACCATCCGGGCCCATAACAGCGATTTCTCCAGAAGGATAGGAGAGATTAATATCTCCCCTAATTGCTTTGCTGGACATTACCACGAAGGCGCCACCGTACGCTTTTCGGGTGATTACAGAGACCTTCGGAATAGTCGCCTCACAGTAAGCGTAAAGGAGCTTTGCGCCATGGCGAATGATGCCGCCGTACTCCTGGGCGGTCCCAGGAAGAAACCCGGGCACGTCGATGAAGCTTACTATCGGAATGTTGAAGCAATCGCAGAAGCGAACAAAGCGGGCGCCTTTAGTGGAGGCGTCGATGTCAAGCACCCCGGCCAAGAAGGCGGGCTGGTTGGCCACTATGCCTACCGGTCGTCCGTCAAGTCGGAGGAAGCCTACAACAATGTTGCGCGCAAAATCTTGTTGAACTTCATAAAAATAATTTTCATCTGCCACAGACCGCAGAATTTCCGTTATGTCGTAGGGACGATTGGGGGTGTCTGGTATGATGTCGTTCAGCTTTTCGTCTTTACGCTGCGGATCGTCATTGGTTGGCTGGGCCGGAGGATCCTCCATATTGTTGCTAGGAAGAAAGCTCAATAGTTCTCGTATGGAGTCGAAACATTCATCTTCGTTCTGGGCAGCGAAATGTGCGACTCCACTGGTAGAGTTGTGCGTGGCGGCGCCGCCCAGTTCTTGCATGCTTACTTCTTCGTGAGTTACGGTCCTGATAACATCCGGCCCCGTAATGAACATATAACTCGTGTCCTCAACCATGAAAATAAAGTCGGTAATCGCTGGGGAATAGACTGCTCCACCTGCGCATGGACCCATGATGGCGGAAATTTGTGGTACGACGCCTGAATTTTGAACGTTGCGCCAAAAGATTTCTCCGTAGGCATCCAGGCTCTCCACTCCCTCTTGGATACGGGCACCTCCAGAGTCGTTTATGCCGACAATCGGAGCGCCGGTTTTCATTGCGAGGTCCATTATTTTACAGACTTTCTCCGACAGTGCGCTGGAAACACTTCCTCCGAAAACAGTAAAATCCTGTGAAAACACAAACACTTGTCGACCATCCACTGTGCCGTAGCCGGTAACTACACCATCTCCAGGAATCTTAGTCTGTTCCATCCCAAAGTCAGTGCACCGGTGCGTTTTTAGACGGTCTAGTTCGACGAAGCTGTCCGGGTCGAGAAGCCCTTCAATTCTTTCTCTAGCGGTTTTTTTGCCTAGCTCGTGTTGCCGTTCTATACGCTTTTCACCGCCGCCTTTGAAGGCTTGTCGGTTCAGGCTCTTCAGTTTGTTTGTCTGTTCGACTAACGACATAATTCTCGTACTCCCTGTCTCGCGGTCGACCGCGACCTCGATCTTGTATTACGCGACGCAAAAAAGATCAAGGAAGGGTGGGAACCTGTGACCTTTGCCCGTACTACTTTCACTATTGCGAGTCGCGGAATTCGACCTAATAAAACAGTTAGGTGTTATGTGCGTCAAGGCCGATAAGGCGGATAATGCGTTGCCTCTTCGGGCGCGGACCCGGGCACGGCGGCTCACGTTCTCCTGCACGTTGTGACCGTGGAAACGGCGGGCTCAAGGGGGAAGTGCAATATTGTGTACATGTACGGTTGCCCCTCTTACGACACCTTTGCGCTCGCAGAAACCGCCATTGACTTCCAGGACATACTTTGCAGGGTGAATGGAAGGTATGTGCGCGGTAGAATATGGTACTGTATTCTTTTCCACATGAACTATTTGGAATTTGCTATTTATAAAAAGGATGTCCAAGGGCAGGGGTGTGTTTTTCATCCAAAAGCTGAGTTTCGTTTCTTTGGGAAAAACGAAAAACATACCGTTCATCTCCGGGAGTTCGTTACGGTACATGAGGCCGAGTTCCCGTTGCTCTCTGGTGGCCGCCACTTCGACGGTAACGGTTAAGGAGTCACCAGTTTTGAGGAGAATTTCCACTACGGGCGCCGCAGAACCAGGTTCGTGACAGCCGAATACAATGCATAAGAGAGCTGGTAGTAGTTCGAGTTTCGCCGGTAACCGTTTGGAGGTCTTCATACGCTTTGGAGAAAAGGTGGGCCGCGCCCGTTGTGCCAACCTGGTTCTTACAAAGGGGAACCCTGGCTCATTCCGATGAGCGTTTACGCGTCGAGGGACTCGGAAACCAATTCGACCAAGTCTTTCACCTCCACGGTATCGTCCAGGTTTTTGCTCTTGACGGCATCATCCATCATGATCATGCAGTAAGGACAACCGACAGCTATGGTTTCGGGCTCAGCTTGCATCAGTTGATCCAGGCGAGTTTGGTTTATCCGGGATCCTTCGGTTTCCTCTTTCCAAACGGAACCGCCGCCGGCCCCACAACAGAAGGTTCGGTTTTTAGATTGCTCCACATCATTTAGTTGGATTCCCGGAATGGACCTCAATGCCTCCCTGGGTGCGGCATAGCGTCCATTGTGACGGCTGAGATAGCACGGGTCGTGAAAGGTCGTTTTGTTGTCGTTTGCAATTATGGGGTCGATTTTCTCACGTTTGGCCAACTCTTCAATGTATTCGGAACTATGGTATACCTCGTAATTTCCACCTAAGTCAGTATATTCATTAGCAATTGTATGGAAACAATGCGGGCATTGGGTTATTATTTCCTTAACGTTGTAGTTGTTCATTGTTTGCACGTTCTGTTCCGCTAAAGTGCTGTACAAGTATTCATTCCCTAAGCGCCTGGCGGGATCGCCCGTGCAGCCTTCCTCGGTTCCGAGAATAGCGAAACGAATCCCGGCTTTTTGTAGAATGTTTACCATCGCGGTCGAAACTTTTTGGTTTCGTTCATCGAACGAGCCAGCACAACCTACCCAATATAGAACATCCGCATCAGGGTCTTCGGCTAAGGTATTAACGCCTAGTCCTTTTGCCCAGTCTGCTCTTTTGTCGAACCCGAGGTTCCACGGATTCGAGTTAGTTTCCAGCCCTTTAAATACGTTAACTACCTCCGAGGGAAACCGGGCCTCCATCATGACGTCGTGGCGCCTCATATCTACAATGCGTTGGATATGTTCGATATTGACGGGGCAACCCTCTTCGCACCAACCACAAGTGGTACACCCCCAAATGACTTCTTCCGTGGCTACGTCTGCGATCATGTCCGGTCCTTCCCAGACGGGGATGTCTACCTGTTCATTATTTTTCGCGTTCTGGGCTTTTACGGCGGCTAATTGCAGCAAGAAGGGAGTCTTTTGGACAAGGTGGTCTCGTTGCATCATGACTAAATGTTTCGGGTTTAGGGGTTTGTTTGTGTTTACTGTTGGACAATTTAGGGTACACCGCCCGCACTCTAGGCAGGAACCCATATCCAATAATTGTTTCCAATTATATTCTTCGACTTGGGACACACCAAATGTTTCTGCCGACTCAAAATCGGTTATCGGGTCTAAGCGACCACGGGCTTTTAGATTGCTGAAGAAAATGTTTACGGGTGCAAGGAACATGTGCCGCATTTTAGTAAACGGGATGGAAGCAAAGAACGATGTAATAATGGAAAGGTGTACCCACCATATCACCTGATGCGCCCGTTCACCCGCATCAAACGCTCCGAACATGGAGGCGAAAGCGAGCCCGGCGTAAGCCCAGCCGGGGTGACTGTCGGGCGCACTATGAATGCGTACGCCCTCTAGCATGAGTCCCGTAACGCCTATCAGCAAGATCAGAAGTAGAGGAAGGCCGTACCCCATGTTGTATTCAAAATTGTTGAGCAGGGTATCCGGGGCGGGGCCTGTGTGAACTGCTGGAGTCTGGACATAGCGGCGGTATAAGAAAAATCCGCAGGCCCCGATTAACAGTACGCCGCAAGTATCCAAAACGAACTTGTACACTTTGTAAAACGTTCCGTAATAGAAGTGCATGGGAGTGTCGTGTTCGAGGGTGACGAGGCCTGTTCCGACAAAAAGGCCAAAGAACGCGACGAAAAGGGTTAGGTGGTACAGCCCTCCCGGTCGCTCCTTCATTACTGAGCCCTGGCCGAACGCCTCCAAAAGAAAAAGTTTTGTTCTTTCGGGAAGGTTATCTACCCGCGTGACCGCGGTTCCGTGTCGTACGCGGCTCCACCATTGCAGCGCCAAATAAATAGGTGCTCCAAAAAAACTTCCAAAAAGCAGAACATACATGAGTATTTTCCCGCTAAATGAAATGTTCCACAATATTTCTCTAGTTACGTCTTCCATGCCCGTCCTCCCATGCAACCTCATTTTTGTGTCAGCTTTGGCGGAGGCGTGCAAGGGCGTACGCATCGACTACCTAAAGATGGTCCCTAGGCCCGCCCCCTGCCGTCTTGACGCCTTCGATCGGCCGGACGCTGCAACCCCGCGGCAGGCTAGATGATCCCCTTATCTTTCAGCCGGTCTAAATCACCGGATGTCAGTCCTAACAAGGAGCTTAGGATATCGTGGTTGTTCTGACCTAGTAAGGGTGCGGGTCGGACATCTGCGGGCGAGTCGGACATTTGCACCGCGCAGCCGGGCATCGTGAAGTTACCTCGCGTAGGATGCTCCACGCTTGTTATCATCCCTCTCTTTTTGAGATGTTCGTTTGCTAAGATGTCGCCACTGTCTAGAACGGCACCGCACGGGACACCAGCGTTTCCGAACGCCTCCATAACGAAAAATTTGTCATGTTGTGTTGTCCAATCCGCTATGATCTTGAAAAGCTCGTCGAAATGTTCGTTCCGGCCCCGCTGATCGGAAAAGCGGGAGTCCTGCAGGAGATCTTTTCTGCCTATGGTGTTCAAAGTAGCTTCCCACATCGTTTGCGTGGTGTTGATTATGTACGCGTAATCGTTTGGTCCGGCGGGCGCGCACGGGTACAGGTCCGTTGGCGCCATGGCCGCTAAACGATTACCCGTACGTTGGGCGGGGACAGTACCATAATAGTGGCTCATCATTCCGATTCGCGTTAAATTTACGACGGCGTCTTGCATGGCTACTTCTAGGCGCTGTCCCTTACCGGTTTTCTCTCGTTGCAAAAGAGCCGAGAGTATCCCGACCGCGCAGTGGATCCCTGTTCCTGTATCCCCTATTGTAGGTCCGGGCCGCAAGGGAGGAGTAGTGGAATCACCCGTGACGCTCATCGCTCCGCCTGTAGCTTGGGCTATCATGTCGAAACTTTTGAAATCCGCGTACGGACCGTACGTGCCGAAACCTTTGACTTGAGCGTAGACCAAACGCGGATTAATTTTAGAAACAGTGTCATATCCCAATCCGAGATTTGCTATTGCTCCTGGTGCGTAATTTTCCACTAGCACGTCAAAATGCGGGATGAGCTGTTCAAACAGTTCTTTCCCCTCCACGCTTTTGAGGTTGATGCTGACACTTTTTTTGGAGGCATTGAGTAGGAGGAAATACGGTGAATCGAGGCCGGGCTCGTCGGTAATCAAGTACCGCCCCTGGTCGCCACCCTGGGGCGGTTCTATTTTGACCACTTCCGCTCCGAGGAAGGCTAACATTTCGGTGCAGGAAGGTCCCGCTTCGAACTGGGTCAGGTCTAGCACCTTTATGTGATCTAACGCTTGCACAATTGCCTCCTTAATCTTCAATCTTCGGTCTACCCACGGGCGAGAATTCTGACGGTCGATAGTTTGCGTGGGACAGCATAGCGGGATTGGCTTGTTTCCACCAGGGTAAAACCTGCCCGGCGACCATGCATTCGAAGCAGGTTTAGAGGGTTTGACTAAGGGATTGCGGATTAGGGAGGTAGAGGTAGGACTCGATTTGCGCCTCGACTTTACCACTAGACGGCCCTCCTCTAGTGTGTCATAGGCCTAGTGGGACCTGACGTGAGGGCACGGAGCAGGTATACTTTAAAACAATGGATACGTTCAGCAGAGCGGTAACCACGCGTTCCCATGGTTATTTTTGAAAGCGTCTTGCTGGGATAATTAGTGATGCCTACCGATTTGCCAAATCAAACGATGCACGACTCTCAGGAGCCTCTGTACTCGATCTGGGCGGTCGTCCTTGCTACGGTTTTAGGGTCACCTGTAGCCGGAGGTGTATTGTTGGCCATAAATTGTAAACGGCTTGTTCAACCCACAATCGTACAACCGGTTTTCTTGTTGACTTTGGTATTAACGATCGGGTTTGTTCTGCTCGGAAGACTGTTGCCCGATGATCAGCAACTGCTAGAAGCCGTATTGGTCGGCCTTCAGGTTTTTATCGTGTATTTTTTCTCTGTACGCCTTCAGGGCCGGGCTATAGCTGCACATGTCCGTAATGGCGGCCAAATTGCTTCGTACTGGAGTGCAGCTGCGATCGGTATTGGTTGTGGTCTCGCCCTGCTGTGGATTTTGGTAGGTCTTGGACTTATGCCGCCTCCTCAACCCGGGTTGGAAGACACAGGGGCCACGGGGATCGTCTGAAACAAGTCGTAGAATCGGGTTGCCTGCAGCGGTATCGTTTTTATCTCATGGCACGCAAGAAGACCGTTAGCAAAGAAAAACGGCCGCCCCCGCGGCATAAATTGACGCTGGAGGAGGCGATAGAACGTTTGGGGCTGACCGGGATAACCCATAGGAAGATGTTTGGGGGTCTTTGCTATTATGCGAATGGGTATCCGTTCTCGTTTCTAATTGAAGAAGATCTAGCCCTGAAACTGCCGGCTATGAAGCTCGTGTCCGCGAGTGCCGCGAAGGCGGGAGAATTGTTCCACCCAGGCGGAGGCGATTTCGTCATGCGGGAATACCTCTCGCTGAGCGAGGTTTGGCTCAGCGATGAGGAGAAGATCGACGATCTCGTCGGCGAAAGTTACGGATTTGTTTCGAGTAGAAAGAAGGTGGAGCGCGGATTGTCGTTGAATGACCTCGCAGAAGGAAGAAATCGTTTGTACCAGGGCCGGAAGGATGGACGCGACGGGCGGACTAGCCATTAGAAACGGCTCGATAGCTATTCGACGCGGTTTTGAAATGGGCTTCTTGCGGCTCACCCGCCTAAGGGCGAAAGATAGTAGAACCGGGAAAACGTGTTATTCGCTAAAGAAGCAGTGAGAGGCGGAGCTACAAGAATGCAGTTGCGGCGCGTGATCAAGGGCGCTCTTGTCGGTTTTGTTGCAGGAATTGCCTTGTTGTTGCTTGTGGGAATTGTTCTAGCAGGATGGTTCCTGAGCGAGGCTAGGCACACTGACTATTTCGAAAGAGAGCTGGAAAAGGTTCTTAAGGTAGATGTTCAGATTGAATCGAGTACTCTGTCTTTTCGTCGAGGGGTTGGCATTCAATTTTCGGCCGTCCGAATTACGCAGCCGGGATCGAGCGCCGCGATCGTAACTTCGGAGCGAATAGATCTCATTTTACAATTAGAAGCGCTTCTGCGGGGGAATTTATTATTCCAGAGAATCGTTTTCTTCAGACCCCACATTCACTTTGGTCGGGAAAGTACAGATGTGCAGCCCTCCATTTTACTTAACCGGTTGTTTTTTCAAAAGATTGGTTCTGCGATAGAAGGTGATGAGGTCGTTGAGAAAGTGTTCTCGCCAGCGGCGCTCGGGTCGGGGGATTCCTGGTTCACGCCGAAGCTACGAGTGGAACAACTGGTATTGGATAGCGGGGAATTAGTCATTCACCTTCCCAGGAGAGAAGAGCCGATTGTTTTTTCGAAAACACACCTCCGAATCACCTCGAGTCCTGGGGACCGCGTGTGGGCCCGTCTGGAAACAGATCTTGGTAGAGGAGGCAAGGCGGGAAAGCTGTTTATACGGACATATTTGGGCGTATGGGACCCCGTTGTGAGGAACTTCCTGCAGGAATGGCACGGAGATATTCGGCTCCAGGATGTGGATGTAAAAAGGGTCGGCGAGTGGTTTGGGATGAAGGGGCAGGAATTGAGCGTAGACTTCTCCGGCAATTATAGTGGCGGCAAGGCCGTTGCGGCCCATGCTTCGGGAGTGGTCTCCCTGCGGAACGGAAATTTTCGGGGATCTAAGCTGGAAATGGCAAAAATAGCAATACACGATCTTCGTTTAAAAACGGATGAAAACGAAGAGTCGATTTGGGCTTCGGCTAATTCTTGGCAGCTGTTTTTTGAAGATCTTGAGAAGCGTCTAGCCTCCCTGGTCGTCATGGGAAAGGTCGAAGAGGCGCGAGGTTCTCTTGGACCTCGGAAAGTACCCTTGGGTATTTCTTCTGGTGCTTTGCAAATCGAGGGAGGTCACCTAACGGCAATTGGACTCAAAGGAGTGTTCGGCCCTGGGGTTCACGTAAGTTCTCTAGATGTGCATTGGCCCTCTATTTTTTCCTCCAATGGCTTAGAAGTGGAAGTGGAGTTGTCTGCGGTGACGGAGGCTTCGGATTCTTTTAGTGAACTTATGGGTTGGTTATCAACTGAGGAACTTGACCAATTAAAAGACCAGGTAGAGGTCGTTTCGGGCAAGTTGCAAATGAGTTTAATAGGACGTTTTGACACACAGAAATTTGAAAATTCGGTCTACCAGGGGAAGGTGGAATGGGAGGCAGGCAAGGCTCGGCTCGCCCCGTCAGGAATCAGTGTGGACGATATAAGTGGATCCATACAGATTGAGCCAGGGACCGTGCAGACTGAAGGTATTGAATTTCGCATTGGCAAGGGTAGTACTCGGCTTAACGGTTTCATGGAATGGCCATTTTCGTCTCAGTCGGATGGCGAATTGAGGTTATCCTTTGCCGGTGCGAATGCTGCTCCGCTGACATCTGTCCTGATGGATGACCACCTTTTCTCGGACCACGGCGTCGTTACGGGTGATGTGCATTTGCTATTTGGTCCTGAGCACAACGGCTTTATTTCGAGTGGTCGGGTTTCGATCCGGAACGCGCGCCTAAATGTATTGCCTTTTCTGGAACCGCTGGACATTCAATCAGGCCGCTTAAATTGGCAAGGAGAGGGTGGCGCATTTACTATCGATGAAGCTAAATTTCCTGGTGGGAGCGTTGTCGCGAAGGGCGACGTGGTTAGTTTTGAGCCTCTCGATATACGAATTTCTGCCGAGTGCAAGACGCTAGACCTCGATGATAGCCTGCTGAGAGACGGGCCGCTCAAAGCGTCGGATAGTGCGAATGATAAGTCTAACGTCCTCGTCGATTTTCGGTGTGGCAAGGTGAGCTACGATACCTTTGAAGCGATGGCTGTGGCGGCGACGGTTCACAAGCACGACCGTCAAACTGATTTCGTAGTGCAAAGCTCCCGGACCTCTGGAGGAACAGTTACGGGAGAAGGTACATTCTGGTTGGACTCGGACGTTCTTTCTGTGTGGCCTAAAATAGAGAAGGTTGATGCCACCACGTTTCTTTCGACTCTTGGCCATCCAACCGAGGCCATCTCAGGGGAATTGAGCGCGTCTGGGAAACTACAATTCGAGAAATGGCAATTCTGGGATGAACCTCAGAGATGGGATGGCTTCCTGGAGGTCAATATTCGTAACGGGATAACTCGAAAGTTGCCCATCCTGGTAAAACTGTGGACGGCGGTAAGTTTACAAAGTATCCTGAATTTTTCTCTTCCGAATCCGGCGGCGGAAGGGCTTCCTTTTTCTTCCCTAACCGGAAAGTTGAATTTAGCGGGCGGGCTGCTCCAGACTCAGGATCTTTCCCTTACCGGAGACGCAGTGCGTCTTGATTCGCAAGGGGAGTTCAATCTTAGCAGAGGGTCGGTGGATCTGTTAACAAATGTGATTCCTTTATATGGCATTACAAGTATAGTTGAAAAGGTGCCACTCGCGGGAAAACTATTGGCCGACAGTACGGACTTGCTCACTACTCTACCCTTCGAAGTAAGAGGGCGGTTTGCCGCGCCCGAAGTGCGCCTGAAGCTCCTCAAGAAGGTCGTTCGTTGAAGGCCGTGGGTCCTGCACATAAAAGGTGAAGGTTACCGCGCTGTTTGGACAACCCAAACCGAGTGACCTGTACTTTTTGCTTTCGACGAGACGGGATGCGCTTCAGAAATGAATAACTGACCTTATACTCTTCCCCTCGTGCATTAACTCAAATGCGTTATTGATATTATCAAGACTCAGATTGTGCGTGATAAAGTCATCGAGCGGGATATCTCCGTCCATAGCTTTTTGAACGAACCACGGTAGTTCTGACCGTCCCTTCACTCCGCCGAACGCTGTGCCCCGCCATACTCTCCCCGTCACTAGCATGAAAGGGCGGGTGGCGATTTCCTTACCGGAGCCAGCGACGCCGATAATGGTCGATTCTCCCCAGCCTTTGTGGCAGCACTCGAGCGCGGCGCGCATCGTCTCAACGTTCCCGATACACTCGAATGAATAATCGACTCCGCCGTCCGTCATGTCTACGATCACATCCTGGAGTGACGCTGAGCATTTTTTAGGATTGAGGAAATCGGTGGCTCCGAATTTTTTCGCCAGATCAAATTTACTTTCGTTTAGGTCTATTGCGATGATCCGCTCCGCTTTAGCCATAACGGCGCCGACTATTACGGCGAGGCCAATGCCCCCGAGTCCGAAAACAGCGACAGTGCTGCCTGGTTCTACCTTCGCAGAATTTTTAACCGCTCCAATACCTGTCGTTACGCCGCACCCCAACAGACAAACCTTCTCTAACGGCGCCTCTTTTTGTATCACAGCCGTACTTATTTCGGGCAAAATGATATACTCGCTAAACGTGCTTGTCCCCATGTAATGGTAGATCGTCTTCCCGCGCTTCGAAAATCGGCTTGTTTCGTCTGGCATAAGACCACGACCTTGCGTTGCTCGGATGGTCTGACACAAGTTTGTCTTGCCGGAATTAATATAAGGGCAATTCGGGTCTTCCGGAGTATAGAGTGGGATGACGTGATCTCCCTCTTTGACGCTGTTAACCCCTACGCCAACCTCAACGACAACGCCTCCACCCTCGTGACCGAGTATTGCTGGGAATACTCCTTCCGGGTCATCACCTGAAAGCGTGAAGGCGTCTGTGTGGCATACGCCCGTTGCGGCGAGCTGTACCAATACCTCTCCCCGGCGAGGGCCGTCAATCTCTACTTCGTCAACTTCGAGCGACTTGCCAGGTTCCCAAGCGATCGCTGCACGTGTTTTCATTTGTTCTCCATGGTATGTTGTAGAGCATCCCGTACCACAGCCTCTAGCGTGTCACAAGCACATTGCGGTTTTGGTGC
Organism: uncultured Enterobacteriaceae bacterium; assembly: GCA_964460065.1. Classification (GTDB taxonomy): domain Bacteria; phylum Desulfobacterota; class Binatia; order Bin18; family Bin18; genus Bin18. The sequence goes on from CAYWPF010000033.1 coordinate 25,042, forward strand.
CTTAAATTTATTGCTATCATGAGGTGGTGAGAATAGCTTTGCTGTTGGAATGTGTAGAACTCCAGTCTGTCAGTAGTTCGCGGGTAGATCGTTTTTAGAATGGTGAAACAGTCGCTTAGAGATAATTATGGCTCGGCAGTTCAACATACCCAATTTTTATAAGAGCAAAGTCATATCGCGCATCAAAAAATGTCGTCAGTTTGAGGACCCGCGCAAACAGGATGTTGTACCGACTGTGCTTGACTTTGGCCCAGTACGGTTTGTCCTTGCGAGGCATTTTGGTTTTTGTTTCGGCGTTGAAAATGCGGTAGAGATTGCCTATCGCGCGCTCTCTGAGAATTCGGGAAGAAGGATTTTCTTCTTGAGCGAAATGATACACAATCCAGACGTTAATCGAGACTTGCAGGAACGTGGCGTACGCTTCATTTTTTCTTCGGCCGGGGATCATTTGATTGAATGGGACGAACTGAATGCAGAGGATATAGTTGTAGTACCCGCGTTTGGGGCGAGCGTGGAGGTTCAGGATGCCTTGGCCGAACGCGGCCTTGACCCCTATACGTACAACACTACGTGTCCTTTTGTAGAGAGAGTATGGAAACGAAGTGCTCAATTAGGTAATGGCGGATACACAGTTGTGGTTCATGGTAAGGCATCGCATGAAGAGACTCGGGCAACGTTCTCGCACAGCATACAGAACGCTCCCACGGTAGTTGTACGCAACTTGGAGGAAGCCCATCTTTTGAGTGACATTATACGGCAGGAAGTGCCCCCATCCGTGTTCTTTCTTCACTTTGGACACAAATGCTCGTCTGGCTTTGACCCGCTAAAGGATCTCCAGCGGTTAGGTGTTGTAAACCAGACGACAATGCTGGCGTCCGAAACACGCCAGGTCGCGGAGATTCTGAAGGAGGCTTTGGCCCACCGGTACGGAAGAGAACGGTTGGATGGGACCTTTGCCGACACATCTGACACGCTATGCTATGCTACGAACGAAAATCAACATGCGACTTACGCTTTAATCGACCATGGGGCAGACCTCAGTCTAGTTGTTGGCGGATATAATTCGTCAAATACGTCACATATAGTGGAGCTATGTGAGAAGGCTATGCCCACTTATTTCATACAGGGAGAAAAGGACATACTCTCGAAGAGGGAAATACACCATTTCGCCCTAGCGCGCCAAAAAGTGATGACATCGGCTGAATGGTTACCCGACCGGGAACCGGTTGATATCGCTTTGACTTGTGGGGCGTCGTGTCCAGATGCTGTCGTGGACGATGTTTTGCTTCGTGTGCTTTCATTCTTTAGATCTACGCGGTCTATGGAAGAGGTCCTACAACCTTATCCTGAGACGGAAAGCTACGATGCAGGGTCAGCGAGTAGTGCAGGATAGTAATGCGCTTTCGTTTTGTTGATTACGTAGTTTTAATAGTAAAGGATATTGACCGTGCCCTGCTCTTTTACACGGACAGTATGGGAATTACACTCGGTCATCGTTCTGGTGACTATGCCCAATTGCAAACCGGGCAAACGCGCATATCTCTTTATACACGGCAGGCAATGGCGGACCTCTTGGGTAGGCGTTTGGAAAGGCCTCAGGAGGAAGCTCCAGCGTTCGAACTCGGTTTCAAGGTGGACGATGTGGATATAGAGTACGCTAGACTAACCGCGCTCGGGGCCGTCGCGGTTACTCAACCCGTAACCCGCGCTTGGGGCCAAAGAACTGCATACATACGCGACCCAGATGGAAATCTGATAGAATTAGTGCAAGATCTTCCCAAATCGTAGTTGTTGACCCCAAGGTCCACGACCCCCCGCCAATCTATTCTAAGAAAATCTGCCAAGGTCAGGGTAGGCTCCCTTTTTTTCCGCAGAAGTGACAACTTCGTTATCCTTCTTCAGGCGACGGCGCGGGCTCTTCGCTATCGCCTTTGGGTTATTCATTCTTGATGGGAGGGTGTGAATAGTAATAGGGGTAGGGCCTATTGGTCGCGTTGTCGAAGCGCAAAAAACGACGTAAAATTCCCTCTCCTGGCAAGAACGAGGAGTGTCCTTTCGCCGCTGGCTTTAGCAAGGATCTGGGAGAATTTTTCCACCGATTGTACGGGAGTCCGGTTGATTTCTTCGATTATGTCCCCTGCTCGAATGCCCGCCTCCGCTGCCGGACTTTCCGGTTCGATCTGAATTACGACAATACCTTTCTGATTTGATGGTAGCCGGAACTCTTGCCTGGTTTCGTTCGACAGATCGGCCACCGTCATCCCCCAACTGTTTTCCGCGGATGACGGTGATTCGCCGCGAGCGGCGGTTTCCGTCAATTCTCCCAAAACTACTGTCAACTTAACTTCCTTGCCTTCCCGTAAAATAAGGACCTCTGCTTTTGTTCCTACTGGGGTTCGTGCTACCAAAAATGGCAAATCTTTAGATTTTTCCACCCGTCTTCCATTAAAGTCGATTATGATATCGCCACGTTGTATACCCGCTTTTTCAGCAGGGCCATCTGTTGTGACTTCCGCAACGAGTGCGCCGGCCGCCTCGGTCAGATCAAAGGACTTTGCAAGTTCGGCGGTTACTGTTTGAATTGCTACGCCCAGCCAACCGCGAGTCACTTTGCCGGTCGTCTTGAGTTGGTCGATAATGGATTTGGCCATGTCAATAGGGATTGCAAAGCCGATTCCTATATTACCGCCACCCTGGCTGAAAATAGCGGAATTGATCCCTACGACTTCCCCGGCGAGATTGAGGAGCGGTCCTCCTGAATTGCCTGGATTAATCGAGGCATCCGTTTGTATGAAATCGTCGTAAGGTCCTGCACCGATCATCCGTCCCTTTGCGCTAACGATACCCGCAGTAACGGTTTGTTCTAATCCAAAAGGATTTCCGATTGCCATTACCCAGTCCCCAATTCGCAGTGATGATGACTCGCCGAGCGGAACGCTCCGGAAGGGTACTTCGGAATCTATTTTAATCAGTGCTATATCAGTTTTCTCGTCTGACCCGATAACCGAGGCCGAGTATTCATGCTCATCCGACAGTCTCACGGTGATGGTCTCGGCATTACCCACAACGTGGTTATTAGTTACAATATAGCCATCACTGCTAATGATGAATCCAGACCCTAGGCTGCGCTGCTGGTTTGGGGGTGGGCGGTCGCCGAAAAAACGTCGAAAAAATTCTTCGAGGGGAGCGTTGCCGCCGAAGGGGCTTCTTCTCGGATTCGGGGCGCCAGGGCGCTGTCCCGCGGTCCTCGCTTTGGGCGTCGTGGAGATGTTAACCACTGCTGGCATTGTAGTCTCAGCGACTGTCGCAAAGTCAGGCAGCTCCGAGAGCGAGGGATTTCCGGCTGTACCGGTAATTTCTTGTTCGGTAGGGCTTTTTGATCCGAACAAGTCGAGGGCGTGAGTTAATTCGGCGTGGTACGAGCGGACGAACGGCAAGATGACCAGGGCAGATACTAGCGCTATGAATTTGGGGCCAACGAGTTTGTGCATGCGTGGGGTACCTTTACGGTGACGTGCCTTCGGACGAATTCATCCATGAAAGCTTAGCGGGACCGTCCAAAAAGAACGGTCTAAGGTGCCTCCGGGTTGTTTCGTTTTTCTCGTAATTCCACTTGCTTCACGAAGGAGGGCACTACAGGAGCAAATTCGGGAGAAAGACGATTGCGGATGTCCATGGCGGCGTCAGCTGCCAGGCGACGTAGAAGTATGGATTCTTCGACCCGAGAGAATTCGTCGAGGAAGGTCAGTACATCTTCCGTACCCACTTCCTTCAACGCAAAGAGTGCGACCCCCTTAGTCGGCATGTCCAACCTGCGGCGCAAGAACTCCATGATAGGCGTAGCCCCACGGGGATCCCCTATTTTACCTAGGGCGATGAGCACCTTATTTTTGACACCTGAGTGGACGTCTCGTAGGAACAGTTGTTGAGCGAGTGCTGTCGTGGCATCGGTCGCACGCATGTTCCCCAAGTATTCTATAGCCTTGACTTTTACCCTGATGTCAACGTCTGCGGTCGCATTCAATAGGTAGTCGATCACTTTAGGGTTCCTCATCTGACCCAGAGACTTCACCGCCGCCATGCGCGTCTCGGGGCGGTCATTCCCCAGGCGCCGTACTACTTCCTCTATTTCGGGACCTGTGCCCCTTTTCTGTTTCTCTGTTCGGAGACGTGTCCGGCTTTGGGCGCTCAGCCTCTGGCCAAGCCTCATTCCCTGGTTCATGAATTGAGCTTCAGCGTGTTTTGGTGCCGCAAAATCCGGCAGAAAAAAGAGGCAAAGCAACACGAAGCCCGCGAATAAATAGCCGTTTAGGCCCCTATGCCTGATGTCCTGTCGCCTTTTCATAACCTTACAATTTCCCTCGAACTAGAATGCCCCAGCCCACTGATGAGCGCAAGGGAGTTAACCCGAGAACAATGGTGATTGTCCATCCTTCTTTTGCAGGACTTCGATTTCCTCTGCAAAGAGTCCCCCTTCGGGTATATGCATGAGTATAGTCCCGTCCTTGAGTCGGCCTTGCAGGATTTCCCGATAGCTGCAGACCAGATAACGGTGCCCTTCTCTCGGTTTGGTGGGTAGGTGTGCTTCTTCTTCTCGTGACTTTCCTGAGTTTGTGTCGGATAGAATTCGTACGATGTACCGTTTCTTCATCAGCCCTTTCAGTGAGCGTATGACGGAAGCACGTGAAAGGCCAGTCATATCCGAAATGTCTGCATACCCTGCATTGAGTATAGGCGTTCGACGTAAACCGATCGAATGTCTCCAGAGAGCCCTATAGGTTTTCCATTCACGAGGATCCATTAACTTATTCAAATCGTCCTCAAGTATATAATCCGGTAGTCGCGCGGATGGTTTCCAATCGGTACGACGCGTCATACGGATCTTCACTTCGGTTCCGGGGATGGATTCCGCCGGCGGTGTGAGGCTTTTTGTCTTAGCCATGTTCTCTACAACTCGGGGTATTCTAGTTATGATACTTGTAATTAGTTAGCGTGCAAAGAGGCCGCGCAAAACTTCGCTTGTTTAAGGGGCATTAAGGCGATTACGAGGAGTGCAAAGGTATGAGAATCCGCTCCATAACTGTAGGAATAGATCCTGGCCGACCATTGAAACACGGGCGCATAGAAAAGGCTGGCCGGTTCGCAATGGAGATAGCACGAATATGTGAAGAGAAAGGAATTGAGGTGCAGACCAGACGGTTGTGCACACCACCGCTCAGACGATGTATCTCAACGCTTGAAGCAAAAGCGGTGATTCAATACGGCAAGGAACTAGAGCAAATTTGTCTTGATAGCGGATTCGATTACTGTGCTATGGGACGTATCGATATGGATGAGACCAAAGAATCAGAAGCGTCACGATGGGTGCCAGAGTTATTAGCCCGCACACATTCTCTATTTACGAGCGTCGCTTTTTCGGGCGCATCCGAGAAATTTGGTTCGCAATCTGTGAGGACTGCGGCGGGCATAATTAGACAGATTTCGACTATCTCATCTAACGGTTTCGACAATCTACGTTTTGCCGCGGGCATCAATATACGACCGCACACCCCGTTCTTTCCGGTCGCTTTCCATGCAGGACGGGCGGCGTACGCCATAGCGTTAGAGGCGGCTGACGTTGTGAATTCTGCGGTCATGGAATCAGGTGCTCGCGACCAAGTAGTTGGCAGCATACGCTCAGCGCTGGAGCGTCACGTAGAACCGTTACAAGTGCAGTTGCGAGCCTTCGACAAAGAAGCGTATAGGTTTGCAGGGTTTGATCTATCGCCCGCGCCGGGACCGGACGCCGGAGCAAGTATTGCGCGGGCTATCGAGAAAATCAGCGGGGTACCATTCGGAATGCCCGGAACTCTCGCGGCAGCGTCCATGGTCACGACTGCCGTTAAGACAGCATCGCTCAACAAGTGCGGGTACTGTGGTCTGATGCTCCCCGTCTTGGAGGATTTAGGCCTTGCTTCGGCCAATGATCGATCGAACGTCGGCCTCAGTGAATTGTTGTCCTATTCCTCCATCTGCGGTACTGGCCTGGATACTATACCCTTGCCGGGTAAAGTGTCTCAGTCTCAACTGGCGGGCATCGTGTCGGATGTTATCGCGCTTGGAGGAAAACTAAGGAAACCCTTGTCCGTGCGTCTTCTTCCTGTTCCGGGCAAAGCGTCGGGAGAAATGACGGAATTTGATTTCCCTTTTTTTGTCAATTCCCGGGTAATGGACCCAAACCGATGATGGGAGGTTAAGCACATAACCGAGAGATCAAAGCAGGAAGCCCTGATACGGGCGCTACTCTTGCCACGGAAGTTCCATTGGCGCGTTTTCAGCCGTACAAACTTCTACTGGGGCTTGGCCCAGGGCCGCGATAATGGACATCTCCTCCGAACCCGTGTTGCGTATTTGATGTGTAGCGTCAGCAGGAATTTGAAGAGTGGAATGTGGTCCGAAATCTGTTTCACGACCATCCACGGTCAGCCGGCCAGATCCTCCCAAGACGACGATTGCCTCTTCGCAAGCGTGTCGATGAACAGGGGTACCACTCCCCGGGGCTATCGTCTGTACCCACACCTCCAATGTCCTCATCCCATGTTCTGGGCCCGCAACTGTTTGATGTTCTAAACCCGGAAGAGAGAATGTTTTTACTTCGTTGTGTTTTATAACCGGCATGGGCTCGTTCCTTTGTGGGGTTCTATTGGTATGTGCTCTTATTACGCTGTAATGTTATAGAAACTAAGCGCGTTTGTTCCCAGAACCTTTTGCTGAGCGCTTGTAGGAAGTGAGGCTATGCGTTCCTTAAGTTCTGCTGCAACGCCATAGTCTGCATCGATGTGTGGATAGTCCGAAGCCCATATGAAGTAATCGGGCCCGATATGCTCAATGACCTTGGCAGTTAATGTTTCGTCGGGGTCCGCTGAAACTAAGCACTGCCGATAAAAGTATTCGCTAGGCAGCCTCTTGAGTAACGTCCTGCTCGCCATCGGTCGGTACTTGTGATCCATGCGATCCAACCAAGCCGATATCCAGTTTGCACCGGATTCTAAGACTGCGCATCTTAGATTTGGATATTGTTCGAACATGCCCAATGACACCATCTGGGTGAAGGCGGCCATCACGTCGATTGCAAGAAACGTAAAGTTAAAGAGGCCGAAATCGCCTGTGCCAGTTATCCAATCCCTCCACGAGGGTTGATCGCGCACGACAACATGAAATCCGACGGGCATGCCCAGCTCCTGAACAGTGTCCCAAAATCGTGAGAATGTGGGGTCGGTAAAATGCTTACCTCCTCGGGCAACCATGTCGGGTGAGAGAAAGATTCCCACGCAACCGTGGTTCTTGGCCCAAACCACCTCCTGTGCGGCACCCTCCGCGTCCAGAAGACTGATATGTGCAATGGGGTAAAGTCGTCTTTTATTGTAGCTGCAAAAATCTATGATCCAACGATTGTAGGCACGCGCGTAGGCTCCTGCCAGCTTGGGGTCTGTTACCCAGCCTTCCCAGAAGATTCCGATCGTGGGATATAGCAGGGACATGTCAATACCTTCTTTGTCCATGACCTTAAGTCTCGACCCGGCGTCGTAACTTCCGCGGGGACAACCATCGGCATATGACCTACTTCCGGGCGTGAGAAAGGCGGCAAGTTCCTCGGCGTCCGAACCGATACCGCCTAGTGCGCCTAAAGTCCCCCGAGTTACTTCCGCGGGATTATTGTCAAACAGAAGAACTTCCCATCCGTTTTCGTCCGTGTCGATTCTGATCGCTCGGTCCCGGAAAGCCGGATCGATGTACTCAAGCCAGAGGTCGGCCGGTTCAAGCACGTGCCCGTCGGCATCGACAACCGGGCTGGTGTAATTGTTCACTGGTTACCGCCCTCCCTGTCCTGTGGCATCGCCCTTGCATAGCAGAACTACTAGACCTGGACCAGAGGACTTCTGCGATCGACCAGGCGTGCTAAGTGTGCAAAAATAAGTGCGATAAGAATGCGACAGGTTGCCCAATCGGTTTTAACGTACGCGAAAGAAGTAGGGAGGTGTCGGTGAAAGGGCACGCCCGCCAAATCATGGTGCCAGGCGATGTGGTTATTCCGCTCGAAGCGTCCTTCGTTCGCGCGGCGGTGATCATCTGTGAAGCTGACGTCTCGGCCCTCGCGGTGATGGATACCGAGCGAAATATTTGCGGTGTTGTTTCGGAAGCGGATGTTCTTGAAGGTTTGCTTACCGCGAAGGGTAATACCGCTAATGTGGAAATGGGGATGGACAAGAATTTCAGAGCGGTGGGTGAGTTTATGCCGGCGGGTCAAGTGGTTGGATTAATGCGAGACGAAAATATCCGTTACCTACCGGTAGTGCGCGAGGGAGTGGTGGTCGGTTTAATTACTCCGGGAAGCTTGATGTCCTACCTCGTTACTCACGGTGTTGATCCAGTGTAGCATGGCGGTTTTTGGTTGAGCCTTATTCGTTGGATTCCCGGCCATCTGATTATGATTAATTCACAAAGGGCAATTGGTGAAATCTCTCAAAGGAAAGGACAGGCCAGCCGAGTGTAATAGGGTGGGAAACCGAGAGCAAAGACTCAATGCGTATTTGCCTAATACATGTTGGTCACTTCTGCGTTAGCGTGAGATGGTTTTGTGACGACGACTGTTAGTTGACGGAAGCGTTGTCAATATTAAGGAGTTCTTGGTCCGTACCTACGAGTGAAACATTGCGCGGCGAGGGGATAGGTAAATATAGATGGAAGACAGCAAAAAGGAATCAAAACACGCCTTGTACTGGAGACAGAACCTGAGGGTAGTCGGCCTCTTGCTGGCTATTTGGTTTGCCGTTTCTTTCGGTCTGGGTGTCCTGTTGGTGGATCGGTTAAACGCAGTGCAATTCGGGAACTTTCCCTTAGGGTTCTGGATTGCACAGCAGGGGGCCATGTACATATTTGTGTTACTGATTTTTGTGTACGTATTTTTAATGAACCGATTGGACAGGGCATATGGCGTCGACGAGGAGCATAACGGTGAGGCGTGTGCTAGGGGCGACCTGTCGTGAGTTCGGCAGCCAGTGATCCGGTGAAGGTTTGGACTTTTATCCTCGTCGGGTTCTCATTTCTATCTTATGTCGTTATAGCTTGGCGCGCCAAGGCTGAATCGACGAGCGATTTCTACGTCGCCGGGTCTCGTGTTGGCCCGGTAGCGAACGGAATGGCGACTGCTGCGGGCTGGATGAGCGCAGCGTCATTCATTTCGATGGCCGGAATGATGTCTTTCCTGGGCCGTGACGGAGCTATGTATCTAATGGGTTGGACCGGAGGCTACGTCCTGTTGGCGCTCTTGCTCGCGCCGTATCTACGGAAATTCGGGAAATATACCGTTCCCGACTTTGTTGGAGAGCGGTACTACTCGACTAGTGCCCGGGTCGTAGCTTTGGTGTGCGCGATTTTCGTGTCCTTCACCTACGTAGCGGGTCAAATGCGCGGGGTCGGCGTTGTTTTCGCCCGCTTCTTGGAAGTGCCCGTGGAAATAGGTGTTGTTATTGGAATGGCGCTAGTTTTCATTTACGCCGTACTCGGAGGACAGAAGGGTATAACGTATACCCAGGTTGCCCAGTACTGCGTTTTGATTTTCGCATACATGCTGCCAACGTTTTTTATCTCGATGCTAATGACCGGAACGGTTTTGCCTCAAATCGGTTTGGGCGCTGAACTGACCGATAATCCCGGGACGTCGGTATTGGAGAAGCTTGACAGTCTGAGCGTTGAACTTGGCTTTTTCGCGTACACAGGTAGAGGTGACAAGTCGATGCTGGATGTCTTTTTCATTACCTTGTCTCTCATGGTAGGGACCGCCGGGCTGCCGCATGTGATCACGCGGTTCTTTACGGTCCCGCGAGTGAAGGACGCTCGCGTTTCGGCCGGGTGGGCACTGTTATTTATTGTAATCCTGTATGCGACGGCCCCAGCGGTTGCCGCATTCGCGCGGGTAAATCTACTTTCTACGGTACATAATGCCAATTATGAAAAGATGCCGGATTGGTTTTACAAGTGGGAAGAGACTGGGCTCATTCGGTACTCAGATAAAAACGAAGATGGATCCATCCAGTATTATAATGATCAGAATCCGGCCTTTTTCAAACAGGCTGAGGCGAGGGGCTGGAAGGGAAATGAATTAACCATCGACCGCGACATTATAGTGCTAGCTAACCCGGAGATTGCGGGACTGCCGCCGTGGATAATAGCATTAGTTGCTGCGGGCGGTCTCGCCGCGGCGCTGTCGACCGCCGCGGGGTTGTTGCTCGTGTTGTCCATGTCTATTTCACACGACCTGATAAAAAAAGTTTTGGATCCATCTATATCGGAGGGCAAAGAGTTGCAGTACGCGCGTTTCGCGGCAGCGGTGGCTGTGATGGTAGCGGGATACTTTGGTATTAACCCACCCGGTTTTGTGGCGCAGGTAGTTGCTTTTGCATTTGGACTAGCGGCATCGAGTTTTTTTCCTGTTATCGTGTTGGGCATATTTTCCAAAAGGATGAATAGGGAAGGCGCTATCGTCGGTATGGTAGCCGGGATGTTTTTTACTACGGCCTACATCGTGTACTTCAAATTTATTAACCCTGAGGCAAATAATGCCTCGAATTGGCTGTGTGGCATTTCTCCCGAAGGCATTGGTGCAGTTGGGATGTTGGTCAATTTTGCAGCCTCTTGTTGCATCTCTATGTTTACCAAGCCTCCCCCGTCTGCAATTCAGGACATGGTAGAAGATATACGATTGCCGAGGACGGCTGCATGAATATAAATCCGGATCTTCCCGCATGAATATGAGCCGGGGGCTTTTTTATTGCGTTGCAGCCTAGGTGTTTTTATAGAGATACTTTGTCCCTCGGACGTTCAAAAGCTGAAGCGTAGGGTAGGCCGGTACCATGTTGCTAACTCGCAAGGGCTCAGTGCCTTATCGGCCAGTTGGTTCTGCGTCGCCCGCCTTGCGTCCTACGCTTAAATTTAATTAGATTTGCGTCTAGTAGGGTAGGGATTATGGAGCATTTGAGTAATCGGGAAGTTGCGGAGGCAGATATAGCGGATTCGACGACTTTGAATTTCTTTGGTTTTGGCGCTATGGCGACTGGCGTCAAAAATCATGTCTTTGGCGGATGGCTGCTGGTATATTACAACCAGGTCATGGGGTTGGACGCGGCCCTTGCCGGACTTGCCCTTGCCATTGCTCTAATCGTTGACGCTATCACGGACCCTCTTGTAGGTATTTGGTCGGACCATACGATGACTAAGTGGGGGAGGAGACACCCGTTCATATACGCTAGCCTTCTTCCCTTCGCCGTTAGCTTTTGGTTTCTACTGCAACCGCCTACGGGGCTGGATGAGCGCGGTCTTTTCCTGTGGCTACTTCTCGCAGTAATAGCCGTGCGGGTGTCAATGACATTCTATGAGGTTCCCCGGAGTGCGCTTGGGCCCGAACTGACGAAAGATTATGACCAGCGCACACAGATGATAGGCTGGACCACTTCTTATGGCTGGCTGGGTGGGGCGGGATTCGCTTGGTTTATTTTGGCCTGGCTACTTCAAGAAACACCAGAATATACCGGTGCCCGCGCTTACCTCAACCCAGCAGGCTACGCGAGTATGTCTATGTTTGGCGGATTAGTCATTTTAGCGACGGGACTCATTTCCACTGTGGGGTTGCATCGTCACATTCCGTCTTTCTATGTGCCCAACAGGCGGCAGCGGGATTCTCGAAAATTGAAACGCCTTATTTTTGATAGTATAGACACGTTGAAAAACCGATCCTGGTTGTTCTTGTTTGGTGCTGGGGTCGTGTTTGCTTTGTATGTTGGGCTCATCAGTAATACTGATCGATACTACGATTTGTATTTTTGGCAGTGGACTCCCGCAGAAGTTCAGTTGTTTCCCTTGGCACATGCACTAGTCGCTATTGGCTCCGGCGTATTTGCCTACCCTGTGACCGTAGGGCGTGATAAGAAGAACACGGCTGTCAGATTGTTCTCGGTATGTGTGGTGTGTGGGCCTATTCCGATGGTGCTTCGCCTACTGGATCCCCTGGTTGGGGTACAATTATTCCCGGGTAATGGAACTGACTCTCTGTGGTGGATTCTGTTGCTGCACAGCTCAATTATGGTCGGATTGAGTGTGTTAGGATTCGTATTGTTGGGCTCTATGGCCGCAGACATTGTCGAGCAGAGTCAGAGGCACACGGGTCGGAGAAGTGAAGGATTGTTGACCGCGGGACCAGCGCTGGCCCAGAAAGTAGTCAGTGCAGGAGGACTCTTGTTGGTGGGGGTTCTCCTGTCATTTCTCGGATTCTCAGAAACAGAAAGGACGATTCAAGCGATGCAGGAGCCAATACGCGACCTTGCCACAGTTCATGTTGTCTTGAGTCTTAGTCTTCCCTGGATCTCCATCTTTCTCCTCAGCAGGTATACGATTACGCGGAGCGGGCACAAAAGCGACATAGTCTATGTAAATTCTTTGTCAAACCAATGATAAGTACTTGTCATTCCGGCACTCTTTTTGCCGACAATCCTCTGTTTTCTCGATGAGCGAGTGCTGGCTAAACACGGTCCTGGTGTCACCTGCCATCATGAGACGATTTGTATTAGGTCAGTTGATCGAGCTTTTTGTCTGACGCATATCCCGGCGATTTGCGACTGTCCATTTCGATCGGAGTGTTTGTATGAAAGAGTTCGAATTGCAGAGGCACAATCTGGAAGCCTAAGTCGTATTTTGACGCGTCGATTGTCCTGGCCAAATGCCCGTGTAAATGTAGCGGTTGCCCAATTTGTGGGGCCTTAATAGTGAGCACATCTGAGAGAGTCGTCTGGCAAGATACATTGTGGACGCGCGTGGGCCCATTCTGAAGGCAGAAGTGACAGTGGAGGGTGCCGGCCAAGACACTTCGGTGAGGAGGAACTCCTCTTGCCTCAGTCCGAAGCGTCTAAAAAGCTCTTTTTGTCCAGCGGCCGTAGCGAGCATGACGTGATACGGGGGCATGTTTGACGGAGTAGGTCGTTTGAACGACTTAGACACCCGGACCAACATGTTAAAAAGAGACGCATTGGCTTCAAGCGGCCCTTGGGCAATGAACCGGCCGCCGGGTCGAAGAAGCGATAGAATTTCGGGGATTTGAGCATTTGGACGCGTGAGGTGCTCGAGCACATCACCCAAGTGGATAACGTCTGCGAGTACTCTCGAGGGATTCGAAAAGAGTGAACCAGGGGTCAGAACTGGAAGTCCGGTCATCGAAGCGACACGGTCAGCCACGGTTTGTTTGAACTCGACACCGATAACCTCGAAGCCGAGTTGTCGCGCTTCTCTTAGGAGATCGCCGCGTCCGCATCCGTAATCAATGAAAAGTCCCTTGGTGGTCGCTCGCAACCGTTGGAGGACATATCCCGGATCCGGTGGCGTTTCGGAACCCTCCTGTGTTTCAGGAGTCAGTACATACTCGGTGTCATACATACGCTCGAGTGCCTGTTGGTCAGGCATCGGCGAGCAGTATAGGGATTGACAGTTCAGGCACTCTAAATAAACGAAAGTTTGCTCTGAGTAGGTAGTTGACCCAAACCACGAGGGCCCGGCCCTGCCGGAGTTACAAAGCGGACAATTCGTTTGCGTGCTGTTTTTATTTTCGTTACGTGATTTAGGCATATTCTTGACGAATAGATTGTGTTGCAATATTCATCCGTTGTAGGGTACGCTCGCCGGCTATTTTCGCCGCAGCTGGTGGTTCGTGGCGTCCCTTTGCAAGCCAACTACTTCGGTCGCTAAGGGCTGTAATGGTAAGCGCGTTATCCTCTTTTCGCTGTAAAGGCGCAGCTATGCCAGTGATTCATAGAATTCGCACAGTTCCTGCATTTTCGGGCCGGCTGCAAAATTGTCGAAGGCAAACCTCTGTCCGCATTCAGCGACTGCTCTCGCCAAGCGAGGATCCTTAATTAGATCATGAAGAGCCCGATAGATTTCCTCAGGATCTTTGTGTCGGACAACCATACAATGTTCCTTATCTCGGGCAAAGCCGAGCACGACACCCGATTTCGTGAAGACACACGGAACTCCAGATAGTAAGCCTTCAACGTAGACCTGGCCGCCCGGCTCGCTGTAGCGACCTATGGGTGTGTGGACGAAAATGTCAAACACGTGATAGAGGGCGTGAACATCTGGTTCGTGGAGTATTTCCGTGTAGCTGGATTCCGGCAGCTCTTTTAACAGTTCGTCTACCCTGTGTTTGTAATCGCCTTTGGCATTCGCGAGAATTAGGTACGCGTTTGGAACGGCCTTTTGAAGACGCCGGAAAGCCTCCACTACGTGGTGCACCCCTTTCCACTCGACTTGGCGTGCAATTACTCCGATGCAAGGTTCGCGACCCTGCGGATTGTACCGCTTCTTCAGATGTTCTATTCGTTGCGGATCGACGTCTTGGAATTGTTCCACGTCGAAACCAATTTCGTTCGTGTGAATTTTCGTGTGAGGGACGCCTTCGTGCGTAACTAGGTACTCTTTCGTTCCAGCGCTTGGCGTTACGATGTGGGTAGCGAGTAAGTTGCACAGACGGTCATATTTGACAGCACGTGGATGTGATTGTCGGTGCATATCCGAATGCCAACGTGTGCAGATACGATGCGGGCTCCGAGCAAGTCTCGCGGCAATCATTCCCGCGAGACTTGCCTCGAACAGGTGTGTGTGTACGGCAAAATGTGGGTGCGTTATAAGATGTCTATAGATTGCCCAGATCGCCCGCGGTAAATCTGCCTTCCTGCTAAACCGTATGCGTATTACATTGACGCCTTTTTCCTTGAGATATTTTTCAAGATAAGTCTCATCCTTGCTCAAGATGATATAATCCACATTATAGTTTCTGGACTGTAAGTACGGTGTTAGCGCTTCGAAATAGCGGATTGCTTCGTCTACCGATGAAACAATGTATACGAGTTTTCTGATGTTGCTTTGCCGCATGGCCCGCTTCACTTCTATTAACGCGCCTGCTCAATAATTCGTTCTATGAGTCGGCTTACCTCGATACTGAATCCCAGCCCCATATATCTTGGATCATGGTTGCGTAGCGCCGCAGCAAAATAACCTAACATTGAGTCCATAGGCAATTGCTGACTCTCGATCTTCAACGTTATGTCACTGGGGTACCAGGTACTTCCGTAGGTGCCAAGTTTTTGCAATTTAAAATCGGTGACCGTTAGACTTGAGTCTTGAATTTCGGATAGATGGAAGACCGAATTGTCCGTAAAAACAGATAGTTTCCTCTGGCGGGTAGGGTACAAACCGCCAGCATTGATTATTGCCGTGCGACCGTCTTCATACTGCAGACGCGCATACACCATTTCAGGACCCGGACGCTCAGAGGAGGGGGTCGAGACCGTCAGAGATTCCACGCTCGGCTCCTCGGTGGTGCCGAAAATATCTAAACACATGGACACGTCGTGAGGTAACCAATCCCACAAAGCTGGAGTTTCCGACCGAAATGGTCCGAGTCCCATGCCTTCGGAGATTAACAATTTTACAGGTTCGCCGGATTCTTCCAAAATATTTTTTAGTTGTTGATATCGTGGACTGAAAAGTTGTAGGTATCCGACAAGAAGAGGTATCTCCGCCTTTTGTATTTCTTCATGCAAGGAGAGACATTCTTTAGAACTTAGACAGACCGGCTTTTCGACTAGGCAAGCCATCTTCATTCGAATAGCCCGCCGAATATAATCAGGGTGGGTGTGAGGGGGCGTTGCTATAATGACGGCGTCCACATCCATAGAAAGTATGTCTTCAAAGGATGGCACGAAGTGAACGCCTGGTTTCTTCGCGGTCCAGTATTCGGACTTGCGACTCACTATGGCAGAAAGATTGTACTCGTCTAGGCGGTTAAGGGTCTTTTCGTATACCTTACCCCACCGTCCATATCCTATGAGTGCTACGTTCAAGAGTGTACACCAGTGTAGTTAATCTTGGCCCAATCCATGAAGTATCTTAGGCCGGCGGGTAAATCTATTTTGGGGTGATAGCCGCACTGGCGAACGGCCTTGATGATATTTGGGCATCGTCGCTGTGGTTCGTCGGCGGGGTAACTGTCCGGGTACTCAATCAGGTTGCTTGGAATAGTTCGTCCTAGCGTTTCCTCCAGGAGCGACACTAGATCTAATACCGATATTTCAGGCTTCGGGTTGCCTATGTTGTAGGCCTCACCCGGTACGCCATCAAGAAGTACACGGAGGAACCCTTCCAGAGCGTCCGTAATATAGCAAAAGGTCCGCGTTTGTTTGCCCGTCCCATAAATATTGAGGGGTTTCCCTCCAACGATCAAACTCCCGAAGTTAGGCAAGACGCGATAATCTGTTTCTTTCATGCCGGGGCCGTAGACGTTGAAGGGACGGACTACTTTTGTCGGTATACCGTGAAGTTTATGAAAAATGACACAAAGGGTCTCTCCCAACCGCTTGGACTCGTCATAACAGGCCCGGCTGCCCGTGCAAGATACATGGCCGGCATAAGATTCTGAAGTAGGCACGTGTTTCGCGTCGGGGTCCCCGTATATTTCGCTGGAGCTAAAAAACAAAACGCCGCGTGCCCGCTTCTCGCGGGCAAGTTCGAGTAGGTTTCGGGTTCCGGTGACTGCTACGTCAAGCGTCTCGAGTGGGTATTTTTGATAATAAAAGGGACTCGCAATGCCGGCAGCATGTATGACGTAGTCTACGTCCTCCTCTACAATAAGTGGCGTCGTTACATCCTGCACGCGAAAAATTACGTTAGGGAGAGCAGGCTCCGTTCCCTGATTTGTCACTTCCGCAGTTATCAAGTTGTCATATGCCAAAACCCGGCAGGGGTTGTTGAGCAACCGCTCGTTTATATGAGTAAAAAAGCCGAGAAAGTATTGTCCTAAAAATCCTAGGGCGCCGGTAATAAGAACTGTGGCACCATCGAATCGTTTGCAGATCTCGTTAAGTTCGCCAGCTACTTTTGCGGAGTTTTCAGTGATGTAGGGAGCTAGCATAAATCTAGACTACTTTCAGCTCGGGGATTGGCACAAGAAATTTCCCGCCAGCTTTGCTAAAAAAAGCATTGTTTCTAATTATGGATTCAGAAAAGTTCCAGGCTAAGATTAGCAGGTAATCAGGCATCGCGGACTGGTCCCGTAAGATATCGGAATCTACAATCGGTATTTTCTTTCCCGGAGAAAAGAGTCCTTGTTTAAGAGGACTGTCGTCTACGATGTAGTCGATCTGGTTCTGCCCTATGTCGAATTGGTGCATCAAGGTGGTCGCCTTGGCGGGTGCGCCAAACCCGGCGATCTTCTTTTTCTCCGACTTCAGCCTGTGGAGGAGCTCTTTTAGACTTTTGCCCATTCTCACTATGTTTTTAATGTAACCTCGGTAGGTGTCTTGTTGATATAGTCCATTCGAAATTTCTTCTTGGATCAGATCGTGAACGCTAGGTTCCAGGGGAAATCGGTCTGAAGACTTTGTGGCAAAACACCGTATGGATCCGCCGTGCGTGCGTACCCGAGCGACTTTAAAGAGTCGGAGGCCTATGGAATTTAGAAAGGACGCGAGAGGCTTCACCGAGTGATAGCTAACGTGTTCGTGATAAATGGTGTCAAAAAGGTTATTTTGGAGGACGTCCAAGAGATAGGACACTTCGAATACGAATATACCGTCGCGCTTCAATAGGAGAGAGACGCCGCGCGTAATGTCTCGGAGGTCGTCAGCATGGGCAAACACGTTATTCGCGGTTACGATAGTAGCGGGCCCGTGCCGCTCTAGTACCTCCTTGGCATATGCCGCTGTAAAAAAGCGGCAGTCTGTCGGTATGCCAGAATCCGTGGCGCGTTGGCTGATCTCCCGAGCAGGGTCGACCCCTAGAATGCGATGTCCCGTCTCTTTGTAAAATCGTAGGAGAGTCCCGTCATTAGACCCTATATCTACGACCAAAGAATCAGCCGCGGGTTCTGCCGTTCTGGTGGCTTCCTCCGCATACTGATGAAAATGCTCGACAAATACGGGCGAGGTGCCCGAAACGTACACGTAGTTTCTGAATAACCGCTCAGGGTTTACGACGTGCGCGAGCTGAACGTGGCCGCAACGCCTGCACCGGATGACATCGAGAGGGAACGTTTCTTGATCATCGGTTAGTTGGTTTTTGCGGAGCAACTCGTTCGCCGGCGGAGTTGGTGCTAACTCGAAAGCCCCTTCCAACTGATCGCCTAGGCAAAGGCGGCAGCAGTTACGTTTTGATACGTCCTTCACGCTCTTCTGCCGATCAACCGGCTTTGGGTATTATCGATGCGATGCGTGCCGTGTCGCTTTCATAATCATCCATGGTACGTGGGTTTCGGGCGAAACACCACATTACAGACTCGCTCGTAAACTTCATGGCATGCTCATACAGGGGCGGGGTATAAAACATTTGCCCTTCTTCTATCGAGAAGTGCTCAGGGGGTTCGGCGGAACCAACCGGGCGGTGGTAATAATCCACCGTCCCTGTTTGCATCCAACAATAGTGCCAGTCCGTCTTATGGTAATGGTTTGCTCGAACAGCATTCGTTGCAGAACTGATGACTGATACGCTGCCCATCGGCAAATCCAGCAGGTTTTTTATTTGGCCTCTATCATCCACATAAGGCGCCCGTATACTGATGATTGTTCGGTTTTCCATGCGGAACATAAACACCAGATTTCCCTGACCTTGTAAAGAGTGTTTTCAGCATCGTGTACGGTCTTCCCAACCGATTACCGCTTCCGCGAACTGGTGCCACTCTGTAAAAAGACTAAACGCGCGGCGCGAGAAATGGCGGTTTTGTCGGAGGGTTAGTGAGGTAGGCCTGCTTTTGTACACCCAGTAGCTAAAGAATAAAATTGGAGTTGAAGGGCCGATGCATTGGCGGAAGGCCAGCGGATAATTGGTCCTGGCGGAAGCCACCAGGCCTGGGAACTGGGCACGAGATTTTTTCGTGCGAGGACCTTTCGTTCCGCGCCAAAAAAGACGCGTGATTTCGTCGCTACTGACTCAACGACTCTTAGGTGACACAGGTAGTTAATACCGCCTCAGCCGTTAAGAGGGGGTCCGGTCCTATTACCGGGCGATCCTTAGTTTTAATAGTTGCCCAATGCAAAATCTTCGATCGTGATTGCTTTGAGGACTCGCTCTTCATGGTCCAAAATTTCAAAAATGTACTTGTCACGGCATTGCATGCTGAAAAAGAGAGTGGAGCCTTGCTTGCCGGCATGTTCCATATGGTATTCCCCGTAGGGACTTTGGGAATAATGCCCGGCGGTTCTTGTCTTGTGTATGCTTTGGGTCGCGGTCTTTTCGATAAGATGATGTTCGCCCTCTAGCACTATTGTGGTCGTTTCGCCCAAGTGCCTATGGTAGTGGCAGAAGGAATTGGGTTCCCACTTGCCCAGAAAATCCACGCGTCCGGTCGCTGCGTTAGAACCGATGCAGGCGAGCCAATAGTCTATAGGATAGGTGAAATTTTCCCCTTCTTTCAGATGCTTCCATACGATATCGGTCGTTTGGAACATGGAATGGTCTGCGACAGAAAGGGTACTTACGGTAGACATCTCTCGCCTCCTTTACGGCTTTAATCTCACAAGATATACACAGTCTTGATATAGCTGTCGACCGCGATAAACTACTTTCGGACCGGTTGCAGAGAGTGTTGAACCTTCGGCGGATTGTCAGCATCCTCCGTGCCCAGGGTTGTACGGCCGTACGTTCCGCCGAGCAGGTCAAAGTCGGTACCGACGTGTGCGGTCCCAGTAGTTATATGGCGGTCCGCCCGCCGAAGGATTTGATGAGAAAACGTGTCTTACCAAAAGTGAATTCTAAAATGTCGTCTCAGTCGCATACAATGCCCGCTTCCCATCGGCCGGTATGGTAGGCGCGTTTCATCGTTCGATTGCTTTCCACGCCGAAGTTATTTCTTGCGACTTGACTATTTGGTCCGGCGTCATTGCGTTGGCAACGATTTCTCGGTTTTCCAGGGCCATCTTCTGATCGTCTCCAGTTAGGTTTTCCGTCGCAAGGTTCCACCAGAAGTGAGACTGCACGTAATCTTTCGGTACACCATCGCCGGAGTAATACATTAGACCGAGATTGTACTGAGCACCTGCAAATCCTTGTTCAGCTGCCTTATGGTACCATCGCGACGCAAGTCTCTCGTCTTGGGGCAACCCTTGGCCGTACTGGTACATGACCCCTAGGTTGTACTGCGCTTCGGCGTCCTCTTGTTCAGCCGCCTTTTGGTACCAAACGGCAGCCTGTTCGTAGCTTTGCGCAAGCCCTTGCCCTTCTTGATACATAAGGCCGAGGTTGTATTGGGCGCGGACATCGCCTTGGTCGGCGGCTTTGCCGAACCAGAGAACTGCACTCATGTAATCTTGCGGAACGCCTCGTCCTTCCCAATAAAGTACGCCCAAATTGTGTTGCGCTGCCACGTTTCCTTGATCAGCGGCCTGCCGGTACCATTTCAGCGCCAATTTGAAATCTGGTTCTTGGCCTACGCCTTGTTCGAACATCGTGCCTAAATTATATTGGGCAGGCGAGTGGCCTTGCGTGGCGGCTTTTAGAAACCACTCGTTGGCCCGCTTGTAGTCACGTACGACGCCGTCGCCATTTCGGTACATTGTCCCGAGCTTATTCTGGGCGGTGGGGTCTCCTACGTATGCCTTAGTCTTTAGTGAGGATACGTCGGCCGAGTTCTTGGCGACCGAGGGAACGGGGCTGAGAGTAGATATAATGATAAATAGTAGTAATGATATAGGCATGTCCGTGCTTATCGAGCCGTGGAAGCGGTAGAACATCACGGTGACCACTGTCCAGGCCTTATCCGCCCCAAAATATCGTCTCGGGTCGATCTCGTCCGTTCTGTCAAGAACTCGTCGTGGACTCTGTGCGTTTAACGGCCGCTTATACGAGAGAATGTTGGGATGACTCCCGATCACTTTGAAGCTGGTTCACTAACGATATCCGCTTTCAGAGAAGCGATAATTGCGCCGAGCTCTTCCTTTTCTTGTTGCGGCACTTCGAAGTGAGAGAGACAGGCCTCAAGGATGTTAAGCATCTCTTGCCATTCTCCTTCAGTAATTTTGAGGTGTGTGTGCGATTCTTTCATCCCAAGGCCGGTATACTGGCATGGGCCGCCAGTTGCCTGACAAACCTGAGTAGTGACTTGAAACTTAAGATAAGGGTCGGGCGAAGTTGTCCTGCCGGCCGCTATGTGAGGGTTTGCGTTGAGGATCTTATTCTCCACCATGCGATTAATGAAGTCGTCGACTACAAGAGATATCGCCTTTACTCCACCTAAGCGATCGTACAAAGACGCGCCGTGATGGTCGGCGAGCGTCGGCCCCTGGCCGGCTAAAAGAGCGACTACAGCAACCACGCAAATGCTGGCCTTTTTTCGTCCGTCTTTTAATAGGTCCATACTTTCCCTCCTCTTCCGGAACTTGTCTACCTTCGCTGGTGAAGTTTAGTACCATTGTCAAAAACCGTACTGGACGTATCCGTGGAGACGATTCAGCGCGGCTGCGCCCCGAGCGAGATATTTCGTGCGCCAGTACGCGTATTCGGCTCCGATGGTTATATTAGAACCTAATGAGAAGCGGCTGGCAAGGTAAATTACTTGGTTTCGCGCACGAGCGGCCACCTCTAAATCTGTGTCGTAAGGGTTGTCGGTCCCGTATCCAGTTGCAACGGAAAGGGTCGGATGCACGAGAAAGCGAGCCTCTGCCCAACCGCCGATGGAACGGATCTCACGCCTTGTTGTAACGTTGATACCCTGACCGATACCGCCCGCTACCGCGTCTAAGTTGCTACCCCAAAAGAATTCACCAGCCAATGCCAATTTTGCAGAAATGGGTATCGAGAGGTCTGACCCCAGCGAATAACTCTTAAAAACTCGTTTTCCGCGTCTTACCAGACGGGCATATTCTTCCCCGTAGTGGCCCCAAAAACCAATCGATAATGGGCCATTTCGCTCCCGCCCGTAGTATGCGTAGCCCAGGCGGCCTTGGAAGGTCGGAATTGCCGATGCTTTACCATCGTCATCGTTGTCGCCGTCGATGTCACGCCCAATCGTTCGGCTAATTGCCCCTGCTATTGTTAATCGGTGATGTTTTCTGATTTGTGGGTCAAAGGCCAGGCGAAATTGCGGCCGCCGGTCGCCCAGGTTTCCAGCATACCACATCACATTTGGTTCACTCGGAAACGGCCGTAGCGGCGAAATCAGGTCCCAGTCTTGGCCAGCGACCACGTGCCAACCATCCCCTTGGGCTTTCACGTAGGCAAGTCTCATGCGTATTTTTTCCCGCATCTCGTTCCGCTGGCCAAAACCCGATGCATAGAAGTCGGTCTCTAAACGACCTTTTAATTTCACTGTTGATGTGTCATTTCCCTCTGCCGCATTGAATCGAAGGCCTAGTCGTGTCATGCGCGGGTCAATCGTGAATTCGCCGCGCGAACGCTTTTGATCCTTTTTAGGCAAAACCCAGTCGATGTAGCCGCCATTGTCCGAGCGATTGTCGTTATAGGCCATGTCTAATCGGAGAAATCCGTAGGGCTCGATCATCTGGCCTAAACTGCTGAGCAGGGTCGGTGCCTGCGGCAGGATGGGTTCCCTCGCTCCGGCGTTGTTAACGGGTAGGGACTGAAAGGCCGGCTTATTGTCACTGGATTGAGCCGTTCGGTGGTCAGTCGATGTGACAGGGTGCGGTTGTTCGCCGAGCCGCTCCGTGACCCACTTTAATTTCTCCAGAAGATGGGCGTTCTGTTTTTCCAACGCGTCGATTCGCGCGGACATGGCTTCGAACTCGGTTGTGGGTTCCGTAGCGAGCACCGGCCGCAAAACGAGGCCAAGGTTGCCCGCAAGCGCGAGAATGAGTACGTGGAGCAGAAGATTGGAGCTATAATTGAGTTTTTGTTTCATTAAGTGGTGTCAATCTTCACTTTTGAGTTTTCGATTTCGTGTGCAATCATTCTTTACATACGTAGGCAATTGGTCCGTTAGCCGTCTGCCAACGTTTCATTCTTGAGTAGCCCTGGAGAAGAGCTGGGTGCCGCAGACGCATAGAGCTTGTGAAGGAGCATCCCCAAGAGCATTGAGAATACGAAAACAAGCGTTTGTGAATTGCCCGAGGCGACCGAGGCTAGGGCCGGTCCTGGGCAAAAACCGGATAACCCCCAACCCATCCCAAACAAGAGCGCCCCTGCGAAGAGGTTCCTGTCGACCGACCGGGAGGTGGGAATATTGAAAGTGGAAGCTAACAAAGGCGCTGGTCGTTTACGTGCAAATCGGTATACGAGGGAATGTACTAAAATGGCACCGACCATCACCATTGCTAGACTTGGGTCCCAATTCCCTGCAAAATCCAAGAAATTGACAACTTTTGCTGGGACCGTCATACCTCCAATAACCAACCCTGCGGAGAAGACCAAACCGGAGGCAAAAGAAATTAGCAGGTGGTTCATACTCCGCCCTCCAGAACGTGCCTGACGATGTAAACAAGGGTGGCACCTGCCGTCAAAAAGGTAAGGGTGGCTGCAAAAGACCGTGCGGAGAATCGGCTGATTCCGCAAACGCCGTGCCCGCTCGTGCAGCCACCTCCAAGACGTGTTCCAAAACCTACCAGCAGGCCCGCCACGATGATTGATTGATAAGAACGATCCAACGGAACCATATCATGAGCTAGTTGAGTTGAGCCTAGAAGGTAGCCACCAGAAAGTAGTCCCAGCAGAAACAATGCTCTCCAGGGGAGGTCTTGTGTGTCTTTCCGGAACATTCCACCAATGATGCCGCTGATTCCCGCTACCTTGCCATTCCAAAACAGCATGATTGAAACGCTCGTGCCAATGAGTAATCCTCCCAATAGTGACTGTAGCAGAGTAGGTTCTGTCATTTAATTCTCTCGGTTGGTCGTTGCGACGCTGTACATCCAACTCTGAGTACTCTTTCGTAGGCCCGCAGTTTCTGATTTGTCCTCAGGACGAATTAAGCCTAGTCGTCTTATGAGTCACCCGGGGTTGCGTATAATATCGATAATGGCTTCCTGCGACATTCGGTTGCTTTTTCAGAGCTGTTTCAGGCTTCACCGCATCCTAAGATGGGTTTTTGTTCCGTGTCAAGAAAACATTGCGTTTTTTTCTCCCGCCTCGGGGATGGTCCAGTTGTTAAATCAGGCTAGATTGTTAGTCACGAGGAGTAAAACAACCGCAGGTGGTTGACAAGCGAGGGTTACTTAGATACTGTCAATGAAATTGAAATTCAATTTCAATTATAACCCCAGAGGCAATAGGCGTTCAGTCAAAAAGCCCATAAGATAGGCGGTTCTTTGGGCTTCTTAGCGTCAGTGAAAAAAATTTGCGGGATAGGTGTTGGTCTCGCAAATGGCCTTGGGGGCCGCCTTCTGTCCCTGAGGCCTCTCCTTCTCGACGAGCCGCTAATTCGAAGCGCGACGGTTCCGCGGCTCCGAAATCGGGTCTGGTTAGTTTGGGGCGCGCCAAAGGAGAAACCTTCCGTGGATGCTCGAGGGAAAAAGGCACTAATAAACAGGACCTTTGAGAAATTGAGAAGGGGTGTTTGCTCGGAACTTTATCCTGTCTATAGCGACAATGTTGTGGTTCATGCGCCACCTCCTCTAGGCATTCAAGCGGGCCCGGAGGGCGTTAGGAAATGCATTAAGGTGATCCGGCGGACATTAGAGACAATGGAACCCCTGGAAAGGGGGGTGATGGTTGACATGAATAAAGTGGCGGTACACTGGAGTCTCAAACGCCGAGTTTCCCTTCCGCTGTGAATGATGAACGCCGGCCAGGTCTAGCGCCAGTGGAGGGAGCGATAATCTCTCGACTCGAGCGCGGCCGATTTGCGGAAATATGGTTTTTTTTCGCGGGCAGTCGGAAAAATGAAAGGTAAGAGAATGGGAAAAGATAACAAATGAGTGGGCCAAGAGGAAAGGATTGCGAGCGTTTACCGCGCATCATGTTCTTGTTTTCGCAGTATGCCTTTTTTGTTTTTCTTTTATACGGATTCGCTGTGTTGCAGGACCGATTGAGTTATCAGAGACTCGGCGGTACGTCTCACACAGGGTCCGCGACGGCGAACTTGGAGCAGGAGGACGAGAGGACGAAGCGTACTCCGCGACACAACGAGAACAGGCTACCGATGGATGTCGTGGCCTTCCCGCCGAGTCTACCCTGACCGGTGGGGCTCTTTCGAGGTTTGGGACGCTGTTGCCAAAGCCCGAGTTGAAACGGAAGCACATGAGAGGGACCCAGAGGATTTAAGAAACGAGGAGAAATCGAAATGTACGATACCCACTTATGGCAATCGAAAGACCAGAAAATAAGCGTGTCACTTTGTTCGGAGGGATGCTTGCATGTGATGGTTGGTCGGGCCGTGATCAAAATGACGCCAGACGAATTTTTTAGCCTGCAGAACGTGGCTTACCTGGCGGCTGCTGATTTGCGCCGGCCTCCAGCGCAGGACCATGGCATTGAGGGTCATTGAGTAGGTGCTGGTCGGTTACATATTAGTACCGACTTCGCCCAGTGAGATGATAGTTCCGCATGCCCGGACCCGCCGGCGACATAAGTTTGGCCTTGGGTAGGTGATGCCACTCTCAAGGACTCTGAGTAATTTATGTCACGGGTGAGGAATATGAGGAATATAGGGGAGGTGGTAGCCCCTATATTCCTTAATTGCTACGCGGAACCGAGACTATTTGGCAGCGCTAGCGTGATGCGAATTACCCACGGTAACGGTCGCTCCTTTGTTCTGCAGCTTGGGCATTACCTCGGTCGCGAATAGCCTCATATTTCTTTCTGTTTCCTCCGGTGGCATTCCGCCGTAACTGAAAACTGAAATTAAGTGGTCGAATCCTACTTTTTCTTGCATGATCCGGATTTGTTCTAAACACTCGTCGGGTGTTCCGGCGACTTGAAGGCTGACGAAATCTTGAACTCCCTGTTCTGGAGTGCTTTTCTCCGCGTTATCCGCAATTACGCCGTAATGTTCATAGCCTTTGACCTGTTTGAGATGTCCGTCTGAAAAATTGTAATGCGCATCGGCGGAACCCCAGTAATTGCCCATATGTTTGCGGGCTCCCTCACGAGCTTCTTTCTTGTTTTCGCCGACGTAGACGAAACTGGCAACGATCGGTGGGACGGGGTCCTTCCCAGCCGCGCGAATAATACCATTGTGTCTTTCGACATCCTGGGCTACGGCATCCCAACCATGCAGGGGTACGGCAACCAATACGCCTAGACCCAGTTCCGCCATGCGTTCCGCAGTATCAGGGCTTACGGCGGCGCCGTAAAGCCGTTTTTCCGGGTGAGAGAATGGACGGGGCCGAATACTCGTTTCGGGAATTTGAAAAAAGCGGCCATCATGCGAGAATCGGTTGTTGGATAGGGCTTTAACCACTACTTCGGCCGCTTCAACGAAACGGTCCCTTGATTCTTCCATGGGAACCCTGAAGCTGTCGTATTCTACCGTTGCAGCCCCACGTCCAAAGCCAATGATGGTCCGGCCTTTGGAAAGGAGGTCAAGCATAGCTATCTCTTCTGCTACTCGTACGGGGTCGTGCCAGGGTAAAACGATGACCATAGTACCGAGTTCGAGTTTTTTGGTGCGGCCCGCCATATAGGAGAGAAACTGGGTGACATTGGGCACCATCGTGTACGGTGTGAAGTGGTGCTCGACGCTCCAAAGGGAATCGAAGCCCAATGCTTCTGCTTGATCGGCCAAGCGCAAGTCGTTTTGATAGACATCATAATCAGACAATCGCTCCCCAGTGTTCTGCATGAATATTGACATACCGACTTTCATAGTCCCCTCCTTGTGCGTCTGCGTTCGTTCGTGGTCGGTGAACTCTTTACGTATTCATCCTTTTTTGGTCAGATTGCAAGGCCAGAAAGAAGGTGACGGGAGAGATTGTGTTTAGGACCTGTTCAATTCAACCGGACCGGGGCTTTAGCCTACTCCTAGAGTGTTTGTAATGGCTGCGGGCCCGTAAAAACCAAGCGGCCTATTGGGCGGTAATTTTATGGCCAATTCGCAACGACGGTTTAGTGATGATGTGTTCCCCCGGTATGTTCGGTGCGTCGTCCGTGCTTTTACCTATGCGCTAATCTGTCCTGCTCTGTGGCTAATAGATAAAGCCGGCGTTTCCGAAATGATGTGGCGGGCGCTTGCGCGACGAGTCGGTAAAAGCCTGATAGCTGGACACGGCTTTGGCAGGTACAGTCCGAGTGAGGACGACGTGATTATAGGTGCCTATCCCAAATGCGGACAAAACTGGATGCTTCAGATCGCCTACCAGATTACAATGCGAGGCGCGGGGGAGTTTCGTCACATCCACGATATTGTGCCGTGGCCGGACTTTGCCCAACAGGACCGGCTGATTCCGCTACGGGACGAGGGTCCGAAGCGGGCCGCGCCGACCGGGCTGCGAGTGATTAAGACACACCTGGAATGGGAACAAGTGCCTTATAGTGAGAGTGCGCGCTATCTTTGCATCGTTCGGGATCCAAAGGATACTTTTGTATCGAATTATCATTTCATGCGGGACGTAGTGTTCGGACCTCTTATGCCGACTGTCACGGTGTGGCTGGGGCTCTTTCTTTCGGACACGGCTCCCTTCGTTTGGCCCAAACATGTTGCCGGCTACTGGGAAAACAGAAGTTTGTCCAACCTGCTCATATTGACGTATGAGGACATGAAAGCAGATTTGCCCTCGGCCATAAGGCGTATTGCAGAGTTTCTTAACGTGGAACTGACCGATAACGAGTTTCGCCTGGTTTGTGAAAAAAGCTCCTTCCCGTACATGAAGAAAAATGCCGACAAATTTAAGCCACCAGGAGTCAGTCCCTGGTCAGAGCCGTGTCGTGAAATGATACGACGCGGTGTAAGTGGTGGGTCGGCCGAGCTTTTGACGGAGGAACAACAGCGGTTCATCGACCGCGAATGCGAGACAGCGCTCAAGCGGTCCGGAAGCGATTTTCCCTACGCGGAATTGTATGGGCGCGGCGAGAACTGATTTCGGTATTCTGAATTTGGGCGTCCCGTCGGAAACATTGTAATTCTATTCCTAGAAAACGTCGGTCCTCGATGAGGCTACTTCAAAACATGCTGTAGACGGTCAAAGGCCGGCCACGGTATGATCCCAAACGGAAAAGCAGTGAGGAGGACAACACGAATGGGTTATACCGACGTAGCGGACAAATTAGTAACGCCTAAACCACCGCGTTACTATACAGAGCCGAACTTCGAGGACGTTCTCGGAGTCACTTTTGCGTATCGGCGTGCCGGGACGGGAGAGGTCACTGTGTTACTTCACGGTGCGGGATTCACGCGTATGTGGCTACCATTTTATAAGATGCTGGCTGAGCGAGTCGACTTCGTCGCTCCCGAATGTCCGGGTTTCGGTGAAACATCAATGCCTCGGTGGGTGCGCAGTTTTGACGATGTGACAATCCTCTACGATCAGTTGTTCCAGCAGCTGGGAATCGAGAATGTGCACTTGATAGGATTTTCGATGGGAGGCTGGGCTGCCGCTGAGTTCGCGTCGTACTATCCGAGGCGGTTAAAATCGCTCACCTTAATTACTCCGGTGGGTCTTAGGCTTGAGGAAGATCCAGGCGTCGACATTTTTCAGTTGGCTCCAGCAGAACTGATGGATCGTTTGTTCAAGGATAAAACCGTAATGCAGGAGTGGTTGCCGAGCGGTGATAATTTTGACGAGAGTATTCAAATGTATTCGGAATTTTCTGCGGCTGCGCGGCTTATGTGGGCTCCCCGCTACAACCTTGCCTTGGAGCGTCGACTGCAGAGAGTCCGGTGTCCTGCACTTGTGATAGGGGCCGAGGAAGACCGGCTAGTGCCAAATGCTATGTCCGACAAGTTTGCATCCGTCATTCCGGGGTGCGGATTGATCCGTTTGCCCGGGACCGGGCATGAGCCTTTATTGGAGCGACCGCGAGAGCTGGCGGACACGTTGATTAGCTTTATAGAGGAGGCTGCGAAATGAACAAATTACGTTTCTATATTTTTAACCTTATGCCGTATCCGCATATTCCGCCCGCTAGTGAAATTCAATCAACATGGGTGTCTCTTTCGAACAAGCATTATGACCCGCACAGAGGTAGAGCCCTATACGAAGAATATATTGATCAGCTTGTGGCGGCTGAGCAGTTTGGTTTTGATGGTGTATTAGTGAATGAGCATCATGCGAATTTTTATGGGACTATGCCGTCGCCCAACATTATCGCTGCGATGTTGGTGCAGCGAACAAAAACGATTCCGATAGGGGTGGTCGGTAACGCTATTCCGCTGCACGGCAACCCTCTACGAGTGGCCGAAGAGATTGCCATGCTTGATGTGATCTCCGGCGGGAGGATAATATCTGGATTTGTGCGCGGCATAGGGTGCGAGTACTTTAATAACGGGGTGGCACCTGCTGACTCGGTCGAACGTTTTAACGAAGCGCATGATTTGATCATCGATGCGTGGACAAAAGACGGTCCATTTATATGGCAGGGTGAGCACTTCTACATACCCAACGTGAATCCGATACCGCGCCCGATTCAGCAACCGCACCCGCCCATTTGGATACCGGGGCAAGGGTCGCTCGAAACACTCGAATTTATTGCCAAGCACCACTACACCTACATGATGGTGTTTTCTCCTTTGTGGTTTACTAAAATGGCTTTTAATGGCCTTCGGGAGGAATGTAGCCGGCTCGGTTATGAGGCTCCCAAAACGATGTTCAATGCGGCCGTTCCGACGTACGTGGCAGAGACGGACGAGCAGGCACATCGCGAGGCAAAGGCCCATCTCTCATGGGTCTTTAATACCGGGTTGAAAATTCCCGACCAATTTTTCTTTCCGCCAGGTTACATGTCGACGAAATCTTTCCGCAACTTCGTTGGCTTATTGCAGGAAGGCAAAGTCAAACCGCAAACTGACCTTAGCTACGATGAACTGTTAGCGGACCGCTATATAATTGTTGGCTCGCCAGAAACGGTCATAAACGAACTAGGTCATTATTGTGATGAAGTCGGCGCTGGTGGCATTATCGGTCCGGGAGCACCCTTTGGTCCAATGCCGAACTGGATGGTAATGAAGAACATGCAAATCTTTACCGAAGATGTAATGCCAGCGTTCCGCGAGAAGGACGGGTTACCGGATTATCAGAGAGAACCGCCTCTATCGCAACAGTCGGTGGCCGAATTGGCGGCCGTCAAGGGACGGCCCGAAGAAACCGCCCGATCCAGGGTGACCGGTAGTGGCGAGACTTTGATTGAGCACCGGATCGCGCATGTTCCCGAGGTCATAGATCCGACCATGGGCGACAGAGCCTCCACATAAGCAAAACAGAGGCCGCCTAACGGGACAGACGCTTCGCGGCCTTCTGTAAACGTTCTTGGGCTTCCGGTGAATGCCAGA
>CAYWPF010000034.1:0-5926 GCA_964460065.1 uncultured Enterobacteriaceae bacterium
ATGGCACGAGCAGGCACAACTACAACGAAGGAGGAAACCTATGAACATTGGAGTATTTTTTTTCACATCCGGAGAGTCAGCCGATCCTGCTATAATTGCGAAGAAAGCCGAGGATTTAGGGTTTGCGTCTTTTTGGGTTCCTGAGCACCCTGTCCTTCCGGTCCATACGACAGTGGGTTATCCGGCCGCACCTGATCAGCCTATCCCCCGGACCGTTGGTATTATCTCTGATCCGTTTGTAGCACTTGCACGCGCCTCCGCTACGACCACCAGCATTCAACTCGGCACAGGAATCTGTCTCGTACCTGAACGGAATCCGCTCCTGCTCGCCAAAGAAATCGCGACGTTAGATCACTATTCGGGCGGTCGTTTTTTGTTTGGCATCGGCGCGGGTTGGCAAAAAGAGGAATGTGAAATCATGGGCGGGGACTTCCAGCACCGCTGGACCCAAACCCGGGATTCCGTCCTTGCCATGAAGGAGCTCTGGACAACAGATGAGTCCGAATATCATGGCAAATACTACGATTTTCCCGCGGTGAAGTGTTTCCCGAAACCAGTCCAAAATCCGCACCCGCCGGTGATTCTAGGAGGCTCAGCGAAAAACGTCTTTAAGCGTACGGTCGAGTGGGGGGATGGTTGGATGCCTGTTACGACCTCACCTGATGAAATACGGCGTGGGCGCGAAACATTGAACGATTTGGCCAATCAGTCTGGCCGGGACCCTAATTCGATCTCAATCACCGCGTTCGGCCAACCGGGCCAATTACGCCGTGGTGACCATATTCAAGCCCTTGGAGAGGCCGGGGCGGCACATGCCGTGATTTGGCTCACAAAATCTCAAGAAGCGGACGTCATCTCGGAATTAGAAGAGTTGGCCCAAGAAACACTGGGGGTGTAGCCTCAGACGAGCGGGGGAACCCCTCTAAAAGGTCGCTTCCACGACTTTCCTGACCATTTGCTGTTCAACAAATAGCGGAAGCTTCTTCCCTCTCCCGAATGACTCGTGCAATTGCATGCGATCTACGGCAAGCCGGGACAGACGGATTTCTGTCGCACTGTCTTGGAGACTTTTCGGAGGAACCGACGACCACGTCAATATCAACATGGATGCACGGATCTCGCGAGACGCTAACACTAGCGCGACATGATTCGCCGTCACAAATTCACCTCCGTACGGGGCCCTTGCCTGGAGTAATGCGCCCTATTCGGAATGGTACCTAACGGCTTCGCCTAGCTCACCCTCACAAAAAGTGAGGTGTATAAGCAAAGAAGCGGGTCCATACCCAGACCTCCCTGCTGAAAATGCGATGAGAAAGTTAACGCTATTTAGTCAGGCACGACCGCATACACCCGGTACGTGACTTCGTTCGGCTTGAGCTTGCCTTCGCCAACGGCCATAAGATTATTTAACCAGGCGTACCGCTGGTCGCCGGTCTCGAATTGGATCTGTGAAATAAAGTAGTTATCTCCGAAATTTGTGGATCCACCACCTTCTAGTGCGCTCCGAATCTCTTGAGTCGCTTCCATTCGTGCCCGGTAAGTAACATAGATAACAGCCCCGTCGTCCGCTTCGAAGACAGCTCGTACATCAAGCCGCAAGTTCCCGTCTGGGCCAACGAGTGCCCAGTCAGCGCCGCTCGGGCGGACCTTTCCTTTCATCCGGGGGCCTTCGAAGTGGCCGCCGGTAAGGTCCGCTACTATGCGTTCACCTAGGGGCCCCTGCCCAACACTGATTGGTGTAACAAACGTGGCCGTATATTCACACAAATAGTCAAGTTTCATATGCTTCCTCCTAAAAATGTGTAGTCTTATTGCGCTGTAAAGCCACCGTCCAATACCAGCTCAGCGCCGGTCATATAAGAAGAATCGTCCGATGCCAGAAAAAGTGCCCCACGCGCCATCTCTTCCGGCGTCCCTTCCCTGCCTAAAGGCGTCGCC
Organism: uncultured Enterobacteriaceae bacterium; assembly: GCA_964460065.1. Lineage (GTDB taxonomy): Bacteria > Desulfobacterota > Binatia > Bin18 > Bin18 > Bin18. Next base: position 1,939 of record CAYWPF010000034.1, read on the forward strand.
CCAGCAAACATTTCGCGCGCGCCCGGGTCGAACCCCTCCGTCACCATCGGAGTCGTGACAATTCCGGGGTGCATCGAGTTTACCCGTATTCTGTCCTTCGCGTATTGCACGGCAACGCTTTTAGTCATGATGCGCACGGCACCCTTTGAGGCCTGATATGCTGTAGCAGCACCAGCGCCTACTAAACCACCGATGGACGACACATTGACAATCGCGCCGCCTCCGGCACGGCGCATTGCAGGAACAGCTGCTTTCATCCCGAGAAATACCCCTGTTTGGTTTACTCCGATAACCTTCTCCCACAAGTCGACACTTGTGTCTTCAAGACCTGCCATGTCGAGAACTCCTGCATTATTCACCAGGACATCGAGTTTACCGAACGTGCTTTCCGCTACGGCGACAGCATCGTTCCATTCGGTCTCTTTGGTGACGTCCAACGAAACACAGATGGCCTGGCCGCCGGCAGCCACAATTTGTTTCGTGGTTGTCTCACCGGTATGGTCTAAAATATCTCCGAGAACGACCTTCGCACCTTCACGTGAAAACAGTTGCGCCTCGGCGGCGCCTTGACCTCGTGCCGCCCCAGATATGAGAGCTACCTTTCCAGCCAAACGTCCAGTCATCTTCGCCCTTCAATTGCCCTCGTACGCATAAGGACTACAACGAATGATCACCACAGACGACCGTGCCGCATGACACGTCACCCATTATTTTTTTACAGACCGTAGACGCTAGTGGCATTTTCCCCTAGAACCTTTTGCCGCGTCCCGTGAGACATGTCCGCCACGAGTTCGGCGAGCTCAGTCATATAATTGTCGGGGTGATCAGGATGCGGAAAATCCGAGGCCCAGAAGAATTTGTCGGCACCGACAAAATCGACAACGTGTCCGAACGCTTTCTCGTCAGGATCTCCGGAGATCCAGCAATTTCTCTGGAAATAGTAGCTAGGCTTCTCTTTCAGGCGCACAGTGTCGCCTAATGGGCTTTCGAAAACGGCATCCATCCGATTAAGAAGATAGCCAGCCCAACCTGCTCCCGACTCCAAAACCACGACCTTTATACGCGGGAAACGTTCGAACAAGCCGTACTGAAACATCGCGGTGAAAGCTTGTAAGGGCCCTTGAGCACCGTGAACATTAAAGTGCCACAATGCCCATTTTTGCATATCCTTAAAGCGTTGGTGAACTCGTTTTGCGGGCGGCTCCCCGCTCGGGTGAATACCGACGGGCACGTCCAAGTCCTGGGCCGCTGCCCAAAAAGGGTCATAGTCAGGGTGAGCATGTGATTTATGCGTAGGGGTAAAGGGTACAAAAAACGCACCGCGCGCACCCGCCTCGACCGCGCGTTTCAGTTCACGCGCCGCCTCGTCCCCGTCACCCATAGAAATGTGGGCGATCGGGATCAAGCGTCCGTCGGAATCGGCGCAAAAATCAACCACCCAGCGATTGTATGCCCGCGCAAATGCGGCCTGAAGTTTTAGATCCTCGACTTCTTCGGTTTCCCAAAGCAACCCTAAACTAGGATAGATAATAGATTTGTCGAGACCTTCTTGGTCCATACGTTGCAAACGTTCTTTCGGATACATCGATCCGAAGGGTGCCTCCCCAGCATAGGTACGATCCGGGTGTGGCTCGGTTTCAGATTGCGATTTTTTACCCATGGCGCCAAACTGTGCCAACTGACCCGGTTGAGAATACTTAGACGGTCTACCATCCAGTTCCAGCACTTCTAACCGGTCGGCGTCTGTCCGAATACGGATCGTTCGATCCCGGTACTCCGGATCTATATATCGCTCCCAAGTATCAGGCGGCTCCAAAATGTGTCCGTCCGCGTCTACGGTTCCAGTATACGGAAAGTTTTCATTTGTTTTGCTCATATTGTCCCCTTTTGAGCCAGCTAGAACAATTGAATCATCGTTCAGTGTTTCGCTTACTTTTATCGCAGAGAACGCCAGGTCACAAGACTTTTCGCGTAGTTTAAATACTCCACACGCGGCCTGACTATATAAATGCTCTGGGTTATTCGCAGGCTAACGCGTAAACATTATCGCACCCTGACGGCAAAACGGAACTGGTCCAAGTTCGACCAGAGTCCTGAGTCCCAAACACTTGTCCTTTGCGTGTGCCGCAGAACACAATGTCAGATTTTGTCCGACTGGGGGAAACGGTCATCATAGTGCTTTGCGCGTGAATCGCGTTGGTGAACCGTCGCCACGTCTTTCCCAAATCCGGGCTTCGATAAACAGCCCCATTAAGCGTCAACGCACCAGGGCTGAGCGCCGCATACAAAGTATTAGGGTTTGTCGGGCACACTTGAACATCCCTCGCATAACACAGCGGCGACGCACGCCAGAGCTCCATGTCTTCCCACGATCGGGCGGCATCGTCACTGCGAAACAACCCCATCCGAGTAGCAAGGAAAACCGTATTAGGTAATGCCGGACTCAACGTCAGGGCATGGATATCCATCATACCTTCGGCGTCTGTGTCACTTAGAATCCGGCTTTTCAAATAGTCCGTATTAGCCAGGTCCAGCAGTTCTTTGGTAGCGTCCTGCCAGGAGTCGCCACCGTCCATGCTCCGGGCTACACCGCCGACCTCCAATCCCGCATAAATCGTATCGGGGTTATTTGGGTCCGCCGCAAGATCAATGATTCGACATGGGAATCCCATATCGACCATGCTTTCCGGTGGTGTGAACGCGAGCTGAGTCCACGTGTCCCCGCCATCTATACTACGATAGATCGCCTCTGGAGCCGTCCCGCAAAACATCACGCGCGGATCGTGTGGACTAAATAGGAGCGCCCACACGACCGCCTCCTTGTTTGGAAAGTTTAATTTTTCCCAGTGTCCCCCCCCATCGCTACTTCGATACGGGCCGCACTGCGTCCCTACATACAGCGTGAGCGGGTCGTTCGGATGAATAAGGATAGCCCGAATCTCAGCCTGAGACGGGAGTCCCTGTCCCAGGATCTCCCTTTCACTTTCTCCCTCTTCCTGACGACTCAATCCGGTTTGGGGTAGGGTGGGAGCGTCTTTAGAAATTTGGGAGGCCCCCGCGTAAACATATTGCGTCATCATCGTCCTCCTTCCTCCTGCTTCCATAATTTGAGTCATATTCGCACGGCGAATTGCGAATATAGAATCGTACGCACTCCAACCCGAACTCGTGATCTGCAAGGCACCTACATCATCCCGTTTCGCATACGCGCCCGTCTCGTCCTGCAGCGACCGTCGATACCTTGCTATCCTGCGTATTGTTCCGGAGAAAAGTCAACCTCACCGAGTGCGAAAATAAGGTATTCTAACTGGCTCATCTGCCTTCGCCCGTTATTAAGCTTGCACCTAATAACGGGCCTCCGGTATCACCGATCTACTAAGGAGATTCTATGACACGTCTATCACAAGTACCCAAAGCCGGCGCACCCTCGGAAGTCCTCAGGATCTATCAGGAATTTTTCGGTGAACGAGATCCCGTCACAAGCCCAGGGACATCGACAGGAACTCCCGGCAATTACTGGACAACGTTCGCCCTAGTCCCAGACCTCATGGAGATGGCCTACAACACACTGATTCCGCTGCTACAACCTGGAAGGCAGCTAGATCCTCAGTTACGCGAACTTGTTATTCTGCGAACAGCCATCGTCGGCGACTCAAAGTTCGAGTACTCCCAACACTGCAAAGTCGCGCGGGCGGTCGAGTTACCCGAAGAAAAAATAGCAGCAATTAAGGCATGGACGACAAGCAATTGCTTCTCCCAGACCGAACGGGTGGCGATGGCTGCAACCGATCAAATTCTGACGCTGAACCGAGTAGAAGATGAAACATTTGGCCTCTTGAAGGAGTGCCTCACAGACGGGGCCATACTCGAGCTTTTCGTAGTCGCAGGGCTATGGCGCATGCACGGTTTCATAAGTAGGGCCCTTCACCTCGAATACGACAACGATACGACAGAACGGCTTACGGAGATCCCAGCCCCAACAATGGAT
>CAYWPF010000035.1:0-8038 GCA_964460065.1 uncultured Enterobacteriaceae bacterium
TTTCAGCAGCGTTATGACGTCCCTGTAGGTTATTCTGGCCACGAGAGATTCGTCTATACATCTCTAGCGGCAGTGGCGCTCGGCGCGTGTGTGATAGAGCGCCACATCACCCTAAGTCGCTCGATGTGGGGCAGTGACCACGCCGCCTCGCTAGAACCCAACGGCCTCACTAAGCTTGTCAAATATATACGTGCTACTGAATCATCCCTCGGAGACGGGAAAAAGATTTTATATGACAGTGAAAAACCGATCATGCAAAAACTCCGAAGACAATTCACCGAGTCAACAGGCACGCTACCCCACAAAATTGACGAAACTCATTGACCTATGATTTAACGTTTCACCGACTTTATCCTCTTGGCGCACGGACGGAGTTACTACATAATGACGTTGGCACATGGTCGTTATTCGCTGGGAGGCTCACCGGAACAATCAATCCAACAGCACTCCTCAGATTTTCGTTGCTATTCCCTGGAGCAAGCCAGAATTCATTGCCAACTATTAAAACACTATAATCTTGACAGTCTAGAGTGGGTTTTCGGCCCTTGCATTAAACAATCTGACCCTCTACTAAATGCCCGTGGAAGGACGGACATAAGAGCTCTAATAAATGAATTTGACATCTCTGTCGCATCGGTACGAGCCAGCTGCCTGACTATATCTCATCACCACATTACGGGACGAGGACGTACTGATTTTCAGAAGATACTGACGGATCTCATCGGTCAAGCTCGCGCCATTGGAGCCAACACGATCATTGTTCCTCTGGCAGACGCGTCGCATCAATCTCTAACCGAGGTGTCTTCCTTTCTCTCTGGTCTGTTAGAAATGCCTCTTGCGGTCGCGCGCTCGGTAGACGTCACGGTTTCCATCGAAGCCGATCTACCAGCTAGAGATTTTGTCACGTTTGCCGAAACTATCAACCACGAGTCTTTCGGGATCTGCTATAACGTCGCGCTTGCGATGAAGAACCAATGGCCTATCAAAGAGGATATCCAATCATTGGGCCAACATTTGGCTGCCATCCGCTTTGGCCCATCCACTTCCTATTGGGGGGGCCACTCCGGCGATGTTTCCCAGCTTTCCTCATCTCATTTTTCAGAGACGTTGGATGAGATAGGCTATAAAAAAACCGTCTATTTCCCGCTAGAGGAGGCAAGCACATCAACTAAAGACTTGCCTGCGGAGCTTAACCTCCGCAGGCTAATTGAAAAACTGCGCGGCAAGACCCATGGCGATTCCTAGAAAGACGGCTCAAATAACGGCAATGGTGATCGGCCTGGGTAGCATAGGCCAGAGGCACATCAGAAACTTGCGCATGCTAGTGGGCGAGGATCTCGATCTGATAACGTCCAGGACACGCGGACTGAATAACGTTATTTCTGAGACTATGCAGAGCAAGCAATGTAACGATCTCGCCCAAGAATACGGGATACGGACTTTCGACAGTATAAACGACGCATTCGGCGAACGTCCGAACATGGTATTCATCACCAACCCCACGAGCCTCCATGTCAAAACAGCGATGAAAGCCGTTCTGAGCGGCTGTAGCGTCTTCGTTGAAAAACCGCTCTCTCACAATATGGCCATGATAGGGGAACTTATTGATCGAACCGAAACAAACGGCATTACGACTATGGTGGGCTACCAAATGCGTTTCCACCCGTGTCTAATCAGGCTACGAGAGGCCATCTCGAAACGGGAACTCGGGCGAATATTCACTGTTAGGGCGGAAGTGGGCGAGTATCTACCCGACTGGCACCCATACGAAAACTACCGCGATACATATGCATCAAAAGAGACATTGGGAGGTGGCGTCATTCTGACGCAGATCCATGAATTTGACTACCTCTATTGGTTATTTGGCTTGCCGCGCCGGGTGTTCGCCCTGGGCGGCACTCTGGGCAGCCTCGACATCGACGTCGAAGATGTATCCAGCGTGCTACTCGATTGCGAAGTCGACGGTACCCAAATCCCCGTACATGTTCATCAGGACTACCTACAGAATCCACCGTCACGTACTTGCCATCTCATAGGTGAAAAAGGGAAAATTCTCGTTGACCTTCGAGCTAATACATTCTCTTTATTTGACCGAATTGGAAATCGGAAAGAACACCTCAGTTTTCCTCGACTAGATCGTAACGAACTATTCATCGCTGAACTCGCTCATTATTTAAAAAGTGTGACGGCAAACGTTCCGTCATCATTACCCCTTAGAGAGGGCGCCCAGAGCCTCAGGGTAGCGTTGGCCGTAAAACAATCTCTAAAGAGTCGACAGGTTGTGGCATTAGATACCATCCGAATATAGTATTGGACACAGATGGACCTAGCAGGTACCGCTTGTAACGCAGCGAACGTTAAGACAAAAGTTTGACACCATGCGCTCACGGAAAATATGGCATATTGGTGCCTGGAATCGAAACATCGGGGACTGGGCACTCGCGTACCATATGCACAGATTGCTGCGCGAGGAAGCAGAAGCGCGGGAGTGGTGTCTCGATTTCTATCTCGTAGACGGCCAGCGAACTTTCTTCCATCCGGAATTAGTAGACCAGATTAACGCGGAGGCCGACATGGTCCTACTCGGAGGTGGGGGAAATCTCTTCCACAGGCCAGAGGACCAGAGCGTGTCTGGTTGGATGTTCAATATTTCCCCCGCCGAGTTGGACAGGATACGGGCACCTATAGTTGTATATGGAATCGGCTATAATCGGTTTCCCTATGATCCAAACGAGTTCCCGCCTGTCACCGCGTTGCATCTTCGCGCACTTCAGGCGAAGGCTCGGTTATTCTCCGTACGAAACCAGGGCACCAGACGGGTTATGGCCGATGAATTTGGGCTCATTACCGACGATATTGAAGTGATTCCCGACGCAGGAATTCACCTCTACGATCGACCAGTAACGGTTCCAACACTAGACCCTAGCCGCCCTACCCTAGCCGTAAACCTTGCAGGAGACCGTCCGCATTTTCGGTACGCTGAGCCCTCCACGGCGGCGATGAAACATTTTCTAAGTGGCATAAAAGACGCTCTATTACGGGCATCGGTCGAGCTAAACGCTCAGATAATGTTTCTGCCGCATTTGTTGGGAATCGATTCTGATTTCTATCCGGATTTTGCGGCAGATTTTCCGAAAGGGTCCATTTTTAGCACGCATATCGATTTACCATTTTTATATCGGCCACCTGGAGAGAGTCTTTACCCCGTTGTCCCCTTTTTTACCAATCTTTTCCGACAGGCCGACGTTGTACTTGGAATGCGCGCTCACACCTGTATACTAGCGTTCGGTGCGCTGACGAAGTTCATCGCACTTGGAGAACACCAGAAGCTAAAATATTTCGGTGAGGAATTCGGGCTCCCCAGTGAATATCTAATTTCAAAGCTACCGGCCTTCGACGCCGCCGACGTCGCATTCGCCAGCATTTCAGGCTGTCTGAAAGATGCGTCGTATCAAAGGCTCATAGAGAAGGAACATCCGAAACTCGATCAACGATTGCATCATTTTAATCAACGAGTACTCGACATACTTGCTTAGAAGGATAATCGAGTGAATAACCCGGCCACCTTATTCAATCCGCTTTCGGATGATCCTCGTAGAAATAGTCCACAATGCAACGACGTTATAGACAAGTTGCTCACTCGGCAGATTAAAATTTTGCATCTTTTTCGGTGTGAGGATAGCTTGTTTCAGCAGATTGCGTATGAAGTCAAATGCTTGGCTAGCTCTTCTCAGGGCCAGGTCCTTGACCAAGACCACCCAACCACCAAGTACGTCCAATCTCATGATCCCAATTGGACCATGAAGCCGAAAAGTCTCCATCAATATAGCCTATACAATTCGAGAGACGATGTTTTGTTCAATGACGAAGACCACCACTGGCACGAATCCGAACGTAGTTTCAACTCGGCGTTACCCGCCCTCAAGTCTTTTTTCTCCAGGTACTTCGGAAATACCGAACTCCAGAATTTCAGGCTACAAACGATACAGGGAACCGCAGAGATCGGTAAACATAGAGAAAAACTCATAGGTATACCCAAACGTACGCATCATTTTAAAATTCGTTTCCATCTCCCGATCGTCACGAACTCCTCGGTACAATTCGAAATGGACACAGTAAAATTTCAGATGACGGCAGGCAACGTTTACTTGTTTAATCAAGCGTGCCTACATAACGTGATAAACGATGGAAAACGCGTCCGGTCCCATCTTATCTTCGACTGTTACCTAAACAGCCACGTCATCGAACAATTGATTAGGCCAAATCTCGAGGGGCATTAGAACCGGAAATTTGATGGTCGACAAAAAGCACACCGTGATAGGAATCATACCAGCCAAGGGATATTCACGCAGAGTGGCCAGGAAGAACATGCGGGTGCTCAATGGCCACCCGTTGATCTTTTACACTATCCAGAATGTTTTGAAGAGCGACTTATTGGACGTCAAGAATGTATTTGTATCAACCGATTCAGAAGAAATCAGTGCGTACTGTGCCGATTTCGGAATTCTAACTCGTTGCCCACGATTACCAGAACATAGCGGGGACAACGTCCATTCTTCCGTACCGTTACTAGACCTGTTGAAGAAACTGGGCGGTGCCGGCGCATATTCTCATTGTGTTCAGCTCCTACCCACTTATCCCCTGAGAACTACCAGTACTCTTGATCGGGTGATAGAACTCTCCCTGTCCCGTAACACTAACGTATTGACGGTCACGCCGGTGGGTAAAGGCTTATTACACCTCCGTACGGTTTCCCCTGACGGCTGTCTCAATACCATTACGGAACAAACTACTTACAATTTTCAATCGCAAGATGTACCAGAACTCCATTACATAAACGGGGTCGTGTACTGCGCACCCACGAAGGAACTTCAAAAGAACAGAACGTTTCAGTATGGAACGCCCACCGCTTATCTACTGGATAAGTTTGAGTCTCTGGATATCGATACCGAGGCCGATCTAAAAATGGCAGGACGTTTAATGGCCGCTGACGCTACTCACGGGCGGTGAGCCAGAGATTTGGGGAATCTACTAGTTCACTAATATCAACGCTATCGCTCAAAGCACCCAACAGTGTATTTAAAGTATCTGAGCAAAGGAAACCTATAGGGAGAGTTGCCAAAACGGTTGAGCCGTGCGCTGATTCACACATCGAGCCATACAATATTCCGTACCGTGTTTTAAAGCTACACTGTCTGGCGAGATAGCAACATGGACCGTCTTCGTGCCAAATGACTAGTTAACGATCTGTGCGCCCCTCTGCTTTGGAGAGACGCAACTTGCAACAGAAGGTTATTCCAAAAGGATGAACTCGGTACCAAACGTACGAGGGAATATTGTCTGGTACGCCCTGCCCAGATTTGCTTCCCGGGCGGCCGCCCTTCTGTTGCTCCCCCTCTATACGCGTGTCCTTAGCCCGGGAGATTTTGGCCTAGCAATGGTTGCGCTCGCAGCGGGCGGTCTTCTTAACTTGGCAATTGCCCCTGGCGCGGAGCGGCTCTACTTGCACTGGGCATTTGGTGAGAAAGGCACCCGCTATCCACCTGGGGCCGTTTTGGGAAGCATTTCTATTCTCCATATAGCAGTCCTGGCGAGCTCTATTCTAGTTCTGGCTATTTGGGCAGATCCCATCTCTTATCTTTTGCTGCAAGGTCTCGATAGTTTTCCTTACTTCTACATAATTTTGGCAACGGCAGGCCTCGCGAGTCTGAGCGCCCCATTGCGTGCTGCTTGGCGCGCCCAACACCGCGCGGACAAACTTGCCCTCTTGGATGTTACGCATGCTGGTATCTCCGTGGTCGTAATTTTATTCGGACTTCTCTGGTTTGAAGCCGGCGCTATTAGCATCCTACTTGGCGATCTTCTAGCGCACACACTACTGCTACCGCTGTATTTCAAAAAGGCCATAAGCGGTGTCCTTTCCGGATGGAGTTGGCAAGTAGCCCGCATTTTGATGCCGGAAGCATCTGTAGGTCTCCCCCTAAGCTTGTCAGGCTGGGTATTCTCGGGTTTTGACCGAATTTTGCTCGCTGCGTTCGCCGGAGCGGCAGAAGTCGGCATTTATTCTGTAGGCTATCAAGTAGGAGCAGCCATAATGCTTATGTCTGTCATTCTGAACAAAGAATGGCAGCCACTGATCTTTGGCCTAGGCACCTCAGACACTGAAAAAACATCGCAGCTGCAGGCACTATGGCGACGCAGCCTTAGCCTGTTTCTCGCGACAGGCAGTTTACTCGTTTTCCTTTCCGCGCATATCATTGAACTCCTTCTTGACAGTTCATACGCCGCTAGCATCAATATCGTCCCGTTTGTGGTTGCGCTAGCCATTACGCAAGTCGCCCATTCTTTTCTCGTGAACGTTGGGATTATGTCTCATAACCCGGCAATGCTACTCCGCGAAAGTATCCTATCGGCAACGGTTTTTGTGCTTGCCAGCAGTGTACTCATACCAAATTATGGAGCAGTTGGAATGGCAACGGCGGGCCTACTTGCTCGTTTAATAGGATCCGGCTATCTCTTTCTGTCCCGGTGGAACCCTTTTTCGGTTGATGTTTATCTCGGGCTATACGCGGCGGTTTTTGCCAGTTGCGCTCTTTCCGCACAGTTGGATAAGGACGGTGTCACCGAATTAGTGCTGGGTGGTGCGGTCTTTGTCTTCGCCGCTTATCAGAGCGGACAGTATTGGATATTTTTGGGAACGTTAAGCGCACCAGGAACCGAATCGTGAGTCACCAAGAAACCGTCCTTTTACTTTCTCGCGGAATGCGAACCCATCAGCTGTTCAGAGAAATGGCAGCCACTCTCGCGAAAGAATATCAGGTTGCGATACTGGCCGCGCCGGAAGAGTTTGACTCGTTTTCGCTTCTCGATAACGTCGTCGTGGATATGTACGAAACAGAAGAAGTGCCCGGCGTCGTCAAAACCTCGCCTTCATTGCCATTGATTGAACTTCGTACTCGTGCCAGGGAAATAGAACAAACACTGGGCCTTCCCTTATATAAGTCTGCATGCAATTTTATGGTCTACGGACGAATGGTCAGACAGTTCGGGGGACACTGGCAATACCTAAAGACGGAACGTCAAGTCCTCGAGACCTATGTCGGCGCGTACAGCAAACTTTTGTCTATTTTCGACCGAAGCACACCGCACATTGTCTTCTACGAAACCATCGACCTGCCATCATCCTACATCGCTTTCGCTCTAGCCTTACAAAAAGGAATCTTCGCGGTCGATTTAAGAATTTCGCCGCTAAGCAACAACGACGTCAGCGTTGGATTCGGCGTCTACCGCAAAAATATCGTTCTCGAATATCTATATTCCCACCGGGAGTATATTCATCCGTCAAGTTACCATCGAGTCGACACTATACTTAATCGTCCCTCCGAACACTTGTACGGGACTGCGTACGCGCAATTGAATCGGAACAGACTTCGAGGCAATTCCATTTTTAATGTTGATAAACTTTATTCTTCAATGCGCAGTATAAAACGGGCACGGACCGGCTTAGGCAATTACAGATGGCATCTCAAAGAAGCTCGGAATCGCTTGTGGCTTAGTAGACATCTTACCAATGAGATTCCCGATGAGCCCTATCTCCTCTTCTTCTTGCCTCATCTCCCCGAGGCAACTACCTGTACTCAAGCGTCGCGGTGGGCCTATCCAGAAGGAATCATCGAACAGCTCGCCGTTAATGCGCCTGCTAACCTACGCATTCTCGTAAAAGAGCATCCAAACACCTTCGGAAGACGAGGCCGAACCTTTTTTAAGCCCTTGCTAGACATGCCCAACGTCATACTCGGCAACGCCGACATGGATAATTTCACGTTAGTTTCACGTTCTGCCGCAATCATCGCGACCACGGGGACGGCCGGGCTGGAAGGCATCGTGCTCGGCAAGCGCGTCGGAGTTCTTGGAAGACCCTACTATTCCGTTTACAAAGGGGTATCCGAACTCAATTTTCCGGAAGACATATATCCTGCAATGACAGACGCCTCGCTCGCGCCGGCACTTCTAGAGCAAGAACGGAGAGATTTCCTCG
>CAYWPF010000036.1:0-3189 GCA_964460065.1 uncultured Enterobacteriaceae bacterium
GGGCCCCCCCTCTCCCCGGGTTTTGACATAGTGCTAATTTAATTACAAGGCCTGTACGGCGTTCCATCCATAGTGTAACACCATCCATAGAAAAGGAGACCCGCCATGCCAGGACCTTTAGATGGGTACCGTGTCGTCGACGTAACACAGATGTTGTCCGGGCCGATGGCCACCATGATTCTCGGCGACCAAGGCGCTGATGTCATCAAAGTGGAACCGCCGAAGAGCGGAGACTTAACCAGAGCCTTTAGCAAAAGCGGTATCACCGGCACGTTTGCAATGATCAATCGAAGCAAGCGTTCGGTTGCCATAAATTTAAAAACTGCCGCCGGTGTCAAACTAATCAAGCAACTCGTTTCGCAAGCCGACGTTTTTGTCCAAAATTTCCGGCCGGGAACTGTCGAACGTATGGGAATTGACGAAGAGGCGCTTCGGGCAATCAAACCGGATTTAATCTATGTGTCGATTAGTGGCTTCGGCGAATCGGGGCCCTACATCAAGAAACGCGTTTACGATCCCGTCATTCAGGCCCTTTCCGGCCTGACCGACGTCCAGCGGGATCGGGACACTGGGAAACCTCACATGATGCGTCTCGTGATTCCCGACAAAGTCACATCGCTAACCGCCGCCCAGGCGATCACTGCCGCTCTTCTCTCGCGCGAAAGAACGGGCAAAGGCCAACACGTACGACTCGCGATGTTGGACGCCGTCGTTTCATTCGTGTGGCCTGAGGGCATGGCCGACCAGACTATTGTAAAGAACAACCCTCAAAACTCGTCGGACCCAGAACAACGCCCCGAACTGATTTTCGAAACGACCGATGGCTTTATTACAACTGGCGCCATGTCGAATAAAGAATGGGACGGGCTGGTCCGAGCCCTAGAACAACCCCAGTGGCTTGAAGACCCGCGATTTCAGACTCCGGCCGACCGGATGAAACACGCATCGCACCGCTTAGAGCTGATGTCCCAAGTGATCCGAACGCGTTCAACGGATGAATGGATAAGCAGACTCGACGCGGAAGAAGTCCCGTGCGCTCCCGTTTTGCGAAGGGACGAGGTTCGGCACAATGAACAAGTCATAGCTAACAATCTGATCGTAGAATCAGACCACCCACACGTCGGACGCACGCGCATGCCGCGTCCGCCCGCACGCTTCACAGAAACGCCTGCAGAGTTGCGGCTCCACGCCCCGGCACTGGGAGAACATACGGAGTCTGTACTAAAGGAATTGGGGATAACGCCCGCCGAGCTCGAGCAGCTCGAGGCTGACGACATCATATAATCCCTGTAGTGGAGGACGACAAATGCAAAACGGGATACTCTCTGGCGTGCGCGTAATAGACTGTGGCACCTACATAGCGGGGCCGGCTTCGGCTACGGTTATGTCAGACTTCGGCGCGGAAGTCTTCAAAATCGAGAGGCCCCAAGGCGGGGACTTGTATCGGGCCCTTGCAGACTTACCAGGCTTCGCGAAAGCAGATACGAATTGGGGTTGGATCCTGACGAGTAGGAATAAGAAAAGTGTAGCCCTTGACCTGAGCAAACCCGAAGGTAGAGCCGTTCTTCTCCGTTTAGTCCGGACCGCAGACGTTTTCGTCACCAATTATCAGCAAACTTTGCTCGACAAATTTGAGCTCACGTGGGACCACCTCCACCAAGAAAATGAGCGACTCATTTATGCCCATTTGACGGGGTACGGCGAGACGGGCGACGACGCGAGTGCCCCTACATTCGACGCGTTAGCTTATTGGGCACGGTCGGGGCTTATGATGAGCGTGGTGGGCGCGGACGGAACTCCGGGCGGACCACGGCCGGGAATGGGAGATCATCCCACGTCAATGTCTCTGTTCGGGGCTATCATGCTTGGCTTGTACCAGCGCGAGCGTTCCGGAAAGGGATCCAAAGTCGGCACGTCCTTAATGGCAAGCGGGGCCTGGGCCAACGCGTGCGACCTCCAAGCCAAGTTTTGCAATGCTCAGTTCCCCCAGCGGGGGGAAGGCGGGACACCTGCAAATCCGCTCGCCGCCGGTTACGTAAGTCGAGACGGAAAAGCCTTTCTGGTCGTCCTCTTAGCCCCTGACGTAGAGTTCCCGAACCTGTGCAAAGCGCTGGGTCAGCCCGAGTTGTCTACCAATCCTTTGTTCATCGATAACAACGCACGCGCGGAAAACGCTGAGGCCCTGTTCGCGATTCTCCAGGCGCAATTCGAATCTCGTTCTCTATACGAGTGGAGAAAGCTGTTCAGCAAATCCGACATAAAATGGGCCCCTCTTCCGCAGCTGGAAGAGGTCGTCGACGATCCACAGATGCGCGCCGCCGGGGCATTCGTGGACCTCGAGGACCCTGAGCATGGAAGAATTACGACCGTCAACAGCCCTATTTTCTCATCGGAGGGTGAAAAACAAGCTCCCGTTCCTGCTCCGGGGCTCGGCGACCATACCGGCGAAGTGTTAACTGAACTCGGCTATGACACTAAGGAAATCGCAGCGCTCGTCAAAGAGGGCGTGGCCGTACTGGCAGACCAATAATCGCCTGGGGCCGCAAACTCCAATTGACCAAAACTTTGCCTTGGGCCACCGGTCCGGTTAGCCTGACGCTATTCAGTTTTCGCCCAACTCTCCTCGTAGTTTGTCGCCATGCGTCCTCTTGCGCGAAGGTGCCGAATTTTCCATTCGCCGTTAATTTTTATGTAGTCGTCTTCATACCGTGCGGATAACCACTTGGCCTGGTTGTTCTTGTAGAATGTGAATGGTCCAAAAAAATACCAGATTCCCGTTGCCGTTTCGCCGTCTACTTTGATAATCGGATTCATAACCTGGTGTTGTGAAAAACTGATCCGCTTCTGAAACTTCTTGAACAAATCTCGTATTGCGGCGTGCCCTTCGGCCTTCCCAAACCCATCACCTTCCCAAATTCCGTCTTCCGCGAAAATCCCGGTGATCCGGTTAGGATTATGGTCATCATCACATATGTCGCAGTAGGCCGCCTTGAGCTGCTTGATAGATTCAAGGTCTTCGATTCTAGTAATGCGTTTCTCCAGTGCTGCAGTATCCATTTCGGCTCCTTTCTCGTGCTGATTACACGACAACACATGGCAGGACAGCGCCCTTGCCCAATGCATTCACACCACCAACATCTGAACTACGAAAGTAAGCGACCTTTCGTCCATTCTCAATACGAATGCCCA
>CAYWPF010000037.1:0-2089 GCA_964460065.1 uncultured Enterobacteriaceae bacterium
CACGGAGTTCCCCCGTTGGAGTCTCCCCGGCTTAGAGGCCGGCGTGGCAGCACAGAAACAGGGCGAGGCTCTATTCCTCCGCTTTCACGTGGCCCTCTATCGGGCCTTTTTCGTGGACAACAAGAATTTATTAGAGAGGGATACGCTGGTGACTGTCGCTCGTGATGTTGGTTTGAGTATCAATGAATTTGTCTCAGATCTGGAGGATCCGGGCTTTCGAGAAATGGTCAGGCGCCAGTGTGAGGAAGCTGCCGACTCCTATTTTGTGAGCGCGGTCCCAACCGTTCTAATAGGCCCAACAAGGCGGCAAATAGGAATGGTAGACCAACAGGCGTACCTTTCCGATTTAGCGGCCTGTGGCCTATCCTGAGCTAATTTATTTCTTGTGTGGCCCTGTATTTCCGTTTAGGTCCCTTGAACGGGACGAAAAAAAGAGAAATCTCTCCACTTTCCGTCCCGCATTGGACGACTAGGTCTCTAAACTTGCGTTGAACCAAGCAAATTACCACCAAGGGAAGGGTGCCCGACACTCTTATCGCCGAACACATTAATGAGAGATGTTTTGCCCGATTTGAGAGCACGCTCGAGGGCGGGGACTATCTCGTCTGGTTGTTCGACGTGTTCCGTGTAGACGCCCATCGGTTCGAACACTTTATCGTATCTGATGTCTTTGACCATATCGAATGGGTCGGTTCGGCCCTTCAGCAACGGCATCGATTCGAACGTCGGACCCCACGAGCTGTTGTTCCAGAGCAGCGTAACGATGGGGATTTTGTATTTGGCCGCGGTTTCCATGTCCATGCCGCCGATACCAAGGCCGCCGTCTCCACTGACGACAACGACTTGCTTGCCGGGCCGACCAAGCTGAACACCTATTCCCATCCCGACCCCGTGGCCTACTGGAGCGAGGGGTCCAGCGTCGACAATCTGACCGGGCTCGTGGGCGGTGAACCATTGGCTCGTGTATCCGCTCAGGGTAAAACTATCCACGATTAACGTGGCGTCTTTATCGATAACCGTAGTGAGGTCTTTGGCGAGCCGGTCCGGGTGTATCGGATTTGACGCGTGATTTTTGGTTTCACGGTCGCTAATCAGTTTATTGTAATTGGCTCTTACTTCCACCATTTTTTGAACCCAGGGGTTCTCACGTTTACGACCGAAATCGAGTTTCATTTCCTTGATTGCATCGATCATTTGCCGAAGTACGAGTTTTGGATCTCCAACGATTCCGACCTCGGCCGGCACGTGCCAGCCGACTCGTTGCGGGGTCGCGTCGACTTGTATGTACGTTGCCTTGTCACTCCAGGTGGGTGCTTGGCCAAATTTTTCGCCGCTCCAGAATTTAAATCCGACGGCTAGTACGACGTCGGCTTCGCCCGTAAAAGGTTTTTTCCATGGACCGCGTACCGCTAGGGGGTGATCTTCGTCTACCGCGCCTTGTCCTGCTCGGCGGCAGTAGACCGGGGTATTCGTCAGTTCCGCAAATTCCTTGAGTTCGGCTTCTGCCCCGGACCAGAAGATACCGTCGCCGCCTGCGATGACAGGTTTCTGGGATTCGAAAATAAGTTCGACCGCGCGCTCGATTTGACGTGGGTCCCCTTGGAAGCGGAGTTCGTCAGGACTGTATACTTTTGCGCCTTTGCGTTGTTTCGCCTCGTCGTCCTCTTGGTATAATATGTTCGTAGGGATCTCGAGCAAGGATACGCCCTGTGGTGCGGAAGTTGCCTCTCGGAACGCCTGTCGAAGGTCTATCTCGATTGTTGACCAGTCAAGTACTCGCTTTGCGAATTTCGAAAATGAACTGACAACGTCTGATCCATAGGCTTCTTGGAATGACCCTATGAAGTCTTCGGTAGTGGGGTGTTGGCCGGAGAGGCACACGACCGCACTATTGGTAAGGCCTGCGCCGCACAGTCCAGTGACCGCGTTGGTGAGGCCGCACCCGGCTGTGACGCAGCAAATACCGGGTTTGCCCGTGACGCGGGCATAGCCGTCTGCTGCGTAAGCAGTGGCTTGCTCGTGGCGCATGTGGATCAGCTTGATTCCATTGTCCCGTATGTTTGCCAGAATGGGGAAGGTGTGTCCGCCG
>CAYWPF010000038.1:0-33791 GCA_964460065.1 uncultured Enterobacteriaceae bacterium
TTGTTCGATGTGCTCGTGAATGCGTGTGCGTCTCCGTACGCCGGCCGTGTCAACAAGCAAAATGGTCTTGTCTTTCCATATTACTCGGGTGTCGATAGCATCGCGAGTGGTGCCGGGTGTGGAATCCACAATAGACCGTTCAGTGCCGACAATACGATTAAGAAGCGATGATTTTCCCACATTAGGTCGGCCCACGATAGCTAGCTTGAGATCTTCGCGAGCTCGCACACTTGACCGATTGATGCTGCAGTCGAGGAATATTTCTTCGCCAGCAGAAAATAGGCTTAAAAGTGCGTCCAGGATATCCGGAATGCCTCTGCCGTGCGCAGCGGAGATTGGAAAGAGATTTTCTACACCCAAACGGTAAAATTCGTTGGCCGCCAGCTCTTGTTTATCGCCGTCTATTTTATTGACCACGAAATGGATGCGTTTTTGATTTCGTCGTAGCAAATTTACCGCATAGTCGTCTGAGTGGTTAATGCCTTCTCTGCCGTCGAATACAAAGATTACAAAATCAGCCTGCTCAACGGCTAGGAGTGTCTGCTCTTGGATCCGGCCGACGAGTCCGTCGCTTTTATCTTGGAGGATGCCCCCCGTGTCAATTAACAAGAATGGGATTTTCCTCCAATGGACCTCGGCGAAATTGCGATCGCGCGTAACGCCCGGAGTGTTATCGACGACTGCTTTGCGAATTCGGCTCAACCTATTGAATAGAGTAGATTTTCCTACGTTGGGACGGCCTACAAGAGCTACCACTGGTAACTGTTGTAGCCCGACTTCCGCGTTGCTTTCTCTAAGGGACTCGTCGCGAACCATCATGAAAGGAAGAGTAACACAAAAGAGGGCCATTGTCGGGGTAGGGGTGGCGAGAGGATGTCGAACGTATTATGCTGCTGCCTAGCTGGCCGTGCGCGGTGGATTGATTCATGAGGCCTTTAAATATCGACGAATAACAATACGGAGGTCCTATGCCCAGATTGTCAGAGGAAGAACGCGACACGTTTCTACAAGAACGTGGCCATATTGCTCGTATTGCGACGCTGTCTACAGAAGGGAGTCCTAGCGTTGTACCGGTGTGGTTTCTTTACCGTAACAGTAGCATCGTCATAACACCCCGTAAATATTCTGAATTTTGGGCGAATATACAAAATGACCCGCGTGTGGCGGTGACAATCGATGAGGAGCAGGGAGTTTACAGGAAAGTCCTTGTCGAGGGAAAAGCGGAAATACTCTACGGACTTGGACACGATGATGAATGGCGCGATATTTATCGCCGGATTACGATGCGCTACGTAGACGAAGAATCGGGAGATTACTATTTGGCTGAAACGCGTGACCAACCGCGTGCACTGATCGGTGTGCCCATGGATTCGTCTAGAGTGAGAACATGGCGGATGCCGAAAGAAGATGAACCGTATACTGGCATATGGGCGCCGCGCTACTACGAGGGTGGTTCAAAAATGCAAAAGGCTGTTCAATCGGGAGCCATGGGGGCGGGTGGAGATAAAATCAAAGTGGGGTGAATGGGAGGAAAACTGGCGTCTACCTACGTATCTCTCCAAGTGCGGAGAGTATCTCGTGTCTTACAACGTGGTCTGTCTCACGTTCCAGGTGGCGCTTCAAGGTGGGTTGTTGGTGCAGGCGCCCGAGGGCCCATACGACGTGTTGGCGAATCAAAGGTTCGTGGTCTCCCAAGGCGCCGACTAAGGGCCCAATAGCTTCCGAATTCTGGGTGTTTCCGAGCGCCACAGCGACATTTCGCAGTAGGCCTTTCCTTTTGGTCCTGGTGATGGGAGAGTTCCGGAACCGCATGCGAAATTGTTTCTCATCAAGCTTCATAAGTGCGGAGAGGTTCGGCGATAAGAAATCCGTGTGGTCGTTTTGGGTTTCCGCAAATTTGTCGTTCCAAGGGCAAACTTCCTGACAGATATCGCACCCGAATATCCAATTGCCAATTTTTGGTCGTAGATCGTAGGGGATGGCACCGCGGTGTTCTATGGTAAGATAGGATATGCACAAGGGCGGTTTTAACGTGTAACTTTCGTCTAACGCATTTGTCGGACATTCAGCTTTGCATTGAGTGCATGTACCGCAATGATCTGCCGAGACCGAACTGCCTTGAAGGTCCAAATCAGTTAAGATTTCTGCGAGAAAAAACCAAGAGCCGGTCGATTTTCGGATTATCATGGTATTTTTACCGAACCAGCCTAATCCGCCACGGAAGGCCCATTCGCGTTCGAGGAGCGGGCCCGTATCGACGTAAGGCCTTGTCCACGCTGCGGGGCGTAAATCTTTCAGGTAGCAAACGAGTTTTGCCAATCGCTCATTTAAGACGTGGTGATAATCGGGACCTATAGCGTAGGCAGCGATACGGCCACGGAGCTCCTTCCGCCAGTTGATCTGTGGGGTTGGCGGCGGCGAGTAGGGGAATCCTAGGCAGATAATACTGCGGGCCCGGGGATACTGTACTCGCGGGTCTAGTCTTTGGTCTAAGTTTCTTTCTAAGTAATGCATGTCTCCAGCATTGCCTGCCTGGAGCCAGTCGCTAACGAAAGCTTTTCTCTGTAAGGGTTGTATAGGGGTGAAGCCGCACAGCGTGAACCCGAGGGATTGAGCGCGTCCCTCAATTTGCGTTTCGATGGTCATTTCGTTGTTGTATCGTAAGCTTGATGCCTAAAGCAAAAAGAGTTATTTAGAACGAGTTGATTGCCGGTTATAGGTACTATACCGGGCCTCGAAGAGCTACAATGCAGGTACTTGACGTAATGAGGCATTGTGCTCATATAGGCGTATACAAAAAAAGGAGTGTATACCTTGAACGAAGACTCAAATTTACGAGCGGCAACGACGTTAGGGTTATCAAGCGATACCAGCCCTGCTGAAAATAATGGGGAGGAAGTTCCTGCTCTGTCTTTGTCCAATCAGGCCGCCGGCAAATTGAAGGAAACCCTAAAAAAAGAGGGTATGATCGACGGTGGGCTACGCGTTTCTGTCGTAGATGGTGGCTGTTCGGGCTTTCAATACAGCCTGGGGTTGGATGCGAAACCTAGGGAGGACGACATAGTAGTTGAGCAAAGTGGGGTCCGCCTGTTCGTCGATCCAGTGAGTCAGCAATATGTACACGGGACGATGCTTGACTACGTTGACGGGTTGCATGGTGCCGGCTTCAGGTTTGTGAACCCGAACGCGGTCCGTACTTGCGGTTGTGGGACCTCCTTCTCTGTAGAGTAGAAGACCTCCAAACCGGCTTTGTCTTGCGGTGGAGACGCATTTCGCCCGTAGACAAGATATGCCAGGTTTTCGACACCTAATCTTTGATTTGGACGGAACGTTGGTAGACACGCTGCCCGACATCGTGGCGGCCACCAACTACATGCTTGGAAAACTTGGCCGCCCGCACTTGTCAAAATCTGATGTGTGCAGGCTAGTGGGGTTAGGCGCACGGAATCTGGTTGTCCAAGCGCTCGGTTTCCCGTCCGATTTGGTTGCGGACCGAGGGCTCCACGTTTTCATGGAATACTACAATTTACACTTAGCTGATACTAGCAGGCCATTCCCGGGCGTGGAGGCAGTTTTAAGGTTGGCAAGGATTAGACGTGTTCGTATGTCAGTTGTTACCAACAAGCCGGAGCGAGCGGCCAAAAGCGTACTGGAAGAATTAGGCCTAACAGGTTATTTCGATTATGTAATTGGCGGAGACACGCTCGGAACGAGGAAACCTGACCCCAATGCGATTTACTTCCTCCAAAAGAAAACCAAAATAGCGTTGGAGGAGACAATTCTCGTAGGCGATTCTGATATTGACGCGAGGGTAGGCCAAGCGGCGGGAATTGCCACGTGCTTGGTCAGTTGGGGGTATGGGGGCGTAGTTTAAAATGACCTAATACCAAAAATAACAATGCGGGCGAACTCGACCCGAAATTTGTGTAAGCTGGTTTTTAGTTAGATGTTCGTGTTCGCCCTTGTATGGCCTCGACTATCTTCACGATTTGAAGTGTTTCTTTTGGGTCGTGGGTTCGCACGATATGGGCACCTTTTTCGACCGCTAAAGCAGCACATCCTAGTGACCCTATCAGCCGATCTTCTGGCTCAGGTTGGTTCAAAACGTGCCCGATAAAGGACTTGCGTGATGCACCAACTAAAATTGGGTAGCCCATGGTTCTCAGCCTATCGATTTCTCTGATAGCCCGGCAATCCCACTCAGACCAATGGATTGCCTGTCCACGGAAGAATCCGATGCCGGGATCTATAACAATGTTTTTTTTTGGAATGCCAGCGAGGGCCGCTATTTTTACGCTCTCCAAGAGAGCAGCTTGAATACCTTCGGGCGGTGTGTTGGATTTTATACTTCTGTCGTTAGCGACGAGAACGACGTTCGCAGCTGCATTTGCGATCACAGCTGCCATTTCTGGGTCATGTTTTAAACCCGTAACGTCGTTAATTATCTGCGCCCCTGCGTTGAGGGCGGCTTTCGCGGGTGCGGCACGTGTCGTATCAGCTGAGACGGGCACTGACACCTTTTTTGTTATTGCGTCGATGGAGCGGGCCAGACGGTCCGTTTCTTCCGCCAAAGAAATGTGTGTTTTGTTGTAGGGGGCAGTGGACATAGCACCGACATCAATGATATCAGCTCCTTCGGTCACGAACATGTGGGCCGTCTCCGCTATTTGCTCGATATTCTGCCTAACTGACTTGTTGTAGAATGACTCGGGACTCACGTTGACGATAGCCATAATTCGGACTGGTGCAGCGTCGCCGACGGGAATGTCGCACAAATTGGCAGAAATGAGCGGGGTAGATCGTCTCATATTTAACTCGAGGCTCTATCACTACCCCACGGGTGGGTCCAGTCTGTAGTTGTAAATGAGGGGAGCGTTTGCCAGCACCGGGATATTTTATTACACTGCGCAGGACCAGATAGGAGAAGATGTTTATGAGACTTTACGATTTCCCCCTCAGCCCGTATTGCCAAAAGGTTCGCCTGGTGCTGGCCGAGAAGGAGCTAGTGTACGAAAAATACTTTGTGGACTTGACCAAAGGCGATCAAAGATTGCCAGAGTATTTACGGTTGAATCCCTACGGAAAGGTGCCGGCGCTAGTAGACGACGACGAAGTGATTTACGATTCGACGTTCATCAACGAATACCTCGATGATGAATATCCTCACCCGCCATTACGACCGGAGCCTTCCGCCGAACGCGCGCGTGTTAGAATGTTTGAAGATTTCGCTGATAATTCTTTCACCGCCCAGTGTGGACTGTTGTACCAAGAATTACGGAAACCGAGCGAAGAGATCGACCAGGAACGTGTTGAGCGGTATCAAGGTGACCTGATTCGGGTTTTGGAGTTTCTGGATCGACAACTGGACGGAAAAGAGTACCTGGTTGAAGATTTTTCGTTAGCGGACTTATCGTTTGTGCCTAGAGTATTGATTTTGTCGCAGCTGGGAGTAGAGTTGCCGTCGAGGCTAAAGCATGTATCGGCATGGATACAAAGATTGGCAGAACGTCCATCCGTTGTACAACTCCAAAAGGAATTGAAGCTCTCCGATTCACAATAACAAAGATACGGCACCAGAAAAAATAACCATAATCGGACTTAACGAATTAAGGTTGGAACGGGTTTAGCTGTGCTTGAACTGCCTGAAATCATACCAGTATTTCCTTTGCCGAACGTAGTCCTATTCCCCGGCCTGCAGTTGCCCCTTCATATTTTTGAAAAGCGTTACCGAGATATGGTAACGGATGCTAAATCCAACGTTCCGTCGATTATCGGGCTGGCCTTGCTTCGCGGGGAGTGGGAAAAACAATATGAGGGCAATCCAGAGATTTTTGCCACAGGGTGCGCTGGAAAAATATTAGAAACCGAAGACTTGCCTGACGGGCGGTATAATATACTTCTTTCTGGCGTTCGAGAGTATGCGATAGAAGAGGAATCGTTCGATAAAAGTTATCGGCAGGCTCGCGTGACTTGGCGGCCCGAGCGAAACGAGGATTTGGGTGCAGACGAACGAGAAAAAGTCGCAAAGGTGTTAGAGGAATATTTGCCTGAAAAAGAACGCGCGGCGGTAAGGCGGCTTCTAAACGATGATACGATTACAGACGAGTTGTTTGTCAATTTCTTCGCCTTTCACCTTAAGCTCCTGCCTATCGAAAAGCAGAGTGTGCTCGACGCGGTGACGGTACGCGCTCGGGCCGACTGCCTCAAGAACATCCTGGAATTTAAGCTGTCGGAGGGTACATGGCCGGCCGGTAGCAGCGGTACAGAAGGCTTTCATTAGTCACTGTCTTGACAAATCCAGACCCCCTCAACATAGTGGAATTCATATTAAAACCGGCACGGGCACGTGACTGGGAGGTTTGTCGCGCACTATGAAACGCAAAGAAGAAATGACGGTTTTAGAACGCATGTATATCCCCGAAATCCTTCGGGGGCTTGTCGTTACGATGACGCATTTTTGGCGTAACCTTGCGCTACACGGTTTGCACGCGTTAGGCTTTGCAAGGGCCACACGGGCGGCTTATACGACGCAATATCCCGAAGAACGAAAACGCTACCCGGACGTTTACCGGGGGAGCCACCGTTTGACTTTAAAGGACGACGGTTCCGTCAGGTGTACTTCATGTTTCCTCTGTGCCACTGCTTGTCCTGCAAATTGTATACATATTGAAGCCGGTGAACACCCAGATCCGGAGGTCGAAAAATTTCCGTTACGATACGAAATTGATACGCTCCGATGCATTTATTGTGGAATGTGTGTCGAAGCGTGTCCTTGTGATGCGATTAGAATGGACACGTATACGCATCCCAAGATATGGGGTTACTCACGGCAAGACTTTGTCGAGCCTAAAGAAGTGCTCATGGGCCGTTCACGTACGATGGCGGAGGCAGGAAGAGACTCGATAATGAATGAAATGTTAAAAGACTACCAAGACGCGGAAACAGCTTTACAGGAGAAGCTAGGCGCCCCGTAGGAACGCGATTGATTTTGATCACCAAGGAGACAAAATGGCTAAGACCTACAATGAAATGATGGAGGAGGCACGTCGGACGGTGCCTGAGGTGACGATCGACGCGGTAAAAAAGACAATGGGAAACGGCACAGGTGCGGTTCTTCTGGACGTGCGAGAGAGGGAAGAATACAGAGAGGGGCACTTGAAGGGGTCTGTCCCCTTGCCGCGAGGGTTCCTGGAAATGAGAGTGGAAGAGCTTGTTCCGGACAAACAATCGCCTGTGGTGGCATATTGTGCTGGCGGCGTGCGTTCCCTAATTGCTGCGCGGACACTGAAAGAGCTCGGGTACGAAAATGTGACGTCTATGGCTGGAGGATATACAGCTTGGAAGAACGCGGGTTACGAATGGGTCGCCGATAGGCAGTTCACGCAAGAACAGACGACGCGCTATGCGCGACATTTCACGTTGCCGGAAGTAGGAGAGCAGGGTCAAGCGAAATTGTTGGATGCCAAAGTGCTTTGTGTGGGCGCGGGCGGCTTAGGGTCGCCGGTCGCGTTGTATTTAGCGGCTGCCGGGGTAGGGACAATTGGCATTGCTGACCATGACACCGTCGACATGAGTAATCTCCAAAGGCAAATATTACATACAAACGATCGGGTCGGTATGTCGAAGGTTGAGTCTGCACAAATGACCTTGAATGCCCTGAATCCGGACGTCAAAATTGTGCAGTTTAGGGAGCGCTTGGCTTCCGAGAACGTGATGAGGATTATCGATGACTTTGATATTGTGGTGAACGGGTGCGATAACTTTCCTACGCGGTATTTGATTAACGACGCGTGCATAATGGCGAAGAAAACTCTTGTGGACGGGTCGATCTTTCAATTTGAAGGGCAAGTTACCGTTGTGCAACCAAATGTAGGCCCGTGTTACCGGTGCTTATTCCCGGAGCCCCCACCACCGGGTGCTGCACCAAGCTGTGCAGAGGCCGGTGTGCTTGGAGTATTACCTGGACTGGTAGGTTGTATGCAGGCTCTGGAGGTCATCAAGGTTATTTTGTCCGCGGGTAAGCCTCTGGTGGGGCGTATGATGCATTTCGATACGTTAAGTTCTGAAATACGTGTACTTAAGCTGCGGAAAGATCCGAACTGTCTAGTGTGTAGCGAGGATCCAGAAATTACGGAACTTATAGATTATGAAGAATTTTGTGGGCTCAGCCCGGCAGTACCTATACAATAAAAGAGGGACGTTAAAAATTTTTCTTCTAGGCCGTCAGCAGCTGGGCTAGGAACGTGCGTGCTATGTCTGATGTCGTTTCGGTGAGCGTCAACCTATTTGCAGCCCTCAAAAGGTATATGCCGAAGGGTTCTGAAAAGAAGTTAACGTTTGAACTGGAATCAGGCGCGACAGTACAGGACGTAGTCGATCTGTTGGAAATCTCGCGAGAACATGCGGGACTACTCGTAATAGATAATAAATATGTGGAAGCGGACACGGTTTTGGAAGATGGTATAGAATTGAGTATTTTTCCACCGCTTGCAGGCGGGATATGCATCGCGACTTAAGTGAAAGAACATCGCAGCAGAATATGGGACAGGGTGAAGGGGTGTGGGCCGCCACGTCCCTTCACCCTGTTTTTGGGAGGAACGTATCGTGACAGTTGATCTTAACCGGTTAAGGGACACTGCGAACGCTTTACGGGTTCACTCGCTACGAGCAACAGCCGAAGCGGGCTCGGGGCATCCGACTTCCTGCATGTCTGCAGCAGATATAATGGCGGCAGTGTTTTTTGAAAGTATGAGATTCGATGCAGGGGATCCTAAGCGGCTGAATAATGATCGTTTCATTATGTCGAAGGGTCATGCAGCTCCGATTCTATACGCTGCGTTGGTGGAGGCCGGAGCACTACCTGGGTTCGATCTCATGTCCTTGAGAAAATATAAGAGTGATCTGGAGGGACATCCCACGCCTAGGATTCCGTGGGTGGGGGCCGCGACAGGCTCCTTAGGTCAAGGGCTATCTGTTGGGGTCGGGATGGCGGTCAATTCCAAACGGTTAGAGAATCTAGACTACAAAGTCTACGTGCTCATGGGAGACGGTGAAGTAGCGGAGGGCAGTGTGTGGGAGGCGGCGGCTATGGCGTCGCACTATAGACTGGACAACCTTATCGGCATTGTCGATGTAAATGGCCTTGGCCAGAGCCAAGCAACGATGTATCGACTTGATGCCGATGCTTACAAGGATCGTTTCTCCGCGTTTGGCTGGAATACTATTGTTCTAGATGGGCATGACATGCGGGCCGTGGTCGACGGGCTACGTCAGGCGCGCGAAAATGAGGGTACTCCCACAGTTTTAGTAGCAAAAACGGCGAAGGGAAAAGGAGTCACCTTTCTTGAAGGCAAGGATGGCTGGCATGGTAAACCGGTGAAAGGGGAGAAACTAGATGAGGCGATATCTCAACTTTCTTTTAAATCGTCCTTGAAAGTACCAGAGATAAAAGTCCCTCCGGCTGTGGAGCCGGAGATTAGGGTCGGCGTTAAAATGGTGGTGGGGCCGACCTACCGACGCGACGAGAAAGTGGCTACACGGGTGGCGTATGGTACAGCACTTGCAAAGTTGGGTGAAGCCGATAGGCGAATTGTTGCTTTGGACGGGGATACGAAAAATTCGACCTTTGCCGAAACGTTCATGCATTCTCATGCCGAGCGTTATTTTGAGTGTTTTATCGCGGAACAGAATATGATAGGCGCCGCCGTCGGGCTTTCGGCATGTGGAAAAATACCGTTTGCATCAACCTTTGCAGCGTTTTTGACGCGTGCGTTTGACCACATAAGAATGGCGGCAATCTCGGGTGTTAACATTAATTACGTTGGATCCCATTGTGGGGTTTCTATTGGGGAGGATGGACCGTCCCAAATGGGCTTGGAGGATATTGCCATGATGCGGGCAGTACCTGATTCCGTTGTGTTATACCCGGCGGATGCTGTCACTACGGAACACCTTGTGGCAGCAATGCGGGATCTTCCAGGAACGACATATTTACGTACCACTCGTCCGGCAACTCCTATTTTGTATGATAACGATGAAAAATTTTCCATCGGCGGGAGTAAAGTGGTTCGATCTGGAGAGAATGACGTAATAACGATCGTTGCTGCGGGTGTGACGTTACACGAATCAATCGCCGCAGCGGACGCTCTTGCGGAGGCCGGAATTTCAGCACGCGTTATAGATGCGTATAGCGTGAAGCCGCTCGACGAGGAAGGCGTTACGCGAGCGGCTTCTGCTACTAATAATTGCGTAGTGGTAGTTGAGGATCATTATTACGAGGGAGGATTGGGCGACGCCGTCCTAAATGCCGTAGCGACAAAGAATATTCGGGTTCACAAGCTTGCCGTACGGTCAGTCCCTCGGTCGGGCACGCCTTCCGAGTTGCTTGATGCATTTGGAATTAGCGCCCAGCGTATTATCGGCGAAGTAAAAAATATCGTATTAGGTTAGTCAAGACGAAGTGCCTACCACTGTTTTCGGTCGCCGAGCTAGTGCTCGTCTGATGCAGGCTTACTTTTAGTACAGTGTCCTCAAGGCCAGGGTTGAGGAATTTAAAGATCGGCATTGGTCGGGTAGACCAACCTAAGCTTACAGCCGTGGGATGTCACTGCTCTTTTATGAAGCCTGCGTAATGTATAGGCCTTCCCTCTTTAAGGAACTGACGCTCAAAATCGGTTCGTATCAGGTTTCCCTTCTTGTCTCTCTGGTCCCGTTGCCACTCAAATTGACTTAAGGCAGGAACCCTGTCCAACCGTTCAGTGATCTGTTGGAAGTAAGCGAAAACGTCTGTGGCGAGAAGAATTTTCCCACCAGGAAGCAGTATGTTTGACAGAGCGTTGCAGAAAACAGCGCCGAAGAGACGTCGTCTGTGGTGACGTCTCTTCCACCAGGGGTCCGGAAAGTAAATATGTATGGTTGCGACGGAACTGGCTTCTACGAGGTGTCGAAGGACGCAGTTGATGTCTGCCGCGACGGCGATGGCATTGGTTAACGAATATCTTTCGATCAGTTCCGCAATTCTATAAGCGCGTCGTCCCGAAAACTCAACACCGAAAAAATTTCTATTTTCATTTTCGCGTGCGGCCGATAAGAGAAAAGACCCTTTGCCTGGGCCGACTTCTAATTCGACCGGGTTGGTATTTTCGAAGACCTCGTGCCAGCTGGTTAACCTGGCCGGCCTACTTTCTGACGTCCGTTTCATTGGTAAAACTTAGAATAAGAACCTTTTTTAGTTTTTAGGTGAGCCCGCGACCGCCATCGACAGAGAAGACGGCTCCAGTACTGAAAGTCGATTCGGCAATAAAAACGACAAGGTCACCTACATCTTGCGGACGTCCGCCGCGTTTGAGGAGTGTTCTCGCAATTTCTCCGTTTTTTATTTCCTCTCCGGTGTTGGGTCCGAATAACATTGGACCGGGCACGACAGCGTTAACCATAACGTGAGGTGCTAGTTCTATGGCGAGTCCCTGGTTCATGGCGAGAATGCAGGCCTTGGACACCGAGTATGGTATATAGTCGCGCCATGGCGTTTGACCCGCAACGTCCGCAACGTTAATTATGTGGCCCGTACCACGGTTACGCATATGTAGACCGATCTTTCGCGCACAGCGGGACGTGCCATGGACGTTGACATCGAGGATTTGTCGCCAATCTTTATACTGGAGTGAATCGATTGGTGTTCTAAAGAAAAGTCCTGCGTTGTTTACGAGTATGTCGATGTGCCCGTACTTTTCCTCCGAACGTGCCAAGAGCGAGTCTACATCAGCATCCACGGTAATGTCGGCTTTCACAATAATGCCCTCGGCGCCTCGTCTCCTCATACTTTCGATTGTCCGGACTGCCTGTGTCTTCGAATTATTATAGTGGACTATGACCTTACACCCCTTTGCACTTAGTGACTCCGAGATGCACTTTCCCAAGCGGACTGCTCCACCAGTGACTAGGGCAATTTTGTTCTTGAGGTCCATGTGATCGAAATCCACTCCGTCCGTCAGGCTACAGAAATTACGAATGCTCTACCTGATTTCTCGTAACTCATTGTTTTTGAGAAATAAACTACGGGCTGTGATGATTAACGGATGTATGTCATGCTTCGACATGTCCCCTAGTAAGTTGAAACCGATGCATAGCGTAAGTCGTTCTCGAAATCGGGTATCGTTGTCTCTTCTTTAATGATTGCTTTTGAAAGGTTCGATTTGAGGCTCTAGCACTATTTCGGTCGGGCAACAGGTAGCCGGCAGCGATGCGACATTTAACAGAACCTCCGCAATATGGTCGCATCGCAAAAATTTGGTCCGATCTACTTTTTTGTTTTTTGGTATTAGTGCAGTGTCGACGTAGCTCGGACATACCAGAGTTACTTTGATGCCGTGGTTCCGTACCTCATCGAAGAGTGACTGAGTGAATCCGCGGAGCCCGAACTTGCTTGCGGCGTATGCGGCTTCTCCCGCGCGGCCGTTTAGCCCCGACGTGGATCCTATCATCATAATTGTTCCGCGTCCTTTTTCCATCATAGGCGGTAGCACTTTTTTGCATAGGGACATAACCGCTAACAAGTTCACTTGCAAAGTCGTCGTCCAGTCACTTAGTTGAGATTTGAGAATAGATGTTCGCGGGCGTCCCACACCGGCGTTATTCACAAGTATATCGATGTGCCCGTATTGAAAAATGGTTTTCTCAACAATGTTGTTAATGTCCGAGGTCACGGTTAGGTCGCCCTGAATCGGAAGTGCCCGGCCTCCTAGTTCTCTGACGACTCGGGCGGTCTCATGAATCTCTTTTTCTGTTCGGGCTGTTATTACGGTTTTAGTCCCGGCCTGGGCAAATTTTAGTGCTGTCGCGCGACCGATTCCTCTGCCGGCGCCGGTTATCAAAGCGACTTGATCGGACAGGGGCTCATTACTATTGGACATTTTGTTGCTTTTAACATGTCAGACCGGTAGTATCCAATCCATTTCTTTGACGTAGTCTGATACAGGACGCTCGCCGAAGAGATTTTTCACCAGAGAAACGAAGGGGGAAAGATGCCATACGAGTATGCGGAGTATGAAAAGAACGGTCATGTTGCGACTATTACTATTAACAGGCCTGAACGGATGAACGCCGTTCACCCCCCCGCGGCGGAAGAACTCTCTCGAATTTGGGACGACGCGCTCCGGGACGATAATACGTGGGTCATCGTATTAACTGGGGCAGGAGAGAAGGCTTTCTCGGCCGGCAATGATCTAAAATACACGGCAGAGCATGGTTTTCCCAAGAAGCGCATCAAAGGTGGATTTGGAGGGCTGCCCGACAGGACTGATATATGGAAGCCCACAATCGCAGCTGTTAACGGGTTTGCTTTGGGCGGCGGTTTCGAAATGGCTCTAGCGTGTGACATCATCGTCGCGGCCGATCACGCAAAATTAGGATTACCTGAACCAAAAGTAGGTCTTGCTGCCGCGGCGGGGGGCGTACATCGCCTACCGCGGCAAATGCCGGTGAAAATTGCACTAGGCTACATGTTGACGGGTCGGCATATGAGTGCGGAAGAGGGACATCGATGGGGAATAGTTAACGAAGTGGTGTCAATGTCAAAGCTGAAAACGACGGTCGAGAGGTGGACGGACGAGATCCAAGAGTGCGCACCGTTGTCGGTACGGGCGACGAAACAGTGTGCAATGATGGGGTCCGGCCTAACGTTGGATGAAGCCTTTTCTAAGTCGTATCCGGCTCTCAAGGAGATGATGAACTCGGAAGATGTAGTAGAAGGACCGCGCGCGTTTGCTGAGAAACGGAAACCGAAGTGGCAGGGCAAGTAGATGGTCGCCGTTTCTTGCTGCGGAATTAGGGACTGGGTGTGATCATCAATGAGAGTCAGTGCTAGTGAAGCAATCTAGGAAGCACTACGTCCGCGTGCGTTACGCAGAAACCGATAAAGCTGGGGTAGCGCACCACTCCGCCTACCTCATATGGTTTGAAGAAGGCCGAGTAGAGTGGTTACGTGCTGTAGGGCAAACGTATTCAGATTTGGAGACGAGGGGCATTCACTTTCCAGTGAGGGAAGTGAGCTGTCGGTACCGGTCGCCCGCTTTTTTTGGGGACGCGCTGTGTGTCACGACAACATTGGACAAGGTAGGTAAGGCAAGTGTGGCGTTCACGTACCGTATAGTTCGTCCGGTCGACGATAACTTGATAGCAAAGGGAAAAACGTTGCATGCGTGTGTGAACGAGCACGGACGCGTGCAACCCCTACCCACGGAGCTCGCAAGCTTCCTGCCAGTTCCAGTAACCCATGCAGGTGTCGCCAAAGAAAAGTCGGCCGACTAGATCTTGGATGCACGCTTCTGCTGGAGGAATTTCTTTCTTATTTCGATAAAGAAGCCGATTGTGCAGGGCCCGCGGTAATCGTCGTATGTATAAATAAACGGATGAAAGGCACCGTGGTGGTACAGAAGAGTTACTTCAGCATACACGCCGTGGCCTATATAGATTCGGTGTGCCTGTGCCTTTGTCGAGGCTAAGACCAATTTTCCAGTGTCTATGTAGCCAGGGTCGATGTTGACGGTCCTTGCTGAGGAGCCTATGTCGTCCTTGCTCGAAAACTCCAACTCCATTTGATTCGTTTTGCGCTTGAAGTGGACGATTGTGTCGGGGCCCACCAGCTTCTCGAAAGAAACGAACTGCCGAAACAGATTCTTTCCCATCTCTTTTTGATAGTAGCGGGTAAGCTGCCACCGTTGTGGATCTGTCGCAAAATCTATACGCCCGTTCTCTGCCTCTAGCAGGGAAACGACCTCCGAAAGGAGTTTGGTGTCTTTTGCAAGGAGACCCGTTATGAGTTTAACTTTCGAAGGGTCAGTCGGGATGCCCATAGATGTGAAGACAACCGGTCGTGAATTTATGGCTGCATGGATTGTCTCAGGAACACCAGACGATCGTACACCGAGTGCGCGACTTCGTCCTTTGACATTAGAGGGAGGGTCGTTGGTTTCCTGAGTCCATCGAGCAATGTAACAATATTTGTATCGGTAGCGAAACCGGCACCCTTTTGCGTCACGTCATTGGCTACTATGAGGTCCAGATTTTTACTCTTTAATTTGTACTCGGCGTTTCTTAATACGTTCTCAGTCTCGGTTGCGAAGCCGACCAAAATTCGAGACCCTTTGTTTTTGCCCAGTCCTGCCAAAATATCGGGGTTTCGACATAATGACAGGGACATGTCGCCGGATCCTTTTTTTAATTTGTGTTCAGCCACTTCCACGGGCCGGTAGTCAGCAATTGCCGCGGCCGAAATCACCATAGTTGCTTCGTTGTACTCAGCTTTGACAGCCCTCTCCATCTCGATTGCTGTGCGGACCGGTATTGCCTGAACACCGGAGGGCGTTGGTAGCCCTGTTGGGCCGGCTATTAGGGTTACACGAGCACCCCTTTGTTGACCGGCCCGTGCCATCGCGTAGCCCATTTTACCTGTTGATCTGTTGGAGATGAAACGTATGGGATCAATAGGTTCGCAGTTGGGACCTGCAGTCACGATAATACGCTCGCCAGACAGGTCTTTCCTGCTGAGCAAGGCGGTTGCGGAGTCGATGATCTGCATCGGTTCGGGAAGGCGGCCTTTCCCGCTATATCCGCAAGCAAGTTCACCCACTCCAGGGTCCAGAACGTGATACTGGTACTCTTCCAACCGCCGGAGATTGTTCTGGGTTGCAGGATGTTCAAACATTTTCACGTTCATAGCAGGAGCAATTAGCTTTGGAGCGCTGGCAACAAGCAGAATAGTAGAGAGTAGATCGTCAGCGATGCCATGGGCCAGCTTTGCGATGAAATTGGCGGTAGCCGGAGCGATTATTACAAGATCTGCAGCATCCGCTAATTCTATATGCCCAATCTCTGATTCCTGAGTTAGATCGAACGTGGATGTTGATACGCGGTTACCGCTCAATGTTTGGAGCGTTAGAGGCGTGATGAATTCTTGCGCGTTCGTCGTCATAACTACACGTACACTTGCACCGCCACCCACAAGTAACCTGACCAACTCGGCGGCCTTGTAGGAGGCTATTCCCCCCGTTACGCCCAACAGAATATTTTTGTCTTTTAAATTCATCTCGCTCCAGCCATCTTACTGCGGAATATGCAGAACGGGCAAGGTCCATTCTGCATATTCATGCTGATCGACTTGTCGAACAAGAGAGGTTGTTTATGACAATGAGATTCACACGCCTTGACGTTTTCCTCGCCTTTGGCATTATATTAGTAACCGTGACCGCGTTGCGGGTAATGCTGCGTGATTTGAGTATAACGTGTCAGGCAAAACGATCCCGCCAAAGTTGAAAGCAACCTCGCCGCAAGAGCTGGTCGCTGCGGAGCTGAGGCGTGTTGAAGACCGACTGGAGGAGTTGCTCGGGTCCGAAGAGCAGTTGCTGAGCGATATAGGCCGTTACTTAATCTATGCTGGTGGTAAGAGGGTGAGACCCGCTGTGGCACTCATGGTTTTTCGGGCTTGCGGGGGCAAGAGTGTAGAGGACATCGTTGACATCGCGACTGCGTTAGAATTAATACACTCGGCATCGCTTTTGCATGACGACATAATTGACGGTGCGGAGACGCGCCGCGGTAAAGAGTCGGCTTTGCATCGCTTCGGGCTACCGGAGACTCTGGTAGCGGGAGATTTTCTGTTTGGCAGAGCGTTTGCTCTTTGTGGCCGATTCGAAGAAAAAGTGATCAAATGGGCAACGGATGCGTGTGTTAGTCTAACTGAGGGCGAGGTGTTACAGGGGAGATTGAGACATGATCCCCGGGTAACGCGCGAAGATTGCTTGCAGATTATACAACGGAAGACTGCTGCCCTGTTCACGCAAGGAGCTCGAATGGGGGCGTATCTGGCAGGTGCCTCATCCAATGTGATCGAACAATTAGCGAAATCCGGATATAATATAGGTATGGCGTTCCAGATCGTGGACGACGTGCTTGACATTGCCGGAGACGGCAATCGAACCGGCAAGCCTACCGGCGCCGACCTACGTGACGGAAATCCTTCTCTTCCGCTTGTTCTCGCATTACGCAGAGATGAAGAGGTCAAGCGTGTTTTTGAAAAGCAGTCGCCGGCACAGGAGGAAATAGATGTCGCGCTGGACCGCATACGTGGCTCTGGCGTCTTAGACGAGGCGACGTGTTTGGCCCATGAGTACGGCAAAACTGCCCTCAGTGCTCTGTCAGTGCTCCCTGCCTCTTCTTATTATGATGGCTTGTCCTATTTTGTCTCACGGCTTGTCAATCGTACAGCGTAGGCATATTCTGCAGCGACGATGGCTGCTGGATCCAAACGAGAGGTAGTATCAGGCCTTGTTCATTCATTGAGCGAATACGCCAAGGAATTGAAAGGGCAACAGGTCCGGGGCTTTCCTCTTCGTGGTGGCACCGGAGAAGACAGTTCGGCTGCTAAACCGTCTTCCCCGGAAAAGCGCCCGAACCCCGAAGTCGCAAGTGTGGTGCCGGTGCTACAATCCATTCGATCCGAAATGGGAAACTGTCAGCGTTGCCGTCTCTGCGAGAAGCGAAACAATATAGTATTTGGTGCCGGGAATCCGGAGGCGGAGGTCGTGTTCGTTGGAGAGGCTCCAGGATCGCAGGAAGATCAAGAGGGGGAACCTTTTGTAGGGCGGGCAGGTAAATTGCTCACAGAAATAATTACCAAAGGCATGAAAATGCGGAGGGAAGACGTCTACATAGTCAACGTTGTAAAATGTAGGCCACCCGACAATCGGAATCCTGAGCCTGATGAGATCGACAGTTGCGAACCGTTTCTGGTTCAGCAATTGCGGGCGATAAATCCCAAAATCGTTATTGCACTCGGAAAGTTCGCGGCGCAGACACTGCTGAAAGACACGACTCCCATTAGCCGTTTGCGAGGACGATGGCACACCTATCAGCAGATAAAATTAATGCCGACTTTCCATCCGGCATACTTACTACGCAACCCGAAGGAGAAGCGTTTAGTCTGGCAAGATATAAAGGCCGTTTTGCGCGAGATCGGACGGTCGCAATGATGTGTGTTAATGGGTTCTTCCGAACTCCGAAACCTTGGTTGCGCATGATCTGTTTGTTTGGTTTCATTGTCCTTTATGTGGAGTGTTCTGCGAAGACGATGCCAGCGCAGGTGTCGCGAATTGTCGTCTCGGGACCAATAAATCCGGCGGTTGGCGATTTCATACGTGAGAATATTGAACTAGCCACTGACGAGCAATCCCTGTGTTTAATCATCGTGATGGATACCCCGGGGGGTTTGCTTAATACTACAAAAAGCATTGTCAAGGATATACTAGGCGCGGCTATTCCCGTCATTGTCTATGTCTCACCGGGTGGGTCTAGT
The DNA here is from genome assembly GCA_964460065.1 of uncultured Enterobacteriaceae bacterium. Classification (GTDB taxonomy): domain Bacteria; phylum Desulfobacterota; class Binatia; order Bin18; family Bin18; genus Bin18. The sequence continues at coordinate 18,350 of CAYWPF010000038.1, forward strand.
GCAGGTTCGGCTGGGGTATTTATTACGATGGCAGGGCACTTGGCAGTTATGGCGCCAGGAACGACCATCGGAGCGGCGCACCCGGTTGCGAGCGGCGGGCAGAACATAGAAGGGGACATGCGTAGCAAGATGGAAAACTACGCGGCCTCTTTCATTGAGTCGATTGCACAAAGGCGCGGAAAAAATGCCGACTGGGCCGAAAAGGCTGTTCGGGAAAGTGTTTCGATTACAGAGGTTGAGGCGCTGGAAAAAAAAGTTATAGACTTGGTTGCAACGGACATTCACGATTTGCTGCGGGCGGCACAGGGCAAGGAAATTGAGGTGCGATCTGACAATGTCAAATTAGATTTTGAGGCAGCTAAGCTGCCGAATGAAACGTTTCGTATAGTAACGATGGAAATGAGATTGAAGCACAGGGTGCTGAATATTCTGGCGCACCCCAATATCGCGTATTTGCTGATGATGGCCGGCATGCTCGGAATTTATCTCGAGTTTGCCAACCCGGGCCTTTTGTTTCCGGGCCTTGCCGGCGGCATATGTTTAATTCTCGCCCTTACCGCTTTTCAGGTACTACCTATAAATTACACTGGGCTACTTCTTATAGGCGCAGGACTTATTCTTCTTGTCGCGGAAATGTTTCTACCGAGTTTCGGAATCGTTGGAGCGTTCGGGATCGGAGCGTTCATTTTCGGATCGCTTTTCCTTTTTGATACGCCCGATTCTGAAATGCAGGTAGATTTAAGCATCGTGCTATCCGCGTCTTTAGCGATGGGCCTCTTTATGCTGTTGGTAGGATCTTTGGCGGTAAGTGCATGGAGACGTCCTTCTGCCCACGGGGAAGAATCACTCATGGGCCAGGTTGGCCGGGTGTGTACGCCCTTAGCCCCGCGCGGAAGTGTCTGGCTGCACGGGGAGTATTGGACCGCCGAGTGCGATCAGGAAGCAACGGTGGGCCAGAAAGTCGAAGTTGTCCGAGTAGATCAATTGGTACTATATGTACGTAGAATGAATCGATAAATCGAAGAAGGAGTGTTTATGTTTGGCTTTGGTCCCCTGGTGACGTTCTTCATGATCGCTTTGGTATTGTTGGCAAGTGGAATAAAGGTTCTGCCTGAGTACGAACGAGGGGTTATTTTTCGTCTTGGGAGATTGGTAAAGCATCGGGGCCCGGGTCTTATTTACGTCATCCCTGTTATAGAACGCATGGTGAGATTGGACATGAGGACGATAACGATGGATGTTCCACCGCAGGACGTAATCACGAAGGACAATGTTTCGATAAAAGTCAATGCTGTGCTCTACTTCCGGGTGCTGGAGCCTAATAAAGCGACAATAGAGATTGAAGACTATCTATTTGCAACGTCGCAGCTAGCGCAGACGACCTTGCGCAGTGTGTGTGGGCAGGCCGAGTTGGACGAGCTACTGTCAGAGAGGGATAAGATAAATTCACATCTCCAGGAAATCGTTGACACTCAGACGGATCCGTGGGGAATTAAGGTTTCGTTAGTCGAGGTGAAGCACATAGATCTTCCTCAGGATATGCAGAGGGCGCTGGCTAAGCAGGCAGAGGCAGAGAGAGAGCGCCGCGCCAAGGTCATTAACGCCGAGGGCGAATTTCAGGCTGCCCAAAGATTAGCTGACGCCTCAGAAATTATTGAAGAACATCCGGTAGCGCTGCAGCTGCGCTACCTGCAAACCTTATCAGAGGTAGCGACCGAAAATAATTCGACGACGCTGTTTCCGATCCCTATTGATCTGTTACAACCTTTTTTCGGGAACATTGGCAGGAACAGGGTAAGCGACACAACAGAGAATCAGGATACGTAGACCGAGGGCTATCCCGGCGGTAATCATAAAAACGTGCTGCGTCAATGAATAGCAGGCGTACTTGATGCCTGCACCAATCTCGTCCGTTGTTCTACATGCAATTATCTACTTTCGATTACGAACTGCCGTCGGATCTGATTGCACAGTTGCCTCCTGACAGGAGGGATGACTCAAGGCTTTTACATGTACCGAGGCAAAGGGAGGAGCTCGGCCACCACAAGTTTGCATCGCTGCCAGAACTGTTACCACGAGACGCTTTACTGGTGTTCAATAATGCGCGAGTAATACCGGCGCGTTTGCGTGCAAAAAGAATGACGGGCGGTAAGGTGGAAATACTATTAGTACGCCGGACTTGCTTGGACGGAGAAACGTGGGAGGTTCTTTGCAAAGGCTGTCAGAATGAGAGATTGGGCGGGCGTTTGGCTTTCCCCGATGGGTTTTGGGGTGAGTGGGTAAAGACTCCCAAAGACGGCGAGGGCGTTCTTCGATTTGCTCCGGACCGTTCTTTCGATCAGCTATTGGACGAACACGGGGAAGTGCCATTACCTCCCTACATCAAGCGGCCGTCCGGGCATCGGATTCAAGACGAAGAACGCTATCAAACCGTTTACGCCGAAGTGCCTGGATCTGTGGCTGCGCCCACGGCAGGCTTACATTTCACTGAACGCCTATTAGAAGATCTTAAGGTAAGGGGACATCAGCTGGAATTTGTAACGTTGCATGTGGGATTGGGGACCTTTCAGCCAGTTCGAGTTGAAGATATTGAAAAACATTCGATGGGCTTGGAATCCTACGAGATTAATGCGGCCACCGCGAGCCAGATCAATCAAGCGAAGGAGAATGGACGGAAGGTAGTAGCGGTCGGTACCACGACGACCCGAGCACTTGAAGCAGCTGCGCAAGCGAATGGACGAATAAGCCCAGGGCACGGGACAACGGATCTGTTCATTGTTCCGGGTTACGAATTTAAGATCATCGATGCACTCATAACGAACTTTCATTTGCCCCGCTCTACGTTACTTCTGTTGGTATCGGCTTTTGGGGGGTGGGATCGAATCAGTGCGGCTTATAAGGCAGCGGTGGTTCGACGGTACAGATTCTTTAGTTACGGAGACGCGATGCTCATTAGCTAACGGAATTTACACGTAGACTAGACTTTCTGGGGCCAAGCGATTTTGAGCGGCTGTATGTGAAAGGGAAGCGCGCGCAGTTGCAAGTGTAGAGAAAAACCAATAAAACGACACTGCAGACTAGCCAATGAAATGGAAGTCTCTACGTCGCTATAGCAGATGTTTCAGTTCACTACGATAAAGGCAGACACGGCAACTGGAGCACGACGAGGAACGTTCCATACGAGGCATGGAGAAGTTGATACCCCCGCGTTCATGCCTGTCGCCACCCAAGGCACGGTGAAGGGAATGACGCCGCATGATCTTAGGGGTGTCGGTGCTAGTATAATTTTAGCGAATGCGTACCATCTCTATCTGAGACCCGGTGTCGATCTGATAAAGAAAGCCGGCGGTTTGCACAGATTCATGGGATGGGATGGGCCTATATTGACTGACAGTGGTGGTTATCAGGTGTTTAGCCTGAGTTCGTTGTTTCAGGTGGAAGAAGATGGTGTGAAGTTTCGGTCTCATCTTAACGGGTCCCTCCACAGGCTCACTCCCGAAGACGTGGTTTCCGTTCAGGAAGGACTCGGAGTAGACATAGCGATGGTACTTGACGAATGTCTCCCGCGGGAGGCAAATTTTGAGACGGCCCGACGGTCTGCGAACTTAACGCTCCGGTGGGCCGAGCGTTCTCTCAAGGCTAGGACCGTGGCAGATCAGGCGCTTTTCGCGATTGTTCAGGGAGGAATGTTCCATCAATTGCGTCAAGAAAATGCTTCAAGCTTGGCTGCGTTAGACTTTCCTGGCTATGCCGTGGGAGGGTTAAGTGTCGGCGAAGATCCCAATTTGACTCTGGATTTGGCAGAAACGACGATTGCGTGCCTACCGAAAAGTGTGCCGCGCTATCTGATGGGAGTGGGCACGCCTACCCAATTGGTTCGATACGTGTCGTTGGGTTTTGATCTTTTCGATTGCGTGATACCGACGCGCAACGCCCGGAACGGAACGTTGTTCACGAGTGACGGAAGGTTGAATATTCGGAGGGCGGAATTTGCCGATGACTTTGGGGCGGTCGATAGGGATTGCGATTGTTACACTTGTGCCAATTTTACTCGTGCCTATCTACGACACTTGACTATTGCCAAAGAAATACTCGCGGCCCGTTTGAGCACGCTCCACAATTTGTATTTTTATCAGCGGCTTATGCGGGAGATGCGAGAAGCATTGGAACAGCGCCGTTTTGGGGAATTTGTACGAAAATTTTTTTTACGGTGGGATTCTGTGAAGAAAGAACAATAAAAGAGGAGGGTGTATGTTCAATTTAGCTTTTGCACAGAGTGGGGCTGCCGCGGAAGGTCCAGGGCCCTTGGTACAGTTTGCACCATTAATCCTCATCTTTGTTGTATTCTACTTTTTACTTATCCGCCCACAGCAACAAAAAGCTAAGGCCCATCGGAATATGTTGGATAATTTGAAGCGAAATGATCAAATTGTTACGGCGGGTGGGCTCTACGGACGCATCATCGAATTAGGCGAGAAAGTGGTGACACTAGAAATCGCGCAGAATGTACAAATTCGGGTCGAACGTTCGAAAATTGAGACAACAACAGGAGAAACAACGGAAAATAAGAAACCTATAAACGACAAGCGTTCAGGAAAGGACAAGTAATGTCCCAGGGGCTGCGTTATCGAATTCTACTTATTCTGGGCCTCACGGTCTGGGCGATTTTCTACCTAGTTCCGTCAGTGAGAAGTACGATGCCCAGTTGGTGGCCATCATTTCTTCCGACTCATCAGATTCGGTTGGGCCTAGATCTGCGAGGAGGCACCTATCTGCTCCTAACCGTAGACTTAGAAAAGGCCGTTGAAAACAGTCTGGAACGATACGCGGAAGAATTTCGACGGGCTTTTCGGGAGGATGATGGGAGAGTCGTCGAGGTTCGGCGGGAGGGCCGGACGCTCCGTTTTCAAGTTGATACTGACTCTGAAAGGCGGCGTGTCCAGCAGATTTTGGCGGACCAATTCCCCATATTGTTGCCGCGTGTGGGCGTCGGGACGGAATCAGATATTGTCGCTGACCTTGATGGTCAGCAGGTGGACGCCCTTGAGCAATATGCCGTTGATCAATCCATTGAAACTATCCGAAACAGAATTGACCAATTTGGGGTTGCAGAACCCGTGATTCAACGACAAGGGGATAGGGACATATTAGTGCAGTTGCCCGGAATACAAGATCCAGAAAGGGCCAAGGAACTCATTGGGAGAACGGCTGTTCTGGAGTTCAAGTTGGTTGCCCTGGACGGCGAAAATTTGGAAACCGAAGTGCTGAACGGACAACAGCGAGACCCGATTAGTGGTCAGCCAATTCGAACTACGTATACGCTCGAGAAGAAGACCCTTTTGTCAGGCGACGGCGTATCCGATGCGAGAGTTCGGCCAAGTGTAGACATAGAGGGCCCATATGTAGAGCTCGTTTTGAGTGATCGGGGCGCGGACATATTCGAAGAGATTACTGGGGCCAATGTCGGGCGTCAGTTAGCGATTGTACTAGACAACACGGTGTATTCGGCTCCTACCATCCGTGATCGAATCGGGGGAGGCCATGCCTCTATCACTGGAGGGTTTGATATCAAAGAGGCGAGAGATCTAGCGATTGTTTTGCGGGCGGGGGCGTTACCGGCACCCGTTACTATTGCGGAAGAGCGGACGGTCGGACCGTCACTAGGAAGAGATTCGATCCAACAGGGGACGACGTCGTTCCTGATTGGTGGCGCGTTAGTGATTGTTTTTATGGTGCTATACTACCGTCTGGCTGGTGTGTTGGCGGATCTCGCGTTGTCGTTAAATATTCTTTTGTTACTGGCTGCCTTGGCGATGTTTGACGCAACGCTGACGTTGCCGGGCATCGCGGGCATCGTGCTTACTGTTGGTATGGCCGTCGATGCAAATGTGTTGATTAACGAGCGAATGCGGGAGGAGGTTCGTATGGGGAAGGGGGCCAGGGCCGCGGTGGACTCTGGGTACGAACGAGCACTACCCGCAATTTTTGACTCGAACATTACGACCTTCTTGTCCGGGCTGATTCTTTTCCAATTCGGGTCCGGTCCGATAAAGGGTTTTGCGGTCACTCTGTGCATCGGAATCATAAGTACCGTTTTTACTACAGTGTTTTGCACTCGTGTCGTTTATGATTGTTTTTTGGCGAAACGGCGTCTCAATGCGTTGAGTGTCTGAGCCCGGTTGATGCGGCGACTTTTATGGAGGATTAGATGGCATGGAACTTATAAGCAGCGAAACCAAAATTGACTTTCTGCACTACTGTAAGGGAGCTTATGCCTTATCGGCCTTGCTTATAACAGTTGGGGTCGTCGCGTTTATATACAGGGGCGGACTGAATTACGGTGTAGACTTCGCCGGCGGCACAATCGTCCATGTAAAATTTTTGGAGCAGACGAATGCTGGCAGTATACGTGCAGTGGTCTCCGAGACGGAGATACCCGAAGTCACGGTCCAGGATTTTGGTCAAGATGGAGACGAGTTTATGATCAGAATACCGAAATCCGAGACGGGCGCCGAAAACTTCTCAAATCGGATTCGTGAGAGCTTAAAAAACGGGTATGGTCGTGAGGCGTTTAACGTGAGGAGAGTCGAGAGTGTGGGTCCGAAAGTAGGCGAAGATCTCCGTCGGAAAGGTATATTGGCGGTTATTTTTGCAACAGTGATGATGGGTGGCTACATCGCCTTCCGATTTGAACCCCGTTTCGGCGTCGGAGCCGGCGTTGCCTTAATACACGATGTTCTTGTTACAGTAACGGCTCTGCTTATCGCCGACGTAGAATTTGATTTGACGGTCGTGGCTGCGCTCTTGACGGTCATTGGATACTCGGTGAATGACACGGTTATTGTGTGTGACCGCGTTCGCGAGAACATGCGCAAGCTTAGGCGCGAAACAATGCATACTATCATTAATCGCAGCATTAACGAGACTTTGAGCCGAACGGTAATAACGACCGGGACGGTGTTGATGGTCATCTTAGCGCTATTTTTCCTAGGGGGGTCTGTTATTCATGCCTTCGCACTCGTTTTGTTGGTTGGTATGACAGTCGGTACCTACTCCTCCATTTATGTGGCCAGCCCGGTCGTGTTGCTCTGGGAAAAGAAGGCTTCGAAGAAGTGACAAAAGTCGGCCAGAGATTTGAGAAGAAATGGGTCCAACGGTCTGTTGACCCGACTCTTGTTCGGAAGATAGAAAGCGCCCGAGACCCTGCGGGAAAACCTCTCACACGGCTTCGGGCGAGCTTGCTGGCCCGAAGAGGCATAGACTCGGTCGAAAAGGTGGATGCGTTTTTGAATCCACGCTTGCGAACTGGCTTACGATCACCACTTCTCTTCCCGGATATGGACAGGGCTACTGACCGACTCTTGCGCGCCAGGACTGAAGGCGAAACGGTGTGCGTTTGGGGAGATTATGATGTTGACGGAGTCACGGGTAGTTCTATTCTTCTCCTTTTTCTTAGGGAGATCGGAATGGAGCCACTACTGTACATTCCGCATCGAACGAGAGAAGGCTATGGGTTAAATAGGCCTGCTATCGAACGGCTGGCCGAAGCGGGTGTCGGGGTGCTTGTCACTGCAGATTGTGGGGCGTCGGGCCACAAAGAAATTCTGCGAGCGCAGGAACTGGGCATCGACGTGATAGTTTGTGACCATCACCATGTTCCGGACGAGAAGCTTCCGGCATATGCGGTGCTAAACCCTATGGAACCAGATTGTCCTTTTTCTTTCTCGGGTTTGTCCGGGGCCGGAGTAGCATTTTATTTACTGATGGGCCTACGCATGAAGCTGCGTGCTCGCGGTGAGGCACGAGTTCCGAACCTAAAGTCGTATCTCGACTTAGTGTGCTTGGGCACCGTTGCGGACCTCGTACCCCTAACTGAGGAAAATCGAGTCATCGTGACACACGGTATTCAACAGTTGTCCAGCAGGAAAAGGCCTGGGATTTGCGCGTTACGGGCCGTGAGCGGGGACAGTGATATTAGAGCAAGTTACATTGGATATAAGCTAGGGCCACGGATAAACGCTGGGGGTCGCCTTGCCGATGCGACGAAGGCGGTGGAGTTATTAACAACCTGGAATTGGGACGAGGCAAATAAACTGGCGGCTTACCTTGAACAAGAGAATGTGGAAAGGCGTGCTATCGAAGAACAGATCTTGCAAGAGGCGGTTCTTATGGTGAAGGCGGCGCTAGATAGGGGGCTAGGGTACACGGTGGTTCTTGCTTCCTCGTCGTGGCATGCCGGAGTGATTGGGATCGTTGCCTCACGTTTGTTAGAAAGGTACGGGCGTCCGACAATCTTGATTGCTCTCGATGGCCAGGTTGGAAAAGGCTCTGGACGATGTGGCGTCGCTTTCAACCTCTACGAAGGGGTGAAGGCTTGTTCACAGTGGTTGCAGGGGTATGGTGGTCACAAGCGCGCAGCTGGATTATCCATACGAAAAGACGACGTAGAAAGCTTTTCCGAGGCGTTCGAATCTTATGCCCGAACGCGGCTGAGAGAATCGGACTTGTTACCACGCCTCGAATTCGATCAGGATCTGGACCTGGGCCAAGTGCGGCCGGCTTTGTTGGATGTTTTGGACACACTGGAGCCGCATGGCCAGGGCAACCCTGAGCCGGTGTTTCGCGCACGGGACGTGGAAGTCTTAAAAGTGAGAACTGTGGGTGATTTGTCGGATGGCAAAGTCGGTCATCTAAAATTAGGGTTGCGTGCAAGCGAAGAAGGCCACGCGGTGGACGCCATTTGGTTCGGAATGGGTGATGCGGAGATTGAGCGTGGAGGAAAGGTTGAGTTGCTTTATACCCCGACGGTTAATACGTGGAACGGTCGGTCTACGCTACAGCTTCGTGTTCGGGATATGAAAACAGTAACTCCGTGAAATTGCAGCGACATTGACGCCAAAATTGGGTTGTGGTATGACCGCTCGGGCAGAATGATCCTGTTCTTGGGCGGACGTTCATCGAATACGGGTGTCCTGGAGGGGGATTGTACCCATGACCGTAAAAAATGGTAGTACCAGGCGCTTGGGGGATTATACGCGTGTTAGCTGGACAGAATGGTCGGGAGAACCCGAATGCTCACGAAAGTAAGATTTATTCCGAATTTTCACATCTTTACGATCGAATTTTCTCGCGTTTCTTCACAGATAGGATTGAAGCGGTGGTGCGCAGCTTGAAAATTAGGCCGGGTGCCCATGTGCTTGAGGTAGGAGTTGGGACAGGATTGTCGATGGGAGCCTACCCGGCCGATTGTGAGGTTACAGGGGTTGATCTTGCGCCTGGAATGCTAGAACGAGCGCAACATCGCGCCCGCGTGAACAACTGGGGTCATTTTCGCCTGCTAACGATGGATGCGATGAATCTTGACTTTCCTGACGATTCTTTTGATTACGTGACGTCATTCCACGTGATAAGCGTGGTTCCGGATCCTATTCGGATGATGAGTGAGATACACAGAGTTTGCAAGCCGAACGGCAAGATCGCAATTATCAATCATTTCCGGACAACGAAGCCTATCCTAGGGCCTATCGTTGGGGCTTTGGATCCCATTACTCGGCGACTTGGGTGGAGTGCGTCGTTGCGGCTGAAACAGGCGTTTGAGGGAATCCCAGTACGAATCGAGAAGAGTTTCAAGACACACCCTATGTCTCTCTTCACCGTTGTACTGGCGCAGAATCTGAAAAACGGTATTTTTCGTCGAGAGGCTGGCCCCAGGGGATACCGCGACCAATAGTGGAGGCAGTCACGGCCTTTAGATTTTTGGTGGTATAGGCTGCTGCACTAATAAAACCATTTGCAGAGTTAGTGCGGGTCTTGCCGTTTTACCTTGGTTGGCGACGTTCTCGTGGCTGTCCGATGAAGCACGGAAAAGGGAGAAATTTTACCGTTCCCGAGCGGGTAGACCCGTAGAAAAATATTTCTGGTGGTTCTCGGAAAAGCAGGAGGCGAAGCCCAAGCAACGGCGGCAAATACGTAGGGAGGGGCAGGGCGTGGAGAATCTGGAAAGTCATGGAAACTATCCGTTGGGAAAGCCGCTGCGGTGTCCCCTGTGCTTACAGTCGGACGTAAGGTTGTATTATTCGGAAGGGACTCGCGCCTACTGGGGGTGTAATACTTGTCTCCTTGTTTTTGTACCGTCGCGATATCATTTGTCACCGGAAGATGCGCGTGCGCGTTACGACAAGCATAGAAACCGACCAGGGCAACCAGGTTACGACGGGTACCGTAATTTTTTGGCGCGACTTGTCAACGTAGTTGTCCCCAGGCTCGCGGTCGGCGCAGACGGTCTGGATTTTGGCTGTGGTCCTTCGCCGGTAATGGGGAATATTATGGAGCAAAGGGGTTTCACAATCAGTAATTATGACCCTTTATTCGTTGCGGACCCCGCAGTACTGAAGCGGAAATACGATTTCGTCTTGTGTAGCGAAACTGTCGAACACTTCACCCAACCGTCCGAGGACTGGAAACTGCTAATCCGGTCGGTGAAGCCGGGAGGGTTACTAGCGGTCATGACACAGCGGTTAGTGGAGGAAAAGCAATTTGCAGATTGGTACTACAAGCGGGACGCGACTCACGTTTCTTTCTACGCTCAACCCACTATGGAGTGGATAGCGGCTCAACATAGACTGGAGGCAAGCTTGTACCCCAACGGTATCGCGATTTTTCGATGCTGACCGTACGCTTATTTCAATTGAACTTGCCTACACGAACCCGTGCAGAGCGTCCTGGTCGCATCTCGGCGTCAGTCATTTATTGGGCGACCCAATGCCTTTATCAAACGCTGAGGAAAGTCTATTGTCATACCGTCCACTCCGACTTGTATGGCAGTGTGCATGAGCGCGTCGTCCTTTATACCCCAGGCTCTGACTTCTAGCCCGCTTGCGTGCCAATTTTTTACTAGTGCGGTCGTGAGAAAAGGGGCCGGAGGGCAAATTTGATCGAGCCCCGCGTCGAGGACCCGTCGGGTAGTCTCAGGTTTGGCATCGATAGTCAGAGAGCCGACCTTTGCTTCGGGTGCTTTGTATTTTAGGTTATTCACAATGGAGGGGAAAAAAGAAGAGAAGGTGACATCCTCGAGCAGATGCATATCTTTGACCATCTGGAGGACGCGATATTCTATACCGGTTTGTTTAACCTCGAGTACAATATGTGTCTTTTTGCCATAGCGTGAAAGAGTCTCGCTGAGCCGGGGAACGCGTTCGCCTGTGTGTTCTCTGCTAAACCAAGCACCAGCGTCCAACGTCTTTATTGTTGACCACTTAGTATCTTGCACCGTTCCACTGCCGTTTGTTGTGCGACTGAGATCCTTGTCGTGAATTAAGACGAGTTCTCCGTCTTTGGTGGCGTGAACGTCCGTTTCGATGGCATCTACACGTAAAGAGAGTGCTTTGTCGAAGCTGGCCCAGGTATTTTCCGGGGCGAGGCCGGCAGCTCCTCGATGACCTATGATTTGCATAACAGTTTGAACGAATTTCTCTTAGTTCAGCTCTTTGCCCGAATAGCCGAGAATTCTTCGGGCGATGATTAGTAGGTTGATCTGTTGGGTGCCCTCGTAAATATCGCTAATTTTAGCGTCCCGCATCCATTTTTCCAGGAGTAGTTTACGTGAGAAACCAAGTGGTCCGAGTAGTTCTACGGCCTTTTGGGTCACCTGCGTAACCATGCTCCCTGCCTTTGCCTTTGCCATAGAAGCTTCGAGATTGTTCCGAATCCCTTGGTCTAACATCCATGCCGCGCGCCACGTTAGAAGCCTGGCAGCTTGTAGATTTGACTCCATTTCCATAAAATCACGTTCTAGCGTCGTCAGCCGGGTTGTTGGTGCGCTGTAACGGATTTGTACGCCCTCACTCGATAAGACCTCGCGCACGTAGTCGACAGCAGCCCGGGCGACTCCTATGGCGCTCGCCGCGACCAATGGTCTTGTTGCATCGAACGTAGCCATTACTCCCTTGAAGCCCTTAGTTGACTGTTTCACTTCCGAGTTTCCAAGGATATTGTCGTGTGGTATCCGACAATCATCGAAGACAAGCATGGCCGTGTCGGACGCCCGGATCCCCATTTTGTTCTCGACCTTGGCGACGGTCATACCGGGTGTGTGATGATCTACGACGAATGCCTTGATTCCTGCACGCCCCGCAGATTTATCAATAGTAGCCCAAACGACGACGAATCCTTCTGACTTTTCGGCGGCCATCATTCCGCTCGTACAGAAGATTTTTGTACCGTTCAGGACCCATTGGTCGCCTTCCTTATGCGCTGTCGTTGTGATGGCGGCGGAGTCGGAGCCGCACCCAGGTTCGGTTATCGCCATAGCCCCCCATTTGGGGTCCCCGTCTCGAAACCTAGAGAGAAACCGCTCTTTCTGCTCTGGCGTTCCCGCGGCTGCTACGGCTGCACCGCCGAGCCCAGGGTGCGGGATACTCAGATAAAGGCCCACGTCTCCCCATGATAACTCCTCGACGAGCACCGCCGATCGCAGGTTCCGTTCCGGTTGTTTAGGTTCGGTGGCTGCGCCGGGTCGGATCTCCGTTTCTTTGGGCTTGTCTTCGCTAAAACTGACCATATTTTTGGAGGCGGCCCACATTGCATTCAACCATTCGGTGGGTTTTGTGTGTTCTTCCTCGTCGTAGCGACGGGAAATAGGACGCATCGTTTCTTTGGCCACGGCGTGCATTCGGTCCCGGTTTTTCCTGATCCCAGGGGAAAGTGAGAAATCGATCTTTAGGTTCCTCTCAATAATTGTTGGTTCCGGCAGGAGAAGCGATTACCCTTATTTCAGACGATGGCGAGACCTTCGAAAGTGTTGAACCCCCGGGCATTCCGCAGCCACCGTTCAACTGGATGATCCCTTATGTAACCGTGTCCTCCTAACGTTTGAACGGCGTTGTCTGCTACCTTAAGTACCATATCTGCGGCGTAATTCTTGGCGAGACAGGATTCCCGGGTCGCTTCGTTATTCGTATCTATTTTCCATGCGGCCTCCCAGGTTAATAATCGCGCCGCATCGATTTCCATAGCCATTTCTGCGAGCATAAACGCAATGGCCTGCTTCTGTGCTATTGGTTTTCCAAAAGCGTGTCGTTCGAGAGCGTAGTTACGTGCGTAATCGTAAGAAGCCTTGGCCAAACCGACAGCCGACGCAGCTAGGGCTACCCGGCAGCGACTGAGTAGGGGTGCGACGTTCCCGCGCAGTAGTGCCGTTTCCGGAACGATACAGTCTACTAACCGGAGCTCGTAGGTGGCGAGACCCTGTAGACCCAAATTCTTTTCTCTTTCCCCAACCTCTATTCCATCCGTATCTTTATGGATTAAAAATGCCCCGATTTCTCTTTCGGTACGGGCGTAAACCAAAAAGTCCGTGCTTTCGAATGCCAACGGCACTAAGCACTTAATCCCATTCAGAATGTATCCGGCTTGGCAAGGGAGGGCGGTGGTCTTTAGATCATTGACGTCGAAGTTGTAGCGCGGCTCCATGAGAGCGGCAGTTGCCGCAGTAAAGTTGGAACCCAAGTAAGATGGTAATGTTTCGCTTTGCTGCGCGTCGCTGCCAACCACTATAAGAGGATATAGCAGTGATTGAGGAGCAAGAATGTGAAATGCAATGGATAAGTCTCCATAGGCCAGCTCCTCCCAAATCAGAACCCCCGTAACGGCGGAAGGGGGCATTGGACCGGCTCCGCCATATTTCTCCGGGAGATTCCCTTGAATCAATCCTAGGTTCCATGCGTGTTGCACGAGGCCATCCGGAACCGTACCACTCTCGTCGGCATCGTGGGCTACGGGTCTAATTTGTTCCCGGGCGAACTGGGCGACGGTCTCTCTTATGAGTTGTTGTTCTTTGTCAGGTTGAAAGTTTAGCATTTGCAGGCCCTTCGATCGAACAGTTTAGCATAATTGTAGAGGATCAAGGCGTATGGCTGTCATCTCCCCTGGACACAAGCAGTGCGAGAGGAATTGTCTAATAGCATAGAAGGCGTACTACCGCAGGTGCCGCTGATTCCTTGGGGCGCGCCTTCTAAAGAACGTCATCTCTTAGCGTAGCTTGAGATTTAGGCTGGCATCTCATCCGAGACCAGAGTTTGTATTTTACGGTGGGTTGAGCGGGTCGTAAACCATGTGGGACATTGTAACGTCCGGTGTCCGCCTGTTAAGTAATACCTCGATTGCCTACGGCCTGCTAATTGTGTCGAATTCATGTTGTTCTTTCGCAGAAATATATCGGGGAGCCTATGCAACAATTGAACGTATTCGAAGGAGAGCGAGAAGAATGGAGGCGTATTCTTTTACATGGTGCTGAGGAGTGGGTAAAAGTAGAGGGAGATGTGGTCGTTCTAAGTGATGGCCGACGAGTGAATGAAGACGAGGTGCAGTGCCTGCCGCCTTGCACTCCATCTACTATTATTTGTGTACATCTGAATTACGACTCAAGACGGATTGAGTTCGGCGTAGAAAAGCCACATACTCCGACTTATTTTCAAAAGCCGTTGAGAAGCTTGAATAATCATAAAGGACGCGTTTATCGGCCGGCCGATTGCCAATATTTGAATTATGAAGGCGAAATAGCGGCCATCGTAGGAAGGCCTATGCGCAATGTTGCTCGAGCCGACACGTGGAAGTACTTAGCAGGATTCGCTCCGGCTAATGATGTCGGTTGCCATGACTACCGCGACACCGATGCGGGATCGATGCTTCGCGTAAAGGGGATGGATGGATTCTGCCCTATCGGCCCCGGAATAGTTCGGGGTGTTGATGTGAGAGAATCAACGGTGCGTACGTTTCTCAATGGGGAATTGGTTCAGGACGGACGGGCACAGGATATGCTCTTCGGAATTGACTACCAATTGGCCGACCTCTGCCGTCACATGACACTGATGCCCGGAGACATCCTTTTAACAGGCACACCGGCGCATTCGCGGCCAATGATTCCCGGCGATACCGTAGAAGTTGAGGTGTCGGGTATAGGCCGGTTGATGAATAGCGTAACAGAGAGACTTCCCCCTAAAGAGCGCATAGGGCACCAGCCGACAGCCTCAGATGGTGTCGTACGTGTCGCGCTTGGATCTGACTTCCCTCGAAATGATGAGCGGGAAAAGTAGGAGAGGTGAATGGAAGTGTGGTGGGGGAGCAATTTGCCTTGACTCTCACGAATACAAGTGGGATGGTGGCCCTGAATTAGGGAGTGATTAAGGAGGACGGGTTATGGGGGTACCAAATGGAGTACATCACCTGGCCATCTGCACCAAGAATATGAAGGAGCAGGTTGAATTTTTTACGCAAGTCGTGGGTATGGAACTGGTTGCCTTGTATTGGATGCACGGCGTAAAAAACACGTATCACGGTTTCGTCAAACTGGGAGACAGTTCCTCAATCGCATTTGTACAGGGCCCAGAGAGCGGAGAGGTGCAGGCTGCGCCCGGTGTTTCTCATGCTAGTTGGACGGCCGGTG
>CAYWPF010000039.1:0-19264 GCA_964460065.1 uncultured Enterobacteriaceae bacterium
GTGGACGTACCTGGCCTTTACTAGAATCCATGGCCTTTGTGAAAGGTATAAGGCGGATCTCGAATGGAGACCGTTTTTGGTGGGGGGGGTATTTAACACGGTGAATCCCTCCGTTTATGAGTTCCGCGAAAAAGGGGTTCCGGCCAAACAAAATTATATGGCGAAGGATATGCGTGACTGGGCACGATTTTATGGCCTGAAGATAAAAATGCCTCCTACGGTATTCCCGGTGAACTCGGTAAAAGCGTTACGAGGAGCTCTCGTCGCACTCGAACACCCGGGGAAATTTCTCCCATACAGTTACCGGGTGTTTGAATCATATTGGGGCGAGGATCAGGATATAAGTCAAGATCAGGTGTTGGAAAGCCTCGTCAAAGAGGTCGGACTCGACCGTGACGAGTTTTTTGAAAAAATCAAGCAACAGGCCTACAAGGACACCATCCGTGCGAATACAGAAGCTGTAGCAGAACGCGGGGGCTTCGGCACACCCACGATATATGTGGATGAAAGTTCAATGTTTTTCGGAAATGACCGGTTGGTTTTGGTTGAGGAGGAACTTAAGCATGGATAGCCCATGGCCGAACGCCCTTTCGGAAACAATAAGGTGGCTCGTGAACGGGTTACCGTTGTAGGCTAAACCACCTACTAAGTATGCGTTAGCCCTCCCAGCCCCATTTCTGTTTGTTTGAACTTATGTCGTCGGCTGTGGGGTGCTCAGTTGTCTCGTGGCCGGCCACTTCAAAGTCTGATTCGTCATCGACCATGGCATAGTTGAGCGGGGTGTCTGATTCGAAAACGTCAGGGACCGCGACTTCTTCAAAGATAGCCTGCCAGGGGCACTCGGGCTCGCATGCACCACAGTCTATACATTCGTCGGGGTGTATATAGAGTTGATTGGGATATTTTTCACTGTCGTTGCCTGTATATTTGTAGATGCAGTCGACTGGGCACACCGCAACACAACCGGTGTCGATACAGTCCCGGCACAACCTCGTGATGATGTAAGTCATCGTCTCCTCCTCATCGCATCCTTTCGAAGAACGCTGCAAAAATATTGCGATCTTCTTTAAGAGAGTACAACTGCTATCGTATCGTTTGGATAAGGTCAATTACGGAAGATACAGGAAACGGGCGATTTGATTATCGGGCTGGAAGAGGCGATTCTAGCCCGGGCATTAGCTGCGCTTATTCAATTCCTCTCGCATTGCGGAGATCTGGGCTTTTAGTACATTGATCTCACGAGACAATGAAGGCGCTAAGGATTCTTCAACGAATCTTTGAATGTACTTTGCCTGCATATCGCTTTCTATATTAACTCTGTCTCCTGGCTTTTTAGTGTGTAACGTGGTGGCTGTGTGTGTGTGTGGAATAATTGAGCAAGAAAACTGCGTTCCTTTGCAATTGAACACGGTCAGGCTAATACCGTCTACCGCAACAGAGCCCTTTTCTACCAGGTAGAGCGCGAGACTCTTCTCCAATGAAAAGGTATAGAGAAAAGACTCTCCTTCCTCTACTACAGATTTTATGGTGCCGACTCCGTCAACATGACCGAAAACGACATGGCCGGAGAGTCGGTCTTGGAGGCGCAAGGAACGTTCTAAGTTGACAGTATCACCGACTTCCAAATCTCCCAAGTTTGTCCGGCGCAAAGATTCGGCCGATACGTCAAAGGTAAGATGTCCTCCCTCTAAATGGGTTACTGTTAGACACGCACCATTAGTGCAGATACTTTCCCCTCGGATTATTTCCTCCGGTGGCAAATTCGTTTCTAAGGTTAGGCGTAAGCCGCCTTCTATCGCGACTATTTTGACCAATTTCCCTATCGTTTCTATAATGCCGCTGAACATGATGTCTTAACCCGCCGTTTTTACGCACGTTTCATTTCGGAGTCTCTCGAACCATGCCCGGATGTTTGCATGGGGGATGTCTACTCTCATGGGTTCGAACAATGGCAACCAGGACACGTATGAAATATCGGCGAGCGTTAACAAAGGCCCAGCCACAAACTTTTGTGTCCCTAGCTCTCTCGAAATGTGGCCGAAGCAGTTTCGCAGTTTTTCCCTTGCCTCGGCCACAACAGCCCGTACGGTGCGTTCTTTCCGCGCGGGTTTGAATATAATTTCTTCCGCCAACATCCTCATTGCAGTATCGTAAGGATTGTCTGCGTAGTGCAAGAGTACGCGGGCGTGAGCACGGGCGCCAGGCTCTTCAGGTAAGAGGGGAGGCTCGTCGAAGGTATCCTCCAGATATTCCATAATGACGGAGGATTCGTACAAGACCGTTTCGTTGTGCACGAGCGCAGGAACTTTGCCCTGTGGATTGACCCGCAGGTACGCGGCGCATTTCTGTTCTCCTTTGAGAACGTCTATGACTACGGTGTCGTATTCCAGCTGTTTTGCCTTTAGGACGGTTCGCACTTTACGAGCACGCGGTGATGAGGGGTAGTCATAAAGCCTAATCATCGGGATCCTCGTCTGAACCTGACACTTCCTTCGTCTGCTTTAACTTTTGAAGTAGTTCTCGCTCTCGTTTTGCGAAATACTGCTCTTCTTCGGTCTTTCCTTTGTCTCGAAGCTTATTCTCCAGATGGTTTTTGTTGCTCAATGGGTGTCTCCTTGTTTCTCCGGCCTTTTCCTCTTTTGACGAAGCGTTCCGCCACTCCCTTCAGACGCGTGTGCCAACGCGAAGCCCATTTGAAGTCTCGACTCAGGATGCCGAACCCGAGAAAGATAACGAGTATACCGGGACCCGGGATGCCCGGAACGCTCAACACCGCTCCGACGATCAGAAGTGTTAGGCCGGCGAGGATCCTACAGACCCGATAAACCTGTTCGCGTGTGGAACGAAACATGATCTACAAGAAAAGCAACAGCGGGTAGCGAGTTACACGTCGTCTAGAATTTTACCCGTCCGTGCCTTTTCTACCGTTTCCTCAAACTGAGGTCCTAGATCAACACCCATTTCCTTCGCTCGCTTCTTCGCCCACAGTCCCACATTTCTGTTGTCGCGGTAGAAAGACTCATCCCTTCGGGTAGACGTGTCGAAATTTTCCATTCGAGCAGCCTCTCCTTCGTGATAAGACACCGTCGAAATGAGACGTTTAAGGCGTCTGCGACGACAATATTTACAAGCGGGAGACTTCGTAACATCCCCTACTTTCATGAATAAATGACTTTGGCCGTGGCCGCACGCTCGACACAGATAGTCGTAAATAGGCATCAGTACGTAACCTCTATCATAGCTATGCCCGTGGTGCTATGGTTCCGGCCTGTCTCGCTCGTAACGGGTAAGGCGGTACGAGGTGGTGGTGGAAGAGAACGTTCTGCGGGGCAAGGCCAGCTAGGACCATCATTATGCACCACCTCTTTAAGGGAAACGAGCCGGAGTGCTTCCCGTGGATGAACCACATTCTAATCGGTGTGATACTAGGCGGCTTTGCGTATGAACTGGGTCTTGGGCCGGCTGTACACAGTCTGATTCAGTCTTATGGGTGGATTCCAGCCCCTTTTGCTCTAGGCGTCAAACAGGGGGAAATCCACCTGACGTGGTCAATATTGATATACCTTTTTCTGCACGGGGGGTGGGCACATTTGATGGGCAACCTGCTTGTCTTGTTTTTGCTTGGTAACATTGTTGAAAAGCGTTTCGGCGCTTTTCGCTACCTAGTGTTCTATTTCGCCGGAGGGCTTATCGCAGCGCTGGCTCAGACGGCGGCAACACCGTTTTCAGAGGTGCCAATGATAGGGGCGAGCGGTGCGGTTGCCGCTGTGTGTGGCGCATACTTTGTCCTCTGTGCGAGACGGATTAGACGAGACCCCTTCGAGACAGGGATGAACCTGTCGATGCAGAAAACTACTTTTTTATTCTTAGTGTGTGGCGGGATCCTTTGGTATTCCGGAACCCTTCCAGATGGGTACTCGCATGCTGGTATGTATTTTTCTGCATTACTAGGGGATGCCTGGGCCGCACATGTCGGTGGATTTATAGGAGGTATGTTTTTGACGCGGATCATTTTTGCGCTAGACAGAGATGCCCGGTTCATGGGCCTTAGAAATGACACAGTTTTTTTGTTGGCCGGTCCGAAGCCTTTTCCTCGTTAGGCTACGTGTGTTTTATAGACTCGGCACCCCGCAAACTGAATGGCGCCGTCTATCTGGCCGGCAGTCTTTCAGTTTAGTTGAGCAGAAAGCGCGCCAGGCGTGCACCGTCCAGTCAGCGAAGCAGGTTGAATCTTGAGGACCGAACCGAACTCTCGAGATCGCCTTTCATTAGAGGTATACGCCCCAAATTTAAGTATGGGTAGTGAGGCGTTCCATAGTCGGAGGCTTCCTTTGCCTGCTCGAGCCAGGGTACGGCTTCTTCCGGCTTCCCGAGTTTCGTCAACTAGGGGCCTATATCGTTGTACGGGCTGCCAAACTCGGGATTGACATCTATCGCGCGGCGACATTCGTCTATGGCGTCCTCGCACCTATGCAGGAGTTTGCTTGTCCAACCGGGTGAAGTATGAGCCTCGGCCGTTGACCAAAACTGTATCGATTCCTGATACAGTTTTGGAGCGTCGGGGAGGTTTCCGAGCCGTTGAGCATCGTGGCTCCTTCGCTTTTTGTTCACGACTTTGCCCATTTCGATAGTTCCGACGCCGTCAACGAAGTCCTGATTATAAGCTGTGGCCGAGTTCCTTGTTGTCAAGGCCGCCGAGATCTTCGTTTTGTTTGAAAATGTAGGTATATGGAAAGTAGCGTGTAATAGCACGGGTAAAATAATGAACCAAGGATTAACCGAACGTCAGGATTCGGAAATTGGAACAATAAGATCGCCATCATGGCTGTCCAAACCACGGATAGAAGAATGGTGAGAGTGCGTAAATAAGGAGTACGAGTGGGGTATACGTAACGTACTGGAATAAAGACACAGACCGCGAGAATAATTACGACAGCCCCATTCAACCATGGTGGGGCATTACAGACATGCAGGTAGAATGCGAGGACATTCCAGTAAGAAGGAAAGCCCGTAAAGTAGAAGTCTGTAGTTTTTGCGTTTGCTTGGCAAAATCCGTACGCGCTGGCGAGCAAGGGAATCCCCACAAACAACGCGTGAAAATTTTCAGGGAGCATGCCGAATTCGTGCAGAAAAAGTACAGGGCAAACGACGAATGTTGTATAATCGACTATGTCGTCGAGTTTGCTCCCGTCGAAGCGGGGTAGGACTCGCGTAACGTTGATGGCTCTCGCCAATGAACCGTCGGTTGCATCTATGAGCACGGCGATGAGCATCCAGAAGAATGCTATTTGTGGGTGTCCTTCAAAAATAGCGATGATTGAGAAGACGCCCGCCACCAAGCCCGATGCAGTGTAGGCGTGTACTCCCCAAGCTCCTAACACTAGAGCTCGCGAATGAAACACAATTTCTCCGTTTACCCTAAGTAATTTGTTGTTTACTCAGAGTAGGTTCGTACAAAATTTGTATGACTGTTCCGTCGGGATCGGCGCAGTAAAGAGAGCGGCTTCCGTCCCGGTGTGTGCGTGCCGGTTTTAGAATTTGGACCTGCTGGTGCCGCAAGGCAGAAGCGGCCTCGTCTACTTCACGGGCCGTTCCGACGATGAAGCCGAGGTGGTCGAGTCGGTCCGCCAAATCATTTTTGGGAGTGATTGTCTGGTGCAAAGCAAGGTTGTCACATCCGGAAGACAAATAGGCATTATTTGAGTCGGGCTTCCATACCACGTGCATCCCGAATATTTTGGTATAGAAGTCTATAGAGTTCGCCACATCGACGACGTTCAATGCGACATGTCTCAGGCCTTTGTGTTTAATAGCCGGTGTCGAAGACATCGTGGTTGTACCTTTTTTGACTGTTAATGAAGATTCTAGCCACTCGGCTTAGAACTAGCAGAATACCCCTTTTTGAGGAGAATGTAGAGTTCGCCCTGCTGGGCCATTAACCCTGCCTCCGGCTGGGCGCCACTCCCCCAGTATATGTCAGCCCGCCCAGGACCGCTGATCGCTGCACCCTGGTCTTGTAGACACACGAATTGTGAAAACGTCGTCCAGGAAATGACGCCGTCGGGACCAATTGTTGGCTTTTTTGTTCGGACCAGCGCTACCGCTCCCAATGGGTACGATGTCGGATCAATGGCGATCGAACGAAGTGGTGTAAGAGGAACTCCTAGGCTACCGAGCGGCCCTGCTGAAATTACTCGAAAAAAAATGTATCGAGGGTTGTGATAAAAAATCGTCTCTTGTTCGGACGGGTGGTCTCTTAGGTAGTTGCGAATGCCCTGGGCGGTAGCCTCCCCAGGCCCAAGTTTATTCTCGGAAAGTAAGAGTTTGCCAATGCTCCGATAAGGTAGTCCGTTCGATCCAGCATATCCGGCCCGAAACCAAGTCCCATCTTCTAAGCGTACTTTTCCCGATCCTTGGATATGCAAGAAAAAACGCTCTACGGGGTCGTCGAGCCAAACGAGGACGTTATTCTTTTGGTGTAAAACTCCCCGTCCATCGATATCTGCTCGAGAGAAATAGGGGAGAAATCGCCCGTTCTCTGTTCGGCCGACAGAGACGTTTCCGAGTTGGTCCTTGCGCGTCAAGTCAGCGGGAACTCGGTATAAAGGATATCGGTACTGGTCCGATCGCATTAAGCTACCCGGCAACTCGGGCTCGTGATAACCGGTAAACAGGACAGGCCTATTAGCCGGAAACACGTCGAATGCTTTTAAGATTTGTCCAGAGCTAGAACCCTTTGCCTCGAGAAGGTCACGAAACAGCACCAGGCTTTCTCTAACTCTTCCCAGGGCGACTTTCCCGTCTTTCAATGGGAGAAAATTCTCTGATGGCCTGTCCTTTAGTGCCCTGATGCTGTTCTCTATTGCCGTTACGAGAGAAGATCTGTCCTCGTCCGCGTCAAGGGTTACGAGCATCTGGGGGGGGAAGGGCGCAAGACCTGGGTTTTCGCCACTCGCATCTGCCGGTGAGGCTCCCGACACAAATAAATATGCTAAGGTGACACATTTTAACACCAGGAGGTAGCCGCTGAGCCTGGTTAACAGGGGACTGGCCAGAATTTCGTTCACCCAGTGACTCCTTTTCCTTAGGACGCGACTGTAGTCAGACAGGTAAACGACGGGACCACGTCCATCACCATCTCACGGCTTTCTATTATAGGCCTCTTGCGCAGCAGCAACTCCAGCTCCCTCCGGGCACGCGTGTCCATTTCGTCGTAATACAAGTTCTAGGGCACTCAATAGAAGCATCACGTTGCTTCGCTGACTGGACTCGCCCATCAGGCCTATCCGCCATATTTTTCCCGCGAAGTCGCCTAGACCAGCACCTATTTCTATATTGTAATCCGAAAGAAGTTGTTGCCTTACGGTGGCGTCGTCAATACCGCCAGGAATTTCCACGCTATTCAGCATCCATAGCCTGTGCCCCGCTTGCGCGGCGAGGTCGATGCCTATAGCGCTAAGCCCGGCAGCTAGCGCCAAATGGTTTTCTTCGTGCCGGCGGTAGCGTTTCTCGAGTCCTTCTTCGCAAACGATTCGGAGCGCTTCCCGCAGACCGTAATTCATCGAGATTGGCGCTGTGTGATGGTACACTCGTTCTTCACCCCAATATTTTTCGAGCATCGTGAGATCTAAATACCAACTCTGTACAGGTGTCTTTCTTTTTTTCAAGGACGCTTGTGCGGCAGGCCCAAACGTAATGGGGGAGAGCCCTGGTGGACAGCTAAGGCACTTTTGTGTTCCGCTATAGCATACATCTATCTGCCACTCGTCAATCTTGAGAGGACAACCCCCCAGAGATGTAACTGCGTCAACAAGGAAAAGGGCCCCAGCCTCGTGGACTATTTCGGAAAGTTCTGCGATGGGTTGCCAGGCCCCAGTAGAGGTTTCGGCATGTACGAGCGCCACAATTTTTGGCCGGGCGCACCTTTTGATCCCTTCTCTGAGATCGTCCGGTGTAAAGACTGTTCCCCACGGCGCTTCCATAACCACCGCCTTTCCACCGCAACGTTCGACCACGGCCTTCATCCGGCCCCCGAACACTCCATTCACACCGATGAGAACCTCGTCCCCGGGTTCTATTAAATTCACGAAACATGTTTCCATGCCAGCGCTGCCAGTACCCGAAATAGGAAGTGTCAGGGGATTATTTGTCTCGAACACGAACCTCAACATCTCTTTGGTCTCTTCCATGAGACGAATAAACTCGGGGTCCAGATGGCCGATGACGGGGTTGGCGAGCGCGCCTAATACCCGGGCTGGCACGTTACTGGGTCCCGGGCCTAACAACGTTCGCGTTGGCGGGGACAATTCACTTACAGTTTCCATGTACTGCCTCTCTTATCATTTCACAAAATGTTCACTACGATTCTTTTGGTGGGTCAATGGACCGCCGCTAGGCTACCATGGGGTGAAGATTCAGAAAAGTGAGGTATAGTTAGGTACACGCTGTTGAACAGACCACCGTAAAAATCTTATTGTTGGGCAGACAGCGGAGCCCTTTTTTGTTAGAAGGCACTCTCTCTGCGGCTGTCAGAGGAAAGAGTTGCACAGTTTATGAGTGTTACAGTTCGTGGGATGGAACTTCGGGACGTCGAGCAGGTCGGTGATGTTATGGTCTCCGCTTTTAATGATGTGTTCTGCCGACATGGGTACGCTGAGCCGTTTCCATCCGCTGATGTTGGGATTTCGTTAGCGAGGTCGTATCTCGACCGGGAGCCTGATGGATGCTTCACTGCCTGGTCACAGGGAACGGTTGTCGGATCTGGGTTCGTCCATATTCGGGGAGACACGGGCGGTATCGGTCCGGTAACAGTCGACCCTCACAGACAGTCCGGCGGAGTAGGCCGCGCGCTAATGACCAAGCTCATTAGCGCGGGGAGTGGGTGTTCCTCACTTAGATTAGTTCAGGATGCGTTCAACGTTGTTTCTTTTCCGTTGTACAGCCGCCTAGGGTTCGATGCATGTGGCACTGCAGCTTCAATAGTTGGGGAGTACGTGACCGGAGAATTGGTCAGCGGGCTTGAGGTCAGGAATTGGTCTCCATCGGATATTGGAGAGATCGTACGGCTTGATCGGGACTTGACTGGTATTTCCCGCGAGCAGGATCTCCTCTTTTTTCACTCTCGGGCGCCCCAATTGGTGGTCTTTGCCGAGACGAAGCCTGTCGGGTATCTGTGCATACTCCGTACAGGGGCCGGCTCATTCCTCGGGCCCGGGGCAGGTATTGATGAAACTGTCCTCCGTCAATTGATTTTTGCTGCGGCCCGTTTGGAGAAGAACAAGACGCTCAGAGCTCGTTTCCCGACTCGTCACGGCGGTTTATTGCGGGACCTGCTAAACTTTGGTTTTCGTGTTGAGAATCTTCAGACATATATGGTTCGTGGAGAATGGTCCGTACCTCGAGGGATAGATTTGTTGGCGCTTTTTCCAGAAGCGCTGTAGATAGGTAACTATGGCTGAACTAAATGGCGTGGATTTGGGATTCTTGCCTACGATGGGAGTCGGATCGTACGCGTCTCCTGCCTGGCTTATCGCAACCCGCCGGGCAATGAGAGATGGAACTGCCGGAAGCGCCGACCTGGAGGAAGCCATTGAAGACGCGGTAAGGATGGCAGTTTGGGACCAGGAGGCCGCCGGGCTCAGTATTTTGACCGATGGGGAGATGCGACGTCAGCGATTCTTGTGGAACATTGTTGATAAGCTGAGCGGTCTGAAGATCGTTCGTTCTGCTCGCAAGCTGGGCGTTATGAGTTATGATAGCGCCCCACATTTTGAAACAACAGAGCGTATTCGGGCGCCGAGTGGGTTTGGTTTAGTGGAGGAGTTCAATTTTGTTCGTCGGCAGACGGATAAGCCCTTAAAAGTCTGTTGCCCTGGTCCATTGACGGTCGCTTTACCAATAATTCCCAAGGACGGCTACCGGGAACAAGATTACTTACCGTTGTTGTACGACTTAGCTGGGCTTTTGAACACAGAATTAAGAGCCGTTAATGAGGCTGGTGCGGCCTTCATCCAGTTGGACGAACCTTCCGCAGTCGGTAGGGTTCCAGGGTTGAGTGTTGAGGAGAGCGTAAAATTGGTCAACGTGACGTTAGAAGGCATTGAGGCTAAGCCCGCGTTGCATATCTGCTTTGGTAATAATCAGGGTCGTCCAGCAATGAAACGGACTTACAAGCCATTGTTCCCGGGGATCTTGGACGCAAATGTCGACCAATACGCTTTTGAATTCGCGAATCGAGAGATGTCCGAAATTGATGTTTGGAAAGAATATGGAGATGATCGCGAACTGGCGGTAGGTGTTGTTGACGTGAAGTCTATGTACTTGGAAACGCCTGAGGACATTGCTGAACGAATTCGGCTCTGCCTTCGCTACGTGCCGGCAGGGAAGCTGTATCTTACCTGTGATTGTGGGTTCTCTGCATCCTCGCGACATATCGCTAAAGCGAAGATCAACGCGCTCGGTTTGGCTGCTCAGTCGGTCAGGAAGGAGATAAGTGGAGCGTAAAATATCAAAGCGCTTCGTGAAAACTTCCAAAGACACGCGCAATATCGTCTCCACCCGGGAGGCCGGCGAGAGTGAATTGGATCCACACGATCAGGGAGAACCGTTTCGGCCGGCGGTGCCGAATAGCATCGTCCGCAGTTGCAGCGTGTGCTGTGTGAGCCCAGAGGGTTACGAATGCCGGCTGGATTTGGTGGTAGACGGTGTTGATGATCTCGCTCGAGTAACGAGAGAGCTCAGCCGTAGCGGGTTTCTTCCGGGAACAGCCGAAGAGAAGCTGGTCCCGGTGGCATTCCCTAAGAGCGGAGAAAAGCCCCGAATCCCCCAAGGAAATGGTGCGCCACCCTGGTGTGAAAACCATGATTGTTCCTTTAAACTGTTCACAAAAAATGGGCGCAGCTGGTGGGCTCACTATCATCAGGACAGCGGCCGCTGGTGCAATTCTCAAATCCCAGTACCAAATGATATAGGCTGACATGGCGAGTCTAGAGAGACACGCTTGCTCTTTTACTTTCATCCAGAGCGTGACATGCGTGTCAAATCAGGGAGTCATTGATCTTGCTGATCTTCGATTGTAATCCCATTTTCGCGTGTCTGAATTGATGAGAGGCTGGCCTGCTGATGAAATCTTAGTTGGTCTGTAGTGTAGCGGTGTTCTTGCCCATAAATGCACGCGTAACGTGCGTCGCACCTTTCTATACAGTTCGTCAGGGAGCCTAAGCGGTGTTCACTGCATTTGTCGTAATTTTGACCTTCATGTGCAGTAATCGCCTTCGCCGGGCATGCCAAGATGCAAGGTCGACCCGGACAGTTAGGGCAAGGGCTGAACGTGGGCCCTTCGGGAGCAGTGCGTAGCGGGAGCCGGGTCTCCAACAGAATTACGCAGCGAAAGGCGATCCAAGGTCCATATTCCTGATGAATCTGGATCCCCAGATTGCTAGGCGCAGACAGGTTCGCTGCGTTTGCGAGATGGGCAAACGAAAGCGGAACGCCTGTGAAAAATTCAAAGGGGAAAACGAAGCGGTAACGAAACTCTAAACGTTTGAGTAATGGCGAAAGAGTCGATTCGATTAGCCTTTTGGTATACTGGTCTAAAGGATGTTTGGTCTTCGTTATTCCTTGAGTTCTTGTTGCGCATTGTGCCTTATATTTTTGCCAAAACGCTCGTCCTCCGGATCCAATAACGATGTAGGACTGTACGCGCGGGTATAGTGTAGAAAGACGAAAGCGTGTGTCGACGAGACGGTTGTACTCAACCGCTGCAGCCGAACCGGCTAAATTAAGGCCATGCTCGGTAAGTGCGTTCTTGATTTCTGTGAGGAGTTCCATAAGTTTTCGGGAACTAGTAGATCACTTCCAATAAAAATAGCCCCTGGGGCGGGGCGTTCAATCCCGCTTCGCAACGTTTTCGCGCTTCAAGGATTGTCTTGAACTGCGCCACAGTCAGCGCACCTCGGCCTACGTCTACCAGTGTTCCGACAATATTACGAACCATGTGCCTCAAGAAGGACTTTGCCTGAACATTGTAAACGAGGAACCCATCTTCATGCCTCAGGGAGCTTTGCACAACCGTTCTCCAGGGCGTACGCGGGACGTTGTCTGCGCCCTGGAAGGAGGAGAAATCTCGATGTCCAACCAACAGGGCTGCGGCTTGGTTCATTTTGATGGGGTCAAGATCGTATGTGATGTGCCATGAATATCGTGCGTGTATAGCCGAACGATATGGTGAATTCCAGATCCGGTATTGGTATCTTCGGCTTTGGGCGTCAAATCGGGGATCGAATGCGTCTGGTACCACTTGGATCGACTGGACTGATATATCTTTCGGAAGCAAAGCATTTAGACTGTGTTGGAGGACGCCGGGCGAAAAAGCCCTGGGCGAACGGAAAGTGGCAACCTGGCCGATAGCGTGAACCCCGGCATCGGTCCGGCCCGCTACCTTGAGTCGGATGTTTGTCTGAAGGATTTGATTTAGAACGCTTTCGATCATTTCTTGGACAGTCAGCCCATTTGGCTGTATTTGCCAGCCCCGGTAACGTGTACCGTCGTATTGGAGAATTAACTTGTAATGCACGACAAGTCTCGAAGGCATTGGGAAGCTCGGGCGAAGTAGCCGGGCATTATGGCATCCGATCGGCCGTCGGGTGATCCGATGCCGAAGCGCGTAATCTCGTACTCTCTAGCAAATTCACGAAGGGCCGCCACCCGAACTCCTGACGTTTCTCGACAATCGCTTGCGAGTTGTCGGCTGAGAGAAAGTTGGTGTAGAACTGCTTGATCGCGTTCGCCAAAGACTCCGGCGTTGGATCCGCCAATATACCGGTCTTGCCGTGTTCTATTACTTGGGAAAAGCCCCCAACGCGTGTAGCTATCACTGGCGTACCAAATCCGTATGCGAGCGGTATCGTCATGCTCTGCGATGCACGGAGATAGGGAAGAATCAAGGCATCGCTTGCTCCGAACATTCTGGCCCATTCATTTTTGTTTATATATCTGTTGACGATGTGCACGCGGTCCCGGAGTCCGAGCTCGTCTATAAGACGATGGGTGGCGCCCACATCCATATAGAATTCCCCAGCAACAAGTAACGAAAGATCCAGACTCCGTGAAATAAGCGCTAGCGCTTCAAGAAGCATGTGCAACCCCTTGTACGGACGAACGTACCCGAAAAAGAGCAATACACGCCCTTTCAATTGTAGGCTATGTTGCGCCCCTTTCTGATCGACTGTAGGTGGCAGGTCTTGAAGCAATGGATAGTCTTGGATGTGGATTTTTTGGTTTGGGGCTAGAGCACGCAGGATGCCCGCGTCGGACTCCGAGTACGCTATGATGTCCGTGCAACGTCGAGCGATTGCCTGGACGGCCACGTCCTGCCCAATGATGGACTCATGAGGTCGTGCATGATGAGAAATCAGAACACGAGAACAAGAGGGGAGGCTTTTTTTTAGTAGATGGAGGATGGTTATATAGCATGGGCTGAAAAATGGATGCCACCATTGAAATGTGACAACGTCAGGTTTCCTGTTGATAATGGAATATGCGGTTTTGAGCCAACTGAGCGGGTTTACACTGTCGACTCCAGGAGGCGCTTGCAGATGCGTCTGCTCCGCATCTCTGATGAGCTGGCTTTTCCCCGGGAAAAACAGGGTCGGATACAGACGGGAAAATCCCACTGTGATCGCCTCGTGCCCAGCATCTTTCAGCGCGCGGGCGCGTGCGTCATTGTCTATGGCTAATCCTCCCCGTAGCGGAGCCGATGGTCCTACCAGCACACAACGCATTTGCGTCAGCTACCCGCGCGTTTTTCAGACCTCGTTCCCATATCAGCAGAGCTGGTTCGAACGACAGCCGTTTCGTTAGAGATGACTTCCACAACGCTGCAGTCTTCCCGTCGTGCACTCAAGAAGATGAACAGTTCGGCCATTAACCCGAAGAAGATAAATTGGAGGCCAGAAAGAAGAAGAAAAATTCCCACCACGAACAACGGACGGTTTTGTATCCAATGCCCGAAAATCCAGCCCCCGGCGAGATAAACCATGATACCAGTCCCGGCCAGGCCGCTTGTGAGGCCGATGAGACCAAAGAAATGAAGCGGTTTGTGGGTATAACGGCCTAATATGAGTAGGGTAATAAGATCAAAGATACCGCTCAGTGCCCGAGATGCTCCATAACGGGACCGGCCAAACCTACGAGGGTGGTGTCTGACACGGATCTCTGAAATCGTAAAGCCCCTTTGATTCGCGATCACGGGAAGAAATCGATGCATTTCTCCGTACAAATTGAGTTCCTGAACAACTTGGCGACGATAACCTTTTAGACCGCAGTTCATGTCGTGTAACCTCAGGCCAGTCACCAAACGCGTACCAGCATTGAACAGCCGTGAGCTGATGACCCGGGTCAGCTTGTCTTGTCTTCGGTGTTTCCAGCCGCAGACGACATCCGTTTCGCCAGAGAGGGCGTCTATGAGCCGGGGGATTTCCTCAGGAGAGTCCTGCAGGTCACCGTCAATGGTGAGGATAAAATTGCCTAGAGCGCGCGTAAAGCCCTCGGACAGCGCAGCGGCTTTCCCGTAGTTGCGGCGAAAGCGAATACACTTGAGGTGCGGGTGGCCGGCGGCGAGTTCGCGGACAACCTCAGCCGTTTCGTCGCGGCTACCGTCGTCGATTACTAATATTTCGTAAGACTTCCCGTTTGATTCGAGGGTACTATCAGTTCTTGCGATTAGTTCAGGGAGAGAACTGGCCTCGTTGAAAACCGGAATGATGACTGAGACTTCTATTTGATCCATTAGTTGCTGTACTCAAAAGAGACTAGTGGTCTTGCCTATTCTGCCGAGAGCGGTGTTCCTCTGCATTCTCCCTACCCCTAATTGCGTTGAAAGCCTTACTTATTTTTGGCGCCGTCGCGGAAGCCGGCCGCCCACACCACATATCCCGGTAGCAGAATGGGTAACAGAAGTAGATACTGTAAGAAAGACCAGAACCGTGTATGGCACAGTCGGGCCGCTGTCCTCGCTAACCGTAAGGAAGGCAGCGCGACGCAGCAAGCGGGGTTTTCAATGAAGAATCTGCCGGGCATTTGTACGGCGCGCCGCGCGGCAGCCGACCCATGGCCCAGTAGGTGTTGATGACGGAAGAAAGATAACAGATTTGTGCGGTTTTGATGTGTTACGGTGATTTGCGGATCGAACAATATTTTTTCACCTTTTTGCACTAATAAGAAATTGAAAACTAAGTCCTCTGCACCGGGAGGTACGGGCCGGAGTGTCCCCACCGTTTCGAAAATTTCCCGACGAAAACAGATGTTGCAGTGCGGGATCATCCGGACAAGCCGCGACGCGCCGACGGGTAGGTACTCGTTGAATTCTATCAAGTACGATGCCGTGCCGACAATACTTCGGGGAGTACCATTCAAAATAGATCCACCAACAGCCCCGTAGTGGACTTCGTTATGGAGCGAGACCAAACGCTGCAGCCAGTCGGAGGCGGGGACACAGTCCTGGTCCGTGATGGCGATAAAACGGGCGGTCGCATGGCGTATGCCAATGCTTCTAGCCACGGATTGATGGGTTTGTCGGTGCAATGGTACGACCGTGATAGAAGGGAATTCTTTCTGAATCTGTTCTGAGGTTCCATCAGCAGAGCTGTCCACGACGATAATCTCCGCGGAGTGTGGCCCTCGTTGGTCGAGAAGAGCCAAAATACAATCGTTAATCATCGAGCCTGGCCTGAAGGTAGCAATTACCACTGAAATATCTGCTGGCACGGTAGTTCTCCCCATAATAAATTAGCAAAAATCTACTCGAGTCGGGAGAGCCTCTACTGGTTTCGTATCAGGCGGGACCATAAAGCCTTGAATGGTTCGGGTCTGTATAAAGTAATTGGGCGGATGCTATGCTGTGGATCAGAGCCAGCGAACGACAACCTGAGAGTTGGGTATTTCGGCAAGGGTAGGAGTTCCAGCGTATAATCCTACCGGTACTCGGCGGGAGAAGTAACGTGATTTCGCGTGAAGACTTCAAAGTGTGGCAGCTTCTTGCACTTTTAAAATATTGGCGTGGACGAGTCCGACGGATTGCCTCGCGCCTTGTGAAGCCGAGTGGACTCTGGTTCGAGTGGTTATGGTCTGACGGTTACGCGGGATGGGCGGAAACGACAGCCTCTCGAAATCCATTTCGTGGTACTGACTCCCACGGATCCGGACCGCCAAAATTTTCACTGTTTATGTTGGTCAGAGAACCAGACCGCCTCTTGTTTCAGAGAGCCTTGCGGTCGTTACAACAACAGACTTTTCCTGGTTGGGAGCTTTTGCTTTGTCCGGAAGAAAGATCAGAGGAAACGCGTGCTCTATGTCGGGACGCGGAGACCCTGGATCTTCGATTTCGAAGTACGGGCATGGCAAACAAAGCTTCGGATCCGCGCACCCTTGGCGCAGCGATCGAAAATTCGTCAGGCGGGTACGTCGCCTTTCTAGGTCAACATGATCAATTGGCGCCAGAAGCGTTAGAGATGGTTAATCGGCACTTGGATAAAAATAATTGGGACTTTTTGTATACGGACGAGGACCGCATCGACGCGGACGGTATTCACCGCGACCCATTCTTTAAGCCGGACTGGTCACCGGACCTGTGCATGTCTCGTCCGTATACATGCTGTCTCGGAGTTTACCGGAGGAACCTATTAGACGGGGTGGGAGGGCTTAAAAATTCTTGCGATATCGATGTCGAATACGATTTGGCGCTTCGCTGTTCGGAACAGACGGACCGAATAGGCCACATTTCTCGTGTTTTATACCATAGGGGTACAGGCCGCACGGGGGGGCACAAGGAACAAAGCATGAAAGAAGCCCTCCGCGCGGCACTCGCGAGGCGGGGCGAAGAGGCGGTCGTTTCGGACGGGCCCGAATTAGGCACGTACCACGTTCGTCGCGGAATTAGAGGGGCGCCCTTAGTGAGTATAATTATCCCGAGCCGAGACCAGGTGACATTACTCAGGAATTGCATCGACAGCGTGGAGAATCTCACAACCTATCCACATTATGAGATCATCATTATGGACAACGGGACTGAGGACCCGGAGAGTTTGTCCTACTTGGAACAGTTATCACATGCGGTCGTGGTGGATTCTGCGCCTTTTAACTTCGCCAGGCTATGTAATGGGTCCGTGGCTCATGCCGCCGGCGACCATTTATTGTTCCTGAACAATGACGTCGAGGTTATAACCCCCGACTGGTTAGAAGCGATGGTTGAACATTCCCAGCGTAGGGGCGTCGGTGCGGTGGGGGCACAACTTTTATACCCAGATTCTACGTTACAACACGCGGGTGTCACTCTTGGAGTAGCCGGGATCGCGAGTCACGCTTTTAAGTACCAACCTTCAGACCATCTCGGCTATTATGCGCTACCTCATTTGGTGCGTAATTGCAGTGCGGTAACGGCAGCGTGCGCTATGCTACCGAAGGCCGTTTACGAGGAACTAGGGGGGATGCAAGAAGAACTTGCTGTTACGTTTAATGATGTGGACCTGTGCTTACGGTTGCAACAGCATGGATACCGGATCATCTACACGCCACATGCCAAGTTGTACCATTACGAATCAAAGAGTCGTTGGCTTCTCCCCCCGCGACACGAAGAGACGGAATACATGATAGAGCATTGGGCGGCGGCGTTTGAAAACGACAGATTTTACAATAGGCACCTTACCCGAGATTGGGAGGACTTTAGTTTCGATGTGCGGCGAGCCGCAGAGTGGGTACGAGAGACGGGCGGACGCGGTGAGCCTTAAACGCGCGTGGCATCCGACCGTCTCCCGTGCAAGGCTGAGTCCTACTCGCCGAGCTTGTACACTTCTGCGACATTACGTCCTATAACCTGCTGCCTGGCCTTTTCACCAAGCGGGGTAATCAACCGCTTTAATGCAGGTATGTATTCTGCGCTGTGGTCTGGGTGCGGGAAATCAGAGGCCCAGAAAAACTTCTCGGATCCTACGAACTCGATTAATCTCTGAAGAGCTTTTTCGTCAGGATCAGCGGAGATCCAGCATTGCCTTTTGAAATAGTAGCTCGGCTTCTCTTTAAGTTGTGTGGAATGAGCGAGCGGTCCGTGGAAAACCGCATCCATGCGATCAAGCAAGGAACCAATCCATCCGGCCTGCGATTCCAGCACTATTACTTTTGCCTTTGGGAAACGTTCGAATACGCCGTGGTGGAAGAGGGCGACAAAGGCCTGCTGCATGCCTTGAGAAACTAAAACGTCGAGATACCAATTAAACTCGATCGGTTCCGTCGGTGTTAGCTCGTCGAAACGGGTTAAATGCGTGAATCTCGCGGGTTCGAAAGTAGGATGTATAGCGATGGGTACGTCCAGATGTTGTGCTGTGCTCCACACCACGTCGTAATCTGGGTGTCCGTGCGACTTCTTTGTCCAGGTAAACGGTGCGAAGAACGCGCCTTTACAGCCGTCCTTGACTGCACGCTCTAGTTCTTTTGCAGCTTCCTGAGGATCGCTGCCAGACAAGTGGGCGATCGGAATTAGACGTCCGCCCGACTCTGAGCAAAAGTCTACTATCCATCGGTTGTACGCGCGACAATATGCGGCGGAGAGTTCTGGATCTTCCACCTCGCTCTCCCACAATAAACTGACAGTAGGGTATAAGATGACTTTTGAAAGTCCTTCACCTTCAATACGGGTAATACGCTCTTTAGGGTCCATAGAGCCGAACGGCGCGCCGCCAAGAAATGTGCGTGCTGGTCCTGGGACTATGTCTGGTTCTCCCATGGCGCCAAGAAGGCCAGGGAAGCCGCGGTGGCACAAACGCGACGGCTTATTGTCGAACTCGAAATACTCCCAGCCCTCGTCGTCCGTCCGTATGCGTATTGCTCGATCTCTGAAAGAGGGTTCTAGATACTTTTCCCATAGGTCGGGTGGTTCTAGAATATGGCCGTCGCAATCGATCCCCCCCTGAACACTTACTTCGTTTTTGTCCGCTGACATATGGCCCTCCTCGGTGGCGTTTCGATCTCCCTAATAAGAAGTTATGGGTGGGTGGTTAACAAACCGGGAAGCAAATGACAACGGGTTCCACCCGGGTCTCACTTGGGTTGCAAAGGGATTTGTCTGGCAGATCTGGGCGTGTATTTGGATTGCACTGTCAGTGATTTCTTCGTCCGTTACTAGTGCTAGGCTGGGAAAAGTGGTAGACAGGCCCCTAAGAAAGTCATTCTTTGTAAGGAGCCTCTATCATGCTTGGCACGGTATTAGGAATTG
>CAYWPF010000040.1:0-4084 GCA_964460065.1 uncultured Enterobacteriaceae bacterium
GTCGGTGTGTGTTCGAGCACTTGCCAGGTCGCTTCTAGAATACGTAGATCCCCGTAGACCGTGCCTATGCCGCTCGGCCCGCGAGCCTCTCCGGCATTTCTTCCCTTTTGAAAAATATATGCTTCTAAGGAGCGACTTTGCGGAGTTAAGACGACCACCTGTGCGCTCCGGAAAGGATTGGGCCGGACTCGTTGTTGGTGCCGATGCAAACGTCCAATACGTTGAAGGAGTACGTCCATCGGGCATAAATCGGTAATGAGATAATCAAAATCGACGTCAAGACACTGCTGGATCGTTTGCGTTGAGACGACAATTTTTGTCCCTTTTTGATTGGACTTGCCACATTGGGCCTCCAATGATTCGTCCAAACTCATGCGGTCGAGCGTCGCAAAACGTGAGTGGTGCAACGTCCGAGTACCTTCGCAGGTAAAAAATAACCCGTGCGTCTCACCGGCAAGCGCCTCTATTGCCTGCTGTGTCTCCACCGCCTCCCGTACAAGGTTCCGCAGCACGAGGACGCGGGCTCCTTGTGTTGCCTTTTCAACTGCCAATGCAGCGATACCGCCGCTGTCATGAGCAAGAGGGCACAAGGTGACATGTACAACTTTATCCGTCTGCTCAACCGTCGGTATCGGTAGCTGCGTCTGTTTGTTTCCAGTGCTGGAGGTCACCACGGGATAGGGAAAGGTTTGTGCTTGGTGCAGGTCTCGTGTCGGCGAGGCTGCGTCACCGTGCAGCCGCGCGCGCGTCTCGCCGCCAAGCGTGGCGGACATAAGCAGCGCATAGCCCCCCGCGTCGGCGTGAATAGCTAATACCTCACGAAGTAAAGTTGTCATGTACACATCGCTCGCGTGTACTTCGTCAACGATCAACAAATGGCGCAGCAGAGCCGCTCCCCTCATATGTGCATGAGATACTTGGAGACAGGAGAGGAGTACCTGGTCGATTGTGCCTACCACAAGGGGCGCAGCCATATAGCGTTTGGGGTGTTCAGCTGCCCAGCCACGGTAACGATACCGCTCTTGGTCCGGCCATAGCACGGTAAAATGTGGCAAACGTTGTGCGTCCTGGTCGTCCACCCGGATGTACCCAGGCACGGCTAATATTACCGGTGGCGCGACAGATCCAAGTGCGCTGCCGATCGCTTCGCGAACGCGCGAATGGAGCTGGACCGCCGCACTTTGTGTGGGTAATGCGAAATATAATCCGTCGACAAGCCCCTCGTAGAATAGGCGGAGGTAGTAGCGTAAGGCCGCTTCCGTCTTGCCTGACCCCGTCTCCGCCTCCAGGATCGCAACACTGTGAGGACTCACCGACTCCATAGTGTGTTGTATGGGCCGGGGGGTAAAACCCGGAAACATTTCTGCAAACGTCGGTAACACTGGCCGCTGAGACCGGGTAGCGCTAGTGTCCATCCCCAATTCTCGAAGGGCTACGCGCGCGGCGGCGCGGCGGGACGGAACATTCAAATTCTGGGTTTCAGAGTAGGGAAAAAACCGTGTATCCGAACCGATCCAATCGGCGAGCATGACTAAACCACTGTAGGTGTGTTGGAACGGAGGATGAGAAGGTAGCGCGTCGCTTGGTTCGAAGGCCGCCGGGAACCAAGCGGCGGCGGCCTGGGCTAATAGCGCTACCCCCTGCAAAGGGTTCAATCGATCATCGGCGCGCCAGATTGAAGGATCGACGCCCTTCGGTGCAGCTACCGGTCGACCGTGGTGAGAAATAGCCACCAACAAGTAGGCCAAAAACAACGCTGGATCAGCGCTCCAGGCTTGCAGTCGATTGAAGAAGAGGGCCTGGGTTACAGAAGGGCGCAGGGCCGGGTCGGCCAAGAGGTAATACGCCTCTGAGACATGCCCGGCCGAGACGCCGGTATCGATTATTTTTCCCTGGAACCCGCGATTGAACTTTCCAATATCGTGCAGCGCCGCGAAAAAGGCTAACCGTTGTGATTGGGAGGGACTTAGATCGTCGAGTCCGCCCGTGCGTGCCAGCCTTCTCCGCGGTATATCGAGTGACAGGATTGCTTCCATGCACAGCGCGACGTCGGCACAGTGATGTATGAGGGGATGCCAGCGCTCGTGTTCGGCATCCCACTTGCCCCAGAAGTCGTTCGGACGTCCTTCCATATAAGGATAGGTCTTTCCCCGACGCACGAGATAGATTACAGCCCGCGAACCGCCACCCGTTCCTCCGCTACCCGCACTGTGTGATTAACCCACTGTCGTTCCGTATTGCAACCTGACAGGGCCTCTTTCCTCTTGCAGACGTGTTGAACGTCTTGCTAGGAGGGACCGGTACACCTGGTGATTCTTTTTGGTTCAGCAACGCGCCGGCGGAGGAGCCGGCATGTCTCTACTCGAATTATGGAAGGATACGCCGGAACAAATCGCCGAAGCCCAAAAATTGGCCACCGAATGGAAACCGAAGACGGAATAAACGCACGCAAAAAAAAAGAATCCCAAATGGAAACAGCGAATAATCCTGGCACATACGATATGTATGTTGAAATATTCAATTAATTATTTTTCGAGGGGTATATGGGATATATTGAAAAAACATTAAGTGGTGATGAAAAGGTTGAACATAAATTTTCATATCATTGGATAGTGTGGACTAGTCCATTATTTTTTTTTGTTATCGGGTTTCTCCTATTATTTATTCCAACTGCATATGGTGTGTATCGTGCTGTAGCCATTCTATTTACTGAACAAGCCGTGACCACAAAGAAAAGTCTTAAAAAGAAAGGGATTATTTCTAGAAAAACGGAAGAATTGTTATTATCCCAAACTGAAACAGTTGAATTGAAACAAGGGGTATTGGGACGTATCTTAGGTTACGGTAATGTAGAACTAGTTGGAACTGGTGGTAGTCGATTAACATTTGAGACGATTTCTAGTCCTTTAAAAGTCAAAAAAATATTGAAGGAATGCTTAATCACTAATTATAAATGGTTTTTGAAACCTCTTTACTGCTTTTGCACGGACGCGTGCGCCCCGATCATACGTATATCAAGCGAGCGGACGTTTTTGCGAGGGCGGATGGGGGCCCCAGACAGCGTCAGGGGGCGATGAGAGACGCGCCCTACACTGCCGTTGTTTTTGCCGTTGTTTGAGCGTGATAAGGGAGGATATCGAGTGCTACGGAGCAAGTCGCCCTTTGGCGAATCCCCTCAAAACACAAGCCTGTCCTACTCCGTAGCTCTGTGTATCACTTAGTTATATCACTACCAGTGTCTTTTGAGTCCACTGCGTCTGCCAATTCCGCCATCCCGGCACAGTAATGAAATCAATGACTTATCGCCGCTCCACTTCCTGCTCTGTGGTCCGTTGCCGTTGTTTTTGCCGTTGTTTGAGTGTTTATCCTCTCGCTCAGTTTTATCGCCGCGGCTTTCAGGTCTCCGGTGCTCACTATATCGTATGTGTCAAATATCGCTCGCGTCAAATGACCTGTCATCTGCTGGTCCACATGTTCCGACACCCCGGCCCGCACCAAATTGCGGACCACTGTCCGTCGAAAGTCGTGCGGAATCTTACCCTCCAATCCGGCTTCTGCGCAAGCCCGGGCCCATGACCCACGGAAGGTTTTGATCGGTCCGCCTTGGCGATGAAACACCCACGGACACATCTCGCAGTTGCCTCGGAACTGCCACGAAAAACGCCGGCCCAACAAAAAACCGCCCAAGGGAGGAGGGACCCCCTCCCGGGCGGGAAAGCAACCCGCAGAAGGCTGCAGGTCACAGAGTAAATACAGTTGGGTCAGGGAAGAGTTTCACCCCCTTCATCGGCGATATTCTCACTTCCCCCGGTGACCGAAGACACAGTCTCGGTCGCCTTATTTAGATATCCTCCGCTCACCGAGGAATATTCGCCGCTCGCCTCATTTTGTAATCCACCGCTGACCGAGAAAGACCAACTGCTCGCCTCGTTGTTCAGACCTCCGCTCACCGATGATTGGCCAAAGCTCGCTATGTTCGCGCGGCCGCCGCTCACTGAGGACCAGTCCCCGCTCGCTGTGTTTGCGAAGCCGCCGCTCACCGAAGAAAAGTCGCCGCTCGCGACATGAAATCTGCCCCCGATTA